>NZ_JBQSWR010000007.1:0-198131 GCF_052377405.1 Corynebacterium sp. AOP40-9SA-29 | reverse complement strand
AACCCGATGATTCAACCATCCCACGCTCGATCTTGGCCCCTCTGACTGCGGCGCTTAGGTGCGCGGGTGCTCCCCCACGAGCTCGGCGCGCACGGCGGCACCGTTCTCCGAGCCGTCCTCGGCGGCCAGGCGGACGTGGCCAAGCTTCCAGGCGTCGATGTGGCGGGCGGTGAGCATCGCCAGGGCGCGCTCCGCATCGTCCTCACCGACGACGGCGACCATGCCGACACCCATGTTGAAGGTCTTCTCCATCTCCTCCTGCGACACCTTGCCCAGCTGGGCGATGGTGCGGAAGACCGGGGCCGGCTCCCAGGACCCACGGTTGAGCTCGGCGACGAGCCCCTCCGGGATCACGCGGGCCAGGTTCGCCGCCAGGCCACCACCGGTGACGTGGGAGTAGGTGTGCACGTCGCACTCCGAGGCGAGCGCCAGGCAGTCGAGCGCGTAGATCTTCGTCGGCTCCAGCAGCTCCTCGCCGAGGGTGCGTCCGAAGTCGGACACGTAACCATCGAGGGCGAGACCGGCCTTCTCCAGCAGGACGTGGCGCGCCAGGCTGTAGCCGTTGGAGTGCAGCCCGGAGCTGGCCATGCTGATGACCACATCGCCGTGACGCACGCGGTCCGGGCCGAGCAGCTTGGCTTCCTCGACCACGCCGACGGCAGTGGCGGAGACGTCGTACTCGCCCGGCTCCATCAGGCCCGGGTGCTCGGCGGTCTCGCCGCCGAGCAGGGCGCAGCCAGCGTCGATACATCCGGCGGCGATGCCAGAGACGATCTCGGCAACGTGCTCGGGCACAACCTTGCCGATGGCGATGTAGTCCTGCAGGAACAGCGGCTCCGCGCCGCAGACCACCAGGTCGTCGACGACCATGGCCACCAGGTCACGTCCGATGGTGTCGTGCTTGTCCATCGCCTGCGCCACCGCAAGCTTCGTGCCGACGCCGTCGGATCCGGAGGCCAGCAGCGGCTTCTCGTAGTCCCCCAGGGCGAACAGGCCGGCGAAGCCGCCGAGACCTCCCCTGACCTCGGGTCGGGTCGCCTTCTTGGCGATGGGTGCGAACAGCTCGACGGCGCGGTCGCCGGCCTCGATGTCCACGCCGGCGGCCGCGTAGCTCGCGCCTCCGGAACTGTCGCGGGGATCGGTCTGGTCTGTCAAAGTAATTCGCCTTCACTCGCGGTGATCGTCGTGCAGTAAGTTCTTACGTTGAACCGAACCCAGCCTACCCGGTGCCACCAGCGACCGACGTACTCAGACACCCCGGACGACCGGCAGCCAGTGCGATACGTCACCCGCGTGTGCCCCGGACACCTCCGCACCCGCCGCCACGGCACCGTCCAGGTCGATGAGACCGCCGGCCAGACGCAGCCACGTGAGCGCATCGCACTGCACCACGTTCGGTGGCGTCCCCCGCCGGTGCACCGACCCCTCGACGCACTGCGCCGCCGCGAACGGCGGCACCCTGACCTCGACACTGTGCCCCGGAGCGTCCTGCTCGAGCTGGGCGACGCTGAGCCGCACGGCGGCGGCGACGGCGCTGCGTGACGGGCGCGGGACGTCCTGCGGGTCACGTACCCACGGCCACACCTCCACCATCGCGGAGCGCAGCGCAGCGGGGTCTGTCGTCTTCGTCGGCCTCGGTGACATGCCCCCGATGATACGGGGAGTGCACGGGGATGGAATGCGGCGCTGGCCGGGACTGTAGTATGGCGGTGTTCACCAGTGAGACGAAAGGCAGATTGTGGCAGTTACAGGGGCAGACGAGCAGGAACGGGCGCTGCAACCGGAGACGACGCTGCGCTTTATGGCTGCGCCGACCGACGTCCTCATGCAGGGTGCTCGGGGCGTCCACGGCGGTCGTGTCCTGGAGTGGATCGATAAGGGGGCCTATGCCTGCGCCGTCGGCTGGTCCGGCGCGTACTGCGTGACCGCCTACGTGGGGCACATCCACTTCACCCGGCCGATCCCCTCGGGCCACATCGTCGAGGTGCGCTCACGCATCGTCTACACCGGACGATCCTCGATGCACATCGTCAACGAGGTGCTCTCCGCCGATCCGCGTGAGGGCGTGTTCACCCGCGCCTGCGACTGCCTGGTCATCTTCGTCGCCATGGACGAGAACCGGAAGTCCATGCCCGTGCCGCACTTCGAGCCCGGCTCCGAGAAGGGGCTGCGGGTCCAGGAGGCGGCCCTGTCGCGCGTGCAGCTGCGCAAGGCCATCGAGGAGGAGATGCTCAAGCAGAGCTACTCCTCCGACCCCGCCGCCACCACCGCCCCGCGGATGACGCACCGCTTCATGGCCAAGCCCACCGACGTGAACTGGGGCGGCAACGTCCACGGTGGTACGGCGATGGAGTGGATCGACGAGGCGGCGTCCGCCTGCACCTCGGCCTGGACCGGGGAGCGCACCGTGGCGGTCTACGCCGGCGGTTTCCGCTTCTACCGTCCCGTGCACATCGGCGACCTCGTGGAGGTCGAGGCCCGCGTGATCCGCACGGACGTGCGCAGCATGTCGGTGTCGGTGCACCTGCGCGCCGGCGACCCGCGTGAGGGCACCGGCAACCTCCCCGTCGGCATCCACGCCTCGATGACGTACATCGCCACCGACATCGACGGCAACCCCCTGGCCGCCCGGCAGTTCACCCCCACCACGCCGGAGGACAAGCGACTGTCCCAGCACGCCGCCACGCTGCGCGAACTGCGTACCAAGTACCGGCCCATGCCCCTGGTGGACCCGCTGCGCGACGAGAGCCAGTACCCGATGAACTAGGTCAGAAGATCTCGACACGCACGATCTGGTAGTCACCGTCGCGTTCCAGCATGAGGACGGAGCCCTTGCTCTCATCGCCGCCGTCGGCCACGCCGACCAAGACCATGCTGTCGACTTCCTCGCGGGAGTAGCCTTCGTCCGCAAATTCTTCGTAGATGTCCTCGAGGTCTCCGTAGGTCATCATCAGAAGCTGATCGCTTGCCACGACCTCTCCGGCGGAGAGATGACCTCCGCCGAACAGGGAGTCCATTCCGCTGAACGACCCATCACCCGAGAGCCGCAAAGTGGACAGCACGTCGTCGCGGTCCTCGTAGGTGGAGTTCTCTTGGATCCAGGAGCGCAGATCGTCCGCACTTCCCTGTTCCAGCATCTCGTTGGTCATGTTCTTCGCGTCCTTGTAGGGGTCGCCGCCGCCGAATAGGCCCAACGCCCACCCAGCCAGGCCCACAACCACCGCAGTGACCACGGCGGTGATGGCGATAGCCAGGATATTGGATTGCTTGAAGGAATCCTGGACCTGGTGGCTAGCGGCGGACGCCTTGTCGCCGGCAGTGCGGGCGAATTGGCCGGCCTGCTGCTGGAACTGCCCTGCCCCGCCGGATGCTGCGCCGTTCGCTGCGGCGGGAGCCGGAGCGCCGCCGGTATTCAGCGCAGCAAGCTCCCGGAGGGAGACCACGTCGATCTCCGGTGCGGACGGATCATCAAGTCGCTGATCGTAGAGAGAGCGGCGGGTCTCGTCGCCGAGGATTGCCCGAGCCGTGGACAGCTGATCCTGCAGCCCGGCATCGTCAGCGGGTGCCTGCGTGAGCTGGTTGTCGAGTTCCGCGGCGAGTTCCGCCGGAGACGACTGCCGGGAGAGCCCGAGGGAGTGGTAGAGGTCGTAATGTGCCATGAGTTGTTCTTCCTTCGTGAGTGCTGGGTTCCCTGGGATATGGCTCAGGACTTGTAGATATCGCCGATGCGGTAGTCCCCGTCACGTTCAATGAGGGTGATGGTCGCCTTGTCGTTGCCGGCGTCGTCCGTGATACCGATGTAGACGAGAGACTCAGCCTCCTCACGAGTGATGCCACCGTCCTCCAATCTGTCGTATATCTCTTCGAGCGACTCCACCCCCAAGATCGAGTACTGCTGCACAGTAATTCCAGCCGTCGCAGACAGGCCCGACCCACCGAAGTAAGAGTCCATGCCACTGAAGGACGAGGAACTGGAGCTGCTGACATTCATATCCGACATCACGTCGTCGCGGGACTCGTGGACGGTGTTGTCCTGCAACCAGTTTCGAAGATCCTCAGCATTGTTCTGTTCGAGCATCTCGTCGACTACCTTCTTCGGTGCCGAAAAGTCCTCTGTCTTGCCCCCGGTCAACGCGCCGATTCCCCAGCCGACCAGCAGGACGACCACGGCGGTGACCACGGCGGTGATGCCGATGGCCAGGCCCTTGGACTGGCGGAACGAGTCCTGGACCTGGTGGCCAGCGGCGGACGCCTTGTCGCCGGCCGTGCGGGCAAACTGGCCGGCCTGCTGCTGGAACTGACCGCTACTCCCCTGCCCCTCCTGCGTACCAACGTCGAGTGCAGCGAGCTCTTTCAAGGACGCCACGTCGATGTCAGCGGCATTCGGGTCGCCGAGACGCTGGTCGTAGAGCGATCGCCGGGTCTCGTTGCCGACGACCGCGCGAGCGGTGGTCAGCTCGTCGAGCCTCGCCACATCGTCCTGCGGTGTAGCTGCCAGCCGCTCAGCGAGCACTCCATCGAGCTCACTCGTGGAGGCGCTCCGGTCCAGCCCCAAGGACTGGTAGATGTCATAGTGTGCCATGAGAATTCTTCCCTCGTGAAACGTCGAGTGCCATGTAGGCACCCAGTAAAGTCAATGGAAGAATATCAAATGCACATATATAAAGAACCCGCTGTGGGGAGATCTCCCCACAGCGGGCCTCAGGGCCGAGCCTAGCGGTGCTACTCCACCACGGAGTTCGCTCCCACGGCATGGCTGAACAGCGACGGCAGCGTGCCCTCCCAGGCGGCCTTCGCCTCTGCCACCGGCAGCGAGAACTCCGCGCCAGCGGTGGTCACGGCGATCGTGGCGTCCTGCGAATCGGACGCAGGACCGGAGACGCTGGAACCGATGCGGCTGACCGGCACACCATTGTCGGCGAACACGGCCTCGACCTTGTCCACGGCCGAGGGGTCGGAGGCGTCCACGGCGACGAGCACGCGCGTGGCGGTCTCGGAGAACAGCCCGGTGAACACATCAGCGACAGCCTCACCCGTGGTCGCGCCGGATGCCAGGGCGGCCAGCGGGTCCACGGAGACAGACGCGCCGGACTGCACCGCGTACTCCACGACAGCCTGGGACAGGCCACCCTCGGACAGGTCGTGGGCCGAAGCGACGACGCCGCGCAGCTGCCCCATCGCGGTACCGAGCTTCTGCTCGGCACCCAGGTCCACCGTCGGCGGCATTCCGGCCAGGGTGGAGTGGGCGACCTGCTGCCAGATCGAGCCGCCGAGTTCATCGGCGGTCTCGGCGCCGGCGAGCAACAACACGTGGTCGCCACCGGTCGGGCGGGTGGGGATGCGGGTGGCGACATCATCGATGGTGCCGAGCACGGCGATGACCGGGGTGGGCAGGATCGCCTCAGAACCGGTCTGGTTGTAGAAGCTCACGTTACCGCCGGTGACCGGCACCGCCAGCTCGGCGCAACCGTCGGCCAGGCCGTGGACGGCCTCGCGGAACTGCCACATCACGCCGGCGTCCTCCGGGGAGCCGAAGTTCAGGCAGTTCGACACCGCCACCGGCGTCGCACCGGTGACCGAGACATTGCGGAACGCCTCGGCCAGGGCCAGGCGGGCACCGGTGTTCGGGTCGAGCTTGGTGTATCGACCGGACGCATCGGTGGCCACGGCGATGCCGCGGCCGGTCTCCTCGTCGATGCGCAGCACGCCGGCGTCAGCGTCCTTCGCGAGCACGGTGTTACCGCGCACGTAGCGGTCGTACTGCTCGGTGATGAAGGCGCGCGAGCACAGGGCGGGCGACGCCGCCAGGTCCAGCACGGTGCGGCGCAGCTCGTCGACCGAGGTCGGACGGGTCAGGCCGGGCTCGGCGGTGAGCGCGTCCTGGAAGTCCGGGCGGGCGACGGGGCGGTCGTAGACCGGGCCCTCATCTGCCATGGTGGCGGCGTCGGCGTCGACGACGATCTCGCCGCGGTGCTCGATGACCAGGTGGTCGCCGTCGGTGACCTCACCGAGGTCGGAGGCGATGACCTCCCACTTCTCGCACACGGCCATGAACGCGTCCACGTTGTCCGGGGTGACCACGGCCATCATGCGTTCCTGCGACTCCGAGGAGAGGATCTCCGCGGCGGTCATGCCCTCGGCACGCAGGTGGACCTTGTCCAGGTTCACGTGCATGCCACCGTCGCCGGCAGCGGCGAGCTCGGCGGTGGCGCAGGACAGGCCCGCGCCGCCGAGGTCCTGGATACCGACGACCACGCCGGCGTTGTACAGGTCGAGGCAGCACTCGATGAGCACCTTCTCGGCGAAGGGGTCGCCGACCTGCACGGCCGGCAGCTTGCGCTCGGCACCCTCCTCGAAGGTGTCGGACGCCAGGACGGACACGCCGCCGATGCCGTCCAGCCCGGTGCGCGAGCCGAAGAGGATGACCCGGTTGCCCACGCCGGAGGCGAAGGCGAGCTTCAGGTCGTCGCTCTTGAGCGTACCCACGCACAGCGCGTTGACCAGCGGGTTACCCGCGTAGGACGCATCGAAGACCGTCTCGCCGCCGAGGTTGGGCAGCCCCAGGCTGTTGCCGTACCCGCCGACGCCGGCGACGACGCCGGGCAGCACCCGCTGGGTGTCCGGGGCGTCCGCCGCGCCGAAGCGCAGCTGGTCCATCACCGCGACCGGGCGGGCGCCCATGGCCATGATGTCGCGGACGATGCCGCCGACACCGGTGGCCGCACCCTGGTAGGGCTCCACGTAGGACGGGTGGTTGTGGGACTCGACCTTGAAGGTCACGGCATTGCCGTCGCCGATGTCGATGACGCCGGCGTTCTCGCCGATGCCGGCGAGCATCTTCGACTTCATCTCCTCGGTAGTGGTCTCACCGAAGTAGCGCAGGTGCGCCTTGGAGGACTTGTAGGAGCAGTGCTCCGACCACATCACCGAGTACATCGCCAGCTCAGCGTCGGTGGGACGCCGGCCGAGGATGTCGCGGATGCGCTGGTACTCGTCGGGCTTCAGACCCAGTTCGGCCCACGGCTGATCCAGGTCCGGGGTGGCGGTCGCCTGGGCGACGGTGTCGTTCACGTCAGTCATATGCTGTATCTCCTCAGGCTGCCACGGTGCCGACGGCGGACAGGAACATCTCCAGGCCGTCCAGCGACGGCCCGGTCAGGGTCTCCACGGCGTGCTCCGGGTGCGGCATCAGGCCCACGACCCGCCCATCGGCGGAGCTGATTCCGGCGATGCCGTTGACCGAACCGTTGTAGTTGTCGGTGTAGCGGAAGACCACCCGGCCCTCCGCCTCGAGCTCGGCGACGGTGTTCGCCGAGGCCTGGAAGCGGCCCTCCCCGTGCTTCGACGGGATGAGGATGCGCTGCCCGGCGTCCAGCGAGGACGTCCACGCCGTGTCGGCGTTGACGACCTCGAGCTCGGCGTCCGTGCAGTGGAAGTGCAGGCCCTGGTTGCGGGTCAGCGCACCAGGCAGCAGGCCGGACTCGGTGAGGATCTGGAAGCCATTGCAGATGCCCAGCACCGGCATGCCTGCTGCGGCCTTCTCGACCACGGAGCGCACCACCGGCGCCTGGGCGGCGATCGCCCCGGAACGCAGGTAGTCACCGTAGGAGAACCCGCCGGGGACGACGACGGCGTCGACGTTCTTCAGGTCGGCGTCCGCGTGCCACAGCTCCACGGCCTCGGCACCGGCGATGCGCACCGCGCGGGCGGCGTCCACGTCGTCCAGGGTGCCGGGGAAGGTGATGACCCCGATGCGCGCGCTCACTCGGTGACCTCTGTGACTTCGGCGGACACGACCTCGTAGTCCTCGATCACGGTGTTGGCGAGCAGGGTGGAAGCGATGCGGTCCAACTCCTCGGCGGAGACCGAACCATCCACCTCCAGCTCGAAACGCTTGCCCTGGCGGACATCCTCGACGCCTGAGACGCCGATGCGTCCCAGGGCACGAACAACGGCCTGTCCCTGGGGATCCAGGATCTCGGCCTTGGGCATGACATTGACTACGACACGTGCCACTGGGTTTCCTCTTGTTTCCTTGCTGCTAGCTGTAGGTGGGGAACAAGGCACCACCATACCGGGTGCCCCGGACATCGCGAACCGGCGGGCAATACCGGTCGCCTCTACCGGGCGACATCACTGTCGGACGTGCTCGCCCAGTGACATCGACTCAGTACAGCGCACGCAGGTCATTGATGACCGACTGAAGATAGGCGACGTCAAGCCGGTAGCCTCCGTCCACCTGGATCAAGGCACCCTGTTCCGTTCTCACTCTCCACCAGTAATCGAACGGACCGGACATTAACGACAAGGAGTCTTCCTGGTCGGCAGTCACAAATGATCCGTGCACCATGGACACCATAGTGGGGGACCTGTTGTGACTCTCGAAATTGGTGAAGTCCTCCAGGTCCACAATGGGACGCACACCGGATGCCAGCATGAAAAGGATGTCGATGAAAATACACGCCGACTCAGAGAACGAAATGCTGAAGGCCGGAGGGTCGATCATCTTTTCCGTCGCGACCCGGATGAGGCGTTCGGCATCCGGGATGCCCGAGGCGTCGATGGCGGCCCGAAGATCGGGCGCCAGCGGCCCTTCACGCACCGCCCGCACCACATTCTCCGATCTTTCACGGAGCTCGTCCAGCTCGTCTTGCCCGTCCCAGTCCGGATCCGCAGTCAACATGGCGAGGAAGTCATCGAAGGAGTCCGCCACCTTCACCGGCTCGGTACCCACTTCCGGGTCCAGGTGAAGAATGGAACGGCGGGGGAAATCAGGCAGGCGGTAGTTTATGACGAAACAATCCACATCCGTTTCCGACTCTGCGAAGGGCAGTACTCCCTTCGGCAGTTCCCAGTCCTCGATGAGTTCGGGCGCTTCGCGGTGAAGATAGTTCTCCTCGCCATTCGTCGTCTCCCCGTTGCCCAGGATCCGGTAGAGCACTACTCCGTCCTCAGAGGTGTGCGGCGCGAAACCGCCGGGCACGAAACTATAGGCCCGCCGTAGTTCACCGCCGCCCGTTGCCCTGATCAGTCTCCGGTACCCGGCCGGAAGCCTCTTACCGAGCCTGGCCTCGATGTACCAGATCTTCAGGAACGAACAGGGCTTCGCCGGATACAGGAAGAGCTTCTTGAGCGCGCTCTTTCGCATCACGGTCGGATCAACTCCGTGGCACCCATTCGGTCGAGCTCCCAGGCGGTCTCGAAGGCGGACTGGTGCCACTTCTCGTAGCGCCCCGACACTCCCCCGTGCCCGGAAGTCATGTCGGTCTTCAGCAGGAAGTCGCCTGTTTCCCCGGCGACCTCACCAGCAACCTCACGCAGCTTCGCGATCCACTTCGTGGGCTCCACGTAGAGCACACGTGTGTCGTTGAGCCCGCTGATCGCCAGGATCGGCGGGTAGGCCTGCGCGGTGACGTTCTCGTACGGCGAGTAGGTCGCCATGTAGTCGTACACCTGCGGGTCGTGGTACGGGTCGCCCCACTCCTCCCACTCCGTGACCGTCAACGGCAGTTCCGGCATGAGGATGCTGGTCAGGGGGTCAACGAAGGGGACCACGGCCTCAATGCCGGCGAAGCGGTCCGGTGCCATATTCGCCACCGCGCCCATCAACAGCCCACCGGCGGACCCGCCCTCGGCGACCATCTGCTGCGGCGTGGTGATGCCGGCGGCGATGAGATCGTCCGCCACGGCGATGAAGTCGGTGAAGGTGTTGGTCTTGTTCAGTTCCTTGCCCTGCTCGTACCAGGTGCGTCCCATCTCCCCGCCGCCGCGGACGTGGGCGACGGCGTAGACCACGCCGCGGTCGAGCATCGACAGGCGGAACACCGAGAAGTACGGGTCCATGCTGGCCTCGTAGGAGCCGTAGCCGTACAGCAGCACCGGGTTGCTCGCATCGAGGGAGACATCGGTGCGGTGCACCAAAGAGACGGGGATGCGCGCCCCGTCCGGGGCGTCCACCCAGCGGCGGGTGGCGGTGTAGCGGGAGCGGTCGAAGTCGCCGAGCACCGTCTGCTCGCGGCGCAACGTGCGCTCACCGGTACGCAGGTCGATCTCCCACACCTGCGCCGGGGTGACGTAACTGGTGTAGCTGATGCGCAGCACCGGCGACTCCCACTCGGAGTTGCCGACGGTGCCGGCGGAGTAGATCTCCTCGTCGAACTCGATGGGCTCGAAGGTGCCCCAGCCGCCGGCGGCGTCGGAGACGTCCATCAGAGCCAGCTTCTCGATGGCGTTCTCGCGGGTGGCGAGCACGAGGTGGTCGGCGAAGCAGTCCACGCCCTCGACGCGCACGTCGTCGCGGTGGGCGACGACAACCTCGTAGGACGCCCCGTCGAAGCTCTCGATGGCCCCCAGCGGGTGCCGCCCGACCTCGCCGTTCGGCAGGCCCTCGAGCTCCTCACGCACGACGAGCCAGGCGTCCTCGCCGCCGACGACCACGTGGTCGACGTCGTACTGCACGTCCTTCTCGCGGGGACGGATGCAGGTCAGTTCGCCCTCGGGGTCGCCCGTGGCCTCCGAGACGTCGAGGTACCACGTCTCCGACGTGGTCTTCGAGGCGGTGGAAACCAGCAGGAAGCGCTCCGAACGGGTCACGCCGACACCGGTCCAGTACGCCTCGTCGTCCTCGCGGAAGACGCACACGTCCTCGCTCTCGGGGCTGCCGATGCGGTGACGCCAGATCTCGTGCGGACGCCAGGCGTCGTCCACGCGCTGGTAGAAGAGATGATCGTCGCCGACCCACGTCGCGCCGTAGGCGACGTCCTCCAGGACGTCGTCCAGCAGGACGCCGTTAACCAGGTCCTTCACCCGCAGGGTGAAGCGCTCATCACCGACGGTGTCCGTGGAGTACGCCAGCAGCGTGCCGTCCAGCGTGATGCTCGCCGCGCCGAGACTGAAGAACTCCTCGCCCTCGGCCAGGACGTTGCAGTCCAGCAGGACCTCCTCGCGGGCGGCGGGTTCCCCGGCCACGATCTCCGGCGGCGTCCACGCCGCGTCCGCGTCGGTGGTGTCCACCGGGATGCGGCACATCGTGGCGTAGCTCTTGCCCTCCTCCGTGCGCGAGAAGTACCACCACTGCCCCGAGCGCACCGGGACGGAGAGGTCGGTCTCCTGAATCCGCGACTTCACTTCCTCGAAGACCGCGTCCTCCAGGGGTTTGAGGTGGGCGGTACGGGCGTCGGTGTAGGCGTTCTCGGCGGTGAGGTGCGCCAGGACCTCGGAATTGTCCTTGTCGCGCAGCCACTCGTAGTCGTCGACGACATCACGGCCGTGGAAGCTTCGGGTGACGGGCTTCTTCTTGGCTACCGGTGGGTTCACATCCATGGGACACGATGGTAGCCGCCCCACCGGACGCCGTTCACTCAGCGGTCGGTGCAGGTGCCGATCCAGTCGGCGAAGCGCTCCCCCGAGATGCGCTCGTAGGCGTCCACGTAGCGCTCGCGAGTGGCCTCGATGACCGGGCCGGGCAGCTCCGGCGGCGGGGTGCCGGCGTTGCGGTCCCAGCCGGACTTCGGCCCGGTGAGCCAGTTACGCACGTACTGCTTGTCGAAACTGGGCTGGACCTTGCCCTCCTCGTAGGTGTCCGCCGGCCAGTAGCGCGAGGAGTCGGGAGTGAGGACCTCATCGCCGAGCACCAGGTTGCCCTCGGCGTCCAGACCGAACTCGAACTTCGTATCCGCCAGGATGATGCCGTGCTCCGCGGCAATGCCGGACGCCTGGGTGTAGATCGCGATCGAGGCGGCGCGCAGCTCCTCGGCGCGCTCGCGTCCGAGGCTCTCCACGACGACGTCGAAGGAGACGTTCTCGTCGTGATCGCCGAGCTCCGCCTTCGTCGCGGGGGTGAAGATCGGCTCGGGGAGCTTCGACGCCTCCGTCAGCCCCTCGGGCAGTTCCACGCCACAGACCGTGCCGTTGTCCTTGTATTCAGCCAGACCCGAACCGGTGAGGTAACCACGGACCACGCACTCGAAGGGCAGCATCTCCAGCTTGCGGCACACCTGGGCACGGCCCAGGGACTTCTGCGGGATGCGCTCATCATCGGCGGTGCCGGCGAGGTGGTTCGGGAAGTCGATCCGTCCGAAGAAGAAATCGCTCATCGCGGTGAGGACCCGGCCCTTGTCCGGGATGGGGGTGTCCAGCACGAAGTCGAAGGCGGAGATCCGGTCGGTGGCCACCATGAGGAGGGTGTGCTCGTCGATCTCGTAGATCTCTCGGACCTTCCCCGCGGAGAAGTGGGTGTAGTCGGACAAGTCAGGTCGCATGGCCTGCAGAGTCTAGCCCCCGCACCCGTCAATCTCCACGCGCGCCCGTGGCAACCACGACAACCACGGTGAGGCACGGCGGGAACAAGTTTCTGTTTCACCATGCGAGACGGCACAGTTTCACTAGAATTCATTTCTTGACGTTTCCTGTACACCTCACGAAAGTGCCATCAATGAGAATCCGACCCCGTCGGGCACTCGCGGCGACCCTCACCGGGCTCGCTCTAGTGCTCACCATGACGGCGTGTGTGCCGGACCGGGACGACATCCCGTCCGACTACATCACGTTCTTCGGCAGCGAACCACAGAATCCGCTGCTCACGACCAACACCAACGAAGTCAATGGTGGCGAGGTCCTCCGGACCATGTACACCGGCCTCGTCGCCTACACCCCGGAGGGCGAGCCCTACAACGCCGTGGCCGAGGAGATCGAGCCCAACGAGGACTCCTCCAGCTTCCACGTGACGTTGAAGGACGGCTGGGAGTTCACCAACGGTGAACCCGTCACCGCCGCCAGCTTCATCGACGCCTGGAACTTCGGTGCGGACTCCTCCAACGCCCAGCTCGGCGCGGACTTCTTCTCCGCGATCGAGGGCTACGACGAACTTGCCGCAGAAGGCTCCACCGCCACGGCGATGTCCGGACTCACCGAGGTCAACGACCACGAGTTCACCATCGACCTCTCCGCACCGGACGCCTCCTTCCCCACCCAGCTCGGCTACATCGCCTTCGCCCCGCTGCCGCAGGTGGCCTTCGAGGACATGGACGCCTTCGGCAATCACCCGATCGGCAATGGTCCCTATGAGTTCGACGGGGACGGCGCCTGGCAGCACAACGTGTCCATCACCCTGAAGGCCAACGAGACCTACGCCGGGGAGAACAAGGCGGAGAACCCCGGCATCGCTTTCAAGCACTACTCCGACTTGGCCACCGCCTACGCCGACCTGCAGTCCGGCGACCTGGACCACATGCGTGAGAATGTCGGCCCCCGGGCGATGCCCAGCTACCGGGCGGACTTCCCGGACAGCAACGACGACGCGCCCTACGCCGCCATCCAGAACTTCACCATCCCCGAGTACCTCCCCGGTTTCCAGACCGACGAGGAGGGCCGGCTGCGGCGTGCGGCGATCTCCATGGCCATCGACCGTGAGCTGATCATCGAGAAGCTCTTCTTCGACGGCCGGCAGATCGCCGAGGACTTCGGTGCCCCGACCCTGGAGGGCGGCATCGTCGACGTCCCCGGCAAGGAGGTCCTGACCTACCAGCCGGAGAAGGCGAAGGAGCTCTGGGAGCAGGCCAATGAGATCAACCCCTACAGCGGCGACACCTTCCAGATCGCCTACAACGCCGACGGCGGACACCAGCAGTGGGTCGAGGGCGTGACCAACAGCATCCGGCAGGTGCTGGGCATCAAGGCGTCCGGCAAGGCCTACCCCACCTTCCAGGCCCAGCGCGATGCGATCGTGAACCGCACGGTGGGCACCGCCTTCCGCTCCGGCTGGAACGCCGACTACCCGTCGATCTCGTCCTTCCTCGTCTCGAACTACCGCACCGGCGGCGGCTCGAACGACGGCGACTTCTCCGACCCGGAGTTCGACGACCTGCTGGCCAAGGCGTCCGCCTCCCCGGACTCCAGCGCGGCCCAGCCCTACTACGACCAGGCGCAGGCCGTCCTCATGCAGGACCTCCCTCAGATCCCGCTCTGGTACTACTCCGCAACCACGGCGTGGAACCCTGACCTGCACGGCGTGCAGACGAACTGGCAGGGAATGCCCGTCTACACCGACATCACGAAGGACGGTGAGTGACCGTGTGGTGGTACCTCGGTAAACGCCTGCTCCAGCTCATCCCCGTCTTCTTCGGGGCCACGTTCCTCATCTACGCGATGGTCTTCCTCATGCCGGGCGACCCGGTGCTCGCGCTGGCCGGCGACAAGGCCGCCGAGCCGGCCGTCCTCGACCAGATCCGCGCCGACTACAACCTGGACAAGCCCTTCCTCGTCCAGTACTTCCTCTTCATCGGCGGATTCTTCACCGGTGACATGGGCACGACCTTCTCCGGACGCGCCGTCACCGAAGTCCTCGCCGAGACCTTCCCGATCACCATCCGGCTGGCGCTGATGGCCCTGGTCATCGAGGCGGTCATGGGCATCGTCTTCGGCCTGATCGCCGGACTGCGCAAGGGCTCCTGGTTCGACTCGACCCTGCTGGTCGTGTCCCTGTTCATCATCGCCGTGCCGACCTTCGTCATCGGCTTCGTCGGCCAGTTCCTCTTCGGCATCAAGTGGGGCGTGGTCCCACCGACCGTGGGGTCGGACGGCTCGTTCAGCCGTCTGCTGCTTCCGGCGATCGTGCTGGGCATGGTCTCCTTCGCTTACGTCCTGCGGCTGACCCGCTCCGAGGTGGCGCAGAACCTGCGCGCCGACTTCGTGCGCACCGCCTCGGCCCGCGGGCTCTCCCGCGGCGTCGTGGTGCGTGACCACGTCCTGCGTAACTCGCTGGTCCCCGTCGTGACCTTCCTCGGAGCCGACCTCGCCGCCCTGATGGGCGGGGCGATCGTCACCGAGGGCATCTTCAACATCCACGGTGTCGGCGGACTGATCTTCCAGTCCGTCAGCATCGGTGAGGCCCCCACCGTGGTCAGTGTCGTGACGATCCTGGTGGTCATCTTCGTGGTGGCCAACCTGATCATCGACCTGCTCTACGCCCTGCTCGACCCGAGGATCCGATATGCCTGACATCCACAACCGCACTGAACGCTGGGTCGCCGAGGTCGCCACGGAAGACGTCCTGACCCGAGACCAGCTCCTCCCGGAGGACGCCCCGGCGGGCTTCTGGGGCACCGCCTGGCGCAATCTGAGGCGCCGTCCGATGTTCTGGATCTCCACGGTGATCATCCTCGCCGTCCTGCTCGTCGCCGCCTTCCCCGGACTGTTCACCTCCACCGACCCGACGACCGCCAACCTCGAGGACTCCCTCGAACCCGCGCGTGAGGGACACCCCTTCGGCTTCACCCAACAGGGCTACGACGTCTTCGCCCGCACCATCTACGGTGCCCAGGCGTCCGTGATCACCGGACTGGTGACCACCCTCGTCGTCGCGCTGCTCGGCGTGGTGGTCGGCGCCCTCGCCGGCTTCTTCGGCGGCTGGATCGACGCGGTGCTGTCCCGGCTCACCGACATCTTCTTCGCCGTGCCACTGCTGCTCGCCGCCATCGTGCTGATGCAGCTCTTCGACGTGCGCAATGTGTGGACGGTGGTGCTGGTGCTCTCCGCCTTCGGTTGGCCACAGATGGCCCGCATGGTCCGCGGCGCTGTGCTGCAGGCCAAGAACAATGAGTACGTGCAGGCGTCCCGCGCCCTGGGCCTGACCCGCGGCGCGATCCTGGTGCGCCACATCCTGCCGAACTGCCTCGCCCCGATCATCGTGATGATGACCACCAACCTGGGCATCTACATCGTCGCCGAGGCGACGTTGTCCTACCTCGGCGTCGGCCTGCCGCCGGACACCGTGTCCTGGGGCAACGACATCTCGACCGCACAGGACATCCTGCGTCTGTCCCCGGAGATCCTGTTCTACCCGGCCGGTGCCCTCGCGATCACCGTCCTCGGTTTCATCCTGCTGGGCGACACCCTCAAGGACGCCCTCGACCCGAAGGAGCGCACCCGATGAGCGACCAACCCCTGCTGTCCATGCGCGGTGTCGACATCGCCTTCGGCAGCACCAAGGACCCGAAACCCACCGTCTTCGGCTTCGACCTGGACATCTTCCCCGGTGAGACCGTGGCCGTGGTCGGCGAGTCCGGCTCCGGCAAGTCCACCAGCGCCATGAGCATCATGGGCCTGATGCCCGGCGACGGACACGTCACCGCCGGCACCATCACCTTCGAGGGCGAGGACATCACCCACGCCAGCCCGAAGCGCTTCACCGAACTGCGCGGCGACCACATCGGCCTGGTCCCCCAGGACCCGATGAGCAACCTCAACCCGGTGTGGACCATCGGCCACCACGTCAAGGAGGCGTTGAAGGCCAATAACATCGCCACCGGTTCCGCCGCGCACACCCGCGCCGTGGAACTGCTCGGCGAGGCCGGGTTGGACGACGCCGAACGTCGCATCAGCCAGTACCCGCACCAGTACTCCGGCGGCATGCGCCAGCGCGCACTGATCGCCTGCGGTCTGGCGGCGCGTCCGTCCCTGCTGATCGCCGACGAGCCCACGTCCGCCCTGGACGTGACCGTGCAACGCCAGATCCTCGACCACCTGCAGGGTCTGACCGAGGAACTCGGCACCGCCGTGCTGCTGATCACCCACGACCTGGGCCTGGCCGCCGAGCGTGCCGACCGCATCGTGGTGATGAGCCAGGGCCACGTGGTGGAATCCGGTCCCGCACTGGAGATCCTGCAGGATCCGCACCACCCCTACACCCGCAAGCTCGTCGCCGCGGCACCGTCGATCGGTGCGCGCCGCAGCGAGGTGCACGTCGCCGAGCCGTCCGGCACGTCCGGTGCGTCCAGCGCCAGCGGCGCGTCCGACGCGTCCGACGTGAATGCCGAAACCCCGCTGATCACGGTCGACAAGCTCCGCAAGGTCTTCCAGGTGCCCGGCGACAAGCCGTGGCGCAAGGAGGACTTCACCGCCGCGGACGACATCAACTTCTTCCTGCGCCGCGGACGCACCCTGGCGCTGGTCGGTGAGTCCGGCTCCGGCAAGTCCACCGTGGCCCAGATGGTGCTGGGGCTGCTCAAGCCCACCTCGGGCACCGTCACCTTCGACGGCACGGACGTCACCAACCTGGACCGCAAGTCCGAGCTGGAGTTCCGACGCCGCGTCCAGCCGGTGTTCCAGAACCCCTATGGTTCGGTCGACCCGATGTACTCGGTGTTCAACACCATCGCCGAGCCGCTGAAGATCCACGGCGTGGGGTCGAAGAAGGACCGCGAGAAGCGCGTGCGCGAACTCCTCGACCTCGTGGCGATGCCGCAGTCGATGATGTCGCGGTTCCCCGGCGAACTCTCCGGCGGTCAGCGCCAGCGCGTGGCCATCGCCCGCGCCATGGCGTTGGGCCCGGAGGCCCTGATCCTCGACGAAGCGGTCAGCGCCCTGGACGTGCTCGTGCAGTCGCAGGTCCTGGACCTGCTCAACCAACTGCAGCGCGACATGGGCCTGACCTACCTGTTCATCACCCACGACCTCGCGGTGGTCAAGCAGATCGCCGACGAGACGCTGGTGATGCAGCACGGCAGGATCGTGGAGCGCGGCGAGACCGACGACCTCTTCGACCACCCGCAGGAGGAGTACACCCGTCGACTGCTCGATTCGATCCCCGGTGGGTCAATCCCCCTGCACCAGGGGTGATCTGAAACCCTCTGAAGCGATCTGAAACCCCTCGCGGTTGTTGGTCCGGGGAGCCTGGACCGACAATCCCGTGGGGTTTCGTGTCGCTACGCTGGGGGCCATGGTCTACTACCCGCAGCGTCCCGCCCCGCTGCCCGTGCGCCGGATCGAGGAACTCGGGATCAACCCCGCTGCCAGGAACACCTGGCCGGCGGACATCCCGGCGGTACGCGAGGTGCTCGACCACGGACTGGACCTGCCGCAGCTCACCGTCCTGGTGGGCGAGAACGGTTCCGGCAAGTCCACCCTGGTCGAAGCCATCGCCGAGGCGTACGGGCTGAACCCCGAGGGCGGCACGCACCACTCGATGCACCACACGCAGCGCACCGAGTCCGGGCTCGCGGAGAACATGAAACTCATCCGTGAGGGCGGTGCACCGAAGAACGGGGTCTTCCTGCGCGCCGAGACGATGCACGGCCACCTGGCCTATCTCGACGACATCTCCCTAGACTCGGGACGCCCGGGACGCCCGGACCAGTTCAACTTCCAGAGCCACGGGGAGTCTTTCGTGGAGTTCGTCACCGGACGCGCGGGGATGCGGGGACTGTGGGTCTTCGACGAGGCGGAGTCCGCGCTCTCCTTCAACGGGTGCCTGCTGCTCCTGGCCCAGATCGCCGACCTGCTCGAACGCGGTTCCCAGGTGATCATGGCGACCCACTCGCCGCTGCTGGCGTCCGCCCCCGGGGCGATGATCCTCGAGCTCGACGAGACCGGTCTGCACCGCCGCGACTACGACGATCTGGCGCTGGTGCAGAACTGGCGCCGGTTCCTCGGCGACCCGGACAGCTACCTGCGCCACCTCTCCTGAGCCGCCTGACCCACTCCCCCCGCCACCGCGCATATCCAGTGAGGTACCGGACAACGCCGGGGGTGACGACACCGCGCCCGGCACGCACCCTTTCCGAAACAGAACATTTATCCCGGTATCCAGTGGCATAGTGGACGCGGAAACGATGTGTCGACTGTCACAGCACGCCCTGGGCCGGTCGGCGCGTCTCACACCGAGAGCCTCTAGGAGCCCCACCCCGTGGAGAAGCACACCGTCCGCGTCCACCCTTCCGCTGAAGAGTTCCCGAAGAAGGAGCACCTGGCCTGGAAGGTCGCCGAAGTCGCGGCCGACCCGGTGGCCGTCCCGCAGGACTCCGCCGACATGGCGGTCAACCGCATCATCGACAACGCTTCCGTCGCCGTGGCCTCCGTGCTGCGTCGTCCGCCGTCGACTGCGCGCTCCCAGGCGTTGAGCCACCCCTACTCCCCCGGTGCCACCGTTTTCGGCGTGCCCGGCACCTACTCCCCGGAGTGGGCGGCGTTGGCCAACGGCACCGCGGTGCGTGAGCTGGACTTCCACGACACCTTCCTCGCCGCGGAGTACTCCCACCCGGGCGACAACATCCCGCCGATCCTGGCCACCGCCCAGCACAAGGGTCTGTCCGGTGCGGAGCTCGTGCGCGGCATCGTCACGGGCTACGAGATCCAGGTCGACCTGGTCAAGGGCATCTGCCTGCACGAGCACAAGATCGACCACGTCGCCCACCTCGGCCCGTCCGTCGCCGCGGGCATCGGCACGCTACTGAAGCTCGACACCGAGACGATCTACCAGGCCATCGGCCAGGCGCTGCACACCACCACCGCCACCCGTCAGTCCCGCAAGGGCCTGATCAGCTCCTGGAAGGCCTTCGCCCCGGCATTCGCCGGCAAGATGGCCATCGAGTCGGTCGACCGCGCGATGCGCGGTGAGGGTGCCCCGTCCCCCATCTGGGAGGGCGAGGACGGCTTCATCGCCTGGATGCTGGACGG
Source organism: Corynebacterium sp. AOP40-9SA-29 (assembly GCF_052377405.1). Classification (NCBI taxonomy): domain Bacteria; kingdom Bacillati; phylum Actinomycetota; class Actinomycetes; order Mycobacteriales; family Corynebacteriaceae; genus Corynebacterium; species Corynebacterium sp. AOP40-9SA-29. The sequence goes on along the minus strand of NZ_JBQSWR010000007.1, from coordinate 178,679 downwards.
TAAGGACGCCAACTACACCGTGCCGCTTCCCGGCGCCGGTGAGGAGAAGCGCGGCATCCTGGACACCTACACCAAGCAGCACTCCGCGGAGTACCAGTCCCAGGCGCCGATCGACCTGGCCCGTCGCATGGGCTCGCAGCTGCGTGAGCAGGGCGTGGACCCGTCGCAGATCGAGTCCATCGTCCTGCACACCAGCCACCACACCCACTACGTGATCGGCACCGGCGCGAACGACCCGCAGAAGTTCGACCCGGACGCCTCCCGCGAGACCCTCGACCACTCGGTGATGTACATCTTCGCCGTGGCCCTGGAGGACGGCGACTGGCACCACGAGCACAGCTACTCCCCGGAGCGCGCGCACCGCGCCGAGACCATCGAGCTGTGGAACAAGATCTCCACCGTGGAGGACCCGGAGTGGACGCGCCGCTACCACTCCACCGACCCGGCCGAGAAGGCCTTCGGCGCCAAGGCCGTGATCACCCTGAAGGACGGCAGCGTCCTGGAGGACGAGCTGGCCGTCGCCAATGCCCACCCGCTGGGTGCGCACCCGTTCACCCGCGAGCAGTACATCGGCAAGTTCCGCACCCTGGCCGAGGGCCTGGTCGACGAGAAGGAGCAGGACCGCTTCCTCGAGGCCGCGACGAACACCCTGGAGCTCGGCGCCGGTGACCTCAACCAGCTCACCGTCACCTTCTCCGAGGACGTGCTGGCCCGCGCCCCGAAGATCACCGAGGGGCTGTTCTAAATGCCGGGCCTGTTCTCGAGCAACGTCACCCCCACCGAGCGGCGGAAGAAGTTCCGCGCGGGGCTGACGTCCGGCACGATTCAGCGCATCCCCGGGGCGTTCTCCCCGCTGGTCGCCCGTGCGATCCAGGAGGCCGGCCTCGACGGCGTGTACGTCTCCGGCGCCGTCGTCGCCGCTGACCTGGCGCTGCCGGACATCGGGTTGACCACGTTGACCGAGGTCGCCGGACGTTCCCGCCAGATTGCCCGCTCCACCGACCTGCCCGTCCTGGTGGACGCCGACACCGGCTTCGGCGAGCCGATGTCCGCCGCCCGCACCGTCAGCGAGCTGGAGGACGCCGGCGTTGCCGGCTGCCACCTGGAGGACCAGGTCAACCCGAAGCGCTGCGGTCACCTCGACGGCAAGGAAGTCGTGCCGACCGAGCTGATGCTGCGTCGGATCACCGCGGCGGTCAATGAGCGTCGCGATGACTCCTTCGTGATCTGCGCGCGCACCGACGCCGCCGGTGTCGAGGGCATCGACTCCGCCATCGAGCGGGCGAAGGCCTACGCCGATGCCGGTGCGGACCTGATCTTCACCGAGGCGCTGCACACCCCGGCGGACTTCGAGAAGTTCCGCGCCGCGGTCGACACCCCCCTGCTGGCGAATATGACCGAGTTCGGCAAGACCGAGCTGCTCAGCGCACAGACATTGCAGGACATCGGCTACAACGCGGTGATCTACCCGGTCACCACGCTGCGCATCGCGATGGGCCAGGTCGAGGCCGCCCTGTCCGACATCGCCGAGACCGGTACCCAGGCCGACTGGGTCGACCGGATGCAGCACCGCTCCCGCCTGTACGAGCTGCTGCGCTACGAGGAGTACAACGCCTTCGACAACGACGTGTTCACCTACACCCGTCCTGACGAGAACTAACGCGCCACCACCGTGCACCACCAGAAAGGACTTTCCCGATGAGCGAGAAGAACGCAGACACCACCCAGGAGATCCGCAAGGGCCTCAACGGCGTGGTCGTCGACTACACCGCCGTGTCCAAGGTCGTCCCGGAGACCAACTCCCTGACCTACCGCGGCTACCCCGTCCAGGAGCTTGTGGAGCACTGCAACTTCGAGGACGTCGCCTACCTGCTGTGGAATAAGGAACTGCCGACCTGGCGCGAGTACCAGGAGTTCGGCCAGCGCGAGCGCGCGCTGCGTCCGGTCACCCGTGGGCTGCTGGACCTCATCGCCTCCCTGCCGAAGACCGCCCACCCCATGGACGTCGTCCGCACGGCGGTGAGCTGGTTGGGCACGCAGGACGTGACCAATGAGGACAACAGTTCCGACACGGTGCGTCGCACCGGGGTGAGCCTGCTGGCGAAACTGCCGGCGATCATCGCCTACGACATGCGCCGGCGCCGCGGCCTGGAGTTCATCCCGCCGTCGCGGACCCGCGGGATCGCGTCGAACTTCCTGTACATGTGCTTCGGCGATGAGCCGGACTCCCCGGCCAACAACATGGACGACGTCAAGGCGTTCGACCAGTCGCTGATCCTGTACGCGGAGCACTCCTTCAACGCCTCCACCTTCACCGGACGCGTGATCACCTCCACCACCGCGGACGTGTACTCCGCGGTCACTGGTGCGATCGGCGCGCTCAAGGGCGCGCTGCACGGTGGGGCGAACGAGGCCGTGATGCACAACTTCCTCGAGGTCGACGACCCGGCGAAGGCCGAGGAGTGGGTGCTCGACAAGGCCGACAACAAGCAGAAGATCATGGGCTTCGGCCACCGCGTGTACAAGAAGGGCGACTCGCGGGTGCCGTCGATGGAGGCCGCGATGCGCCGCACCGCCGCCAACCACGACGGTGAGAAGTGGGTCCAGATGTACGACAACATGCAGGCCGCGATGGAGAAGCGCACCGGCATCCTGCCGAACCTGGACTTCCCCGCCGGGCCGACGTACCACATGCTCGGCATCGACATCCCGTTCTTTACGCCCATCTTCGTGATGGCACGCGTGGTGGGTTGGACGGCCCACATCGTGGAGCAGAACGAGTCCAATGCCCTGATCCGCCCGCTCAGTGCCTACAACGGTGAGGAGCAGCGCTCGGTCGAGGAGAATATCCGCGCCTGACCCGCTTTCCCCCTCCCGTACGCGCCCGCGTCGACGGTCCCCACCGTCGCCGCGGGCGCATCGCGTATCCCCCCTACCCTCTCGACAGTGGCGTAGATCACCAGTATTCTTTAGGTCTGGTCTGACCACACAGCACCAACTTGCCCCACCAGCCCCCTTCGGAAAGGACGCCTCACATGGCCGACTCCACGACCCTCGCCGACGCCAGCCCGCACTCGTTCTCCAAGATCCTCGTCGCCAACCGCGGCGAGATCGCCGTGCGCGCCTTCCGCGCCGCCTTCGAGACCGGCGCCACCACCGTGGCCGTCTACCCCCGCGAGGACCGGAACTCCTTCCACCGCTCCTTCGCCTCCGAAGCAGTGCGCATCGGTACCGACGACTCACCGGTCAAGGCCTACCTCAACATCGACGAGGTCATCCGCGCCGCCCTCGACACCGGCGCCGACGCGATCTACCCCGGCTACGGCTTCCTCTCCGAGAACGCCACCCTCGCCCGCCGCGCCGCCGAGGCCGGCCTGACCTTCATCGGTCCGGACCCCGAGACCCTCGACCTCACCGGCGACAAGTCCGCCGCCGTGGAAGCAGCCGAGAAGGCCGGCCTGCCGATCCTCGATGATTCCGCGCCCAGCGCCGACATCGACGAACTCGTCTCCTTCGCCGAAGGCCGCACCTACCCGCTGTTCGTCAAGGCCGTTGCTGGCGGCGGAGGACGCGGCATGCGCTTCGTCGGCTCCCCCGACGAGCTCGCCGCCCGCGCCGCCGAAGCCTCCCGCGAGGCCGAGGCCGCCTTCGGCGACGCCCGGGTCTACATCGAACGCGCCGTGATCAACCCGCAGCACATCGAGGTCCAGATCCTCGGCGACGGCACCGGCAATGTGGTGCACCTCTACGAGCGCGACTGCTCGCTGCAGCGTCGCCACCAGAAGGTCGTCGAGATCGCCCCGGCCCAGCACCTCGACCCGGAGTTGCGCGAGAAGATCTGCGCCGACGCCGTGCGTTTCTGCGAGTCGATCAACTACCGCGGTGCCGGCACCGTGGAATTCCTCGTCGACGAGGCCGGCAACCACGTGTTCATCGAGATGAACCCGCGCATCCAGGTCGAGCACACCGTCACCGAGGAAGTCACCCAGATCGACCTGGTCAAGTCCCAGATCCAGATCGCCGCCGGCGCAACCCTGGAAGACCTGGGCCTGCGCCAGGAGGACATCGTGACCCGCGGGGCGGCACTGCAGTGCCGCATCACCACCGAGGACCCGTCCAACGGTTTTCGCCCCGACACCGGCACCATCACCGCCTACCGCTCCCCGGGTGGCGCCGGTGTGCGCCTCGACGGCGCCGCCTCACTGGGCGGCGAGATCTCCGCGCACTTCGACTCGATGCTGGTGAAGATGACCTGCCGCGGAGCCGACTTCGCCCAGGCCGTGGCCCGCGCCCAGCGCGCCCTGGCGGAGTTCACCGTCTCCGGAGTGGCCACCAACATCGGTTTCCTGCGCGCGCTGCTGCGTGAGGACGACTTCCGCCACCACCGCATCGCCACGTCCTTCATCGCCGATCACCCGCACCTGCTCACCGCCCCGCCGGCCGACGACGAGGCCGGACGCCTGCTGGACTACCTCGCCGACGTCACCGTGAACCAGCCCAACGGGCCGCGTCCGACCGAGGTCGTGCCGCGGCGCAAGCTGCCCGAACTCGCCACCGGCAACGGTAAGGGCAAGGGCACCGACTCCGAGATCGCCCTGCCCACCGGCTCGCGCGACCGGCTGCTCGAACTCGGGCCCGCCGGCTTCGCCCGCCAGTTGCGCGAGGCAGATGCCCTGGGCGTCACCGACACCACCTTCCGCGATGCCCACCAGTCGCTGCTGGCCACCCGGGTGCGCACCAACCCGCTGGTCGACGCCGCCGAAGCCGTCGCCCAACTCACCCCCGAACTGCTGTCCGTGGAGGCCTGGGGCGGGGCCACGTTCGACGTGGCAATGCAGTTCTTGCACGAGGACCCCTGGGAACGCCTCGACAAGTTGCGCGCCGCGATGCCCAACACCAACATCCAGATGCTGCTGCGCGGGCGCAACACCGTGGGCTACACCCCCTACCCGGACTCGGTGTGCCGCTCCTTCGTCGCCGAGGCCGCCGCAGGCGGGGTGGACATCTTCCGCATCTTCGACGCCCTCAACGACATCGACCAGATGCGCACCGCCATCGACGCGGTCCTGGACACAGGCACCGCCGTCGCCGAAGTCGCCATGGCCTACTCCGGTGACCTCGCCGACCCGGCCGAGGACCTCTACACCCTGGACTACTACCTGCGACTGGCCGAGAAGATCGTCGACTCCGGCGCACACGTGCTGGCGATCAAGGACATGGCCGGGCTGCTGCGCCCCACCGCCGCGCACACCCTGGTCACCGCATTGCGCAAGAACTTCGACCTGCCCGTGCACCTGCACACCCACGACACCGCCGGCGGCCAGCTGGCGACCTACCTCGCCGCCGCCCACGCCGGCGTCGACGCCGTCGACGGTGCCGCTGCCTCCATGGCCGGCACCACTTCCCAGCCCTCGCTGTCGGCGATCGTCGCGGCGATGGCCCACTCCCCGCGCGACACCGGCATCTCGCTGGACGCGGTGAACTCACTCGAGCCCTACTGGGAGGCCGTGCGCGCGGTCTACGCCCCCTTCGAGTCCGGACTCGCCGGCCCGACCGGACGGGTGTACACCCACGAGATCCCCGGCGGGCAGCTGTCCAACCTGCGCACCCAGGCCACCGCGCTGGGGCTGGGCGATCGCTTCGAACTCATCGAGGACGCCTACGCCGAGGTCAACAACCTGCTCGGCCGGCCCACCAAGGTCACCCCCTCGTCCAAGGTCGTCGGCGACCTCGCCCTGCACCTCGTCGGTGCCGGGGTGTCGGTAGCCGACTTCGCCGCCGACCCGCAGCGCTACGACATCCCCGCCTCGGTGATCGCTTTCCTGCGCGGCGAGCTGGGCACCCCGCCCGGCGGGTGGCCCGAACCGCTGCGCACCCGCGCGCTGGAAGGACGCGGCGACACCGCCTCACGCACCGTCGAGGTGCCCGACGACGAGGCCGCACTGCTCGACGCCGGGACGTCCGACCAGCGCCGCGGCGCGCTGAGCCGCCTGCTGTTCACCAAGGAGGCCAAGGGCTTCGCCGAGCACAAGCGCACCTTCGGTGACGTGTCGATCCTCACCGACCGCCAGTTCCTCTACGGCCTCGTCGAGGGCGAGGAGACCGTGGTGCGTATCAACAACAACCCGCCGATGGTGGTGCGCCTGGATGCCGTCGGCGAGCCCGACGACAAGGGCATGCGCCAGGTCGTGTGCACCGTCAACGGGCAGATCCGTCCGATGCGGGTGCGTGACCGCTCGGTGGAGTCGGTCACCGCTGCTGCGGAGAAGGCCGACCCGAGCGTGGACGGTCACGTCGCCGCACCCTTCGCCGGTGTGGTCACCGTCAATGCGTCTGTCGGCGATTCGGTGGAGGCTGGCGACGCGGTCGCGGTGATCGAGGCGATGAAGATGGAGGCCACCATCACCGCCCCGGTGGCCGGCAAGGTCACGCGCGTGGTGATGAGTCAGCCGACGAAGGTCGAGGGCGGCGACCTCCTCGTCACCGTGGAGTAGGACCCCTGGTCCCGTCCACGACGCGCTTCATCACCATGGTGGAGTTCAACCGCTCGACACCCGGGAGGGTGCCGAGCACCGCGTCGTAAAGCTCCTGGTAGCCGGCAAGGTCCCGGGTGAGCGTGCGCAGGATGAAGTCGGTCTCCCCGAACAACCGTTCCGCGGAGACGATGGCCGGTTCGCGGGCGACGGCCTCCTCGAAGGCGGCGACCGTGGCCTGGTCCGTGCGCCCCATCGTCACCATGACCAGCGCCTCGAAGGTCAGTCCGAGGGCCTCCGGGTCGACCGCGGCATGGTAGCCACGGATCACCCCACTGCCCTCCAGATCGCGCAGGCGACGGTGGCAGGTCGACACACTCAACCGCGCCTGCTCGGCGAGGTCGGTGACGCTCATCCTCCCGTCCTGCTGAAGCAGTGAGATAATTTTTCGGTCCACGGCATCCATGCCGAAGATTATCCCACAGCAGCGCGGTTGAGCGCCGAAACTTCGAAACACATTTCAAGCGACCTGCAATAAACTTTCACCCCATGGAAGCCTCACTAGTCCTGCAGTTCGCCGCCACCGCCGCCCTCCTGACGATGATGCCTGGTGCGGACTGGGCCTACGTCATCAGCGCCGGCCCGCGCGGCAAGTCGGTGGCCCCGCCCGTGCTCGGACTCGCCAGCGGCTACGTCCTGCTCGTCGCCGTCATCGCCGTGGGCGTCGGCGCGCTGGTCTCCTCACATCCGGACGTCCTGAGCGTGCTCACCCTGGTCGGCGCCTGCTACATCACCTACCTGGGCGTGAGCACGCTGCTGAGCCTGCGCGCCGGCGGCGGCGCAGTGACGGCCGCCGGCAGCGGGGCGTCCGACGCGCCCCTTGCGTCCTCCCCCGGAACCACCGACCTGAGCCTGTATCTGCGCGGCATGGGGGTCAGCGGCATCAACCCGAAGGCGATGATGCTGCTGCTCGCCCTGCTGCCCCAGTACCTCACGCCGGACGGATGGAGTTCCGCGGCGCAGACCGGACTACTCGGGAGCATCTTCATCGCCGAGGTCCTGGTGGTCTACTTCATCGTGGCGGTCTTCGCGCGCAGCGTGCTCACCGGGCGACCCCGCCTGAACACCGTGGTGACGGCGTTCTCCGGGATCCTGCTGACCGGCTTCGGGGCGTGGATGCTGCTGGACGTTCTCGCGCTCTAGAGAATCTCGTCCGGGCGGTACGCCGCGGCAGTCGGGTGAGCCGCCACCAGCGCATTAACGCGGGAAAGAACGCGGGCGACCTGGTCCTCGGCCGCGCCGATGAAGGCGTGCCGGTCGGCGAGCGCAGCGTCCAACGCGTCCTCGTCCAACGGCAGTCGCGCGTCCGCGGCGAGACGCTGGACCAGATCCTGGTCGCCGCCGTTCTCACGCATGTTCAGCGCCACGGCCACGGCATTCTCCTTGATGACCTCGTGGGCGGTCTCGCGGCCCACGCCGGCACGGACGGCGGCCATGAGGATGCGGGTCGTCGCCAGGAACGGCAGGTAACGCTCCAGCTCACGGTCGATCATCGCGGGGAAGGCGCCGAACTCGTCGAGGACGGTGAGGAAGGTCTCGCACATGCCGTCGAAGGCGAAGAAAGCGTCCGGCAGTGCCACGCGGCGCACCACCGAGCAGAACACGTCGCCCTCGTTCCACTGCGAGCCGGCGAGGTCGGAGGCCATGGTCATGTAGCCGCGCAGGATGATCTGCAGGCCGCCGACGCGCTCACACGAGCGCGCGTTCATCTTGTGCGGCATCGCCGAGGAACCGACCTGCCCCTCCTTGAAACCCTCCGTGACCGTCTCGTTGCCGGCCATCAGACGGATCGTCATCGACAGCGACGACATCGACGCACCCAGCTCCACCAGGGCGGACACCGCGTCGAAGTCGAGGGAGCGGGGGTAGACCTGGCCGACGGAGTCGAAGATGCGGGCGAAGCCGAGCTCATCGGCGATGGTGCGCTCCAGGGCGGCGAGCTTGGCGGCGTCCCCACCGAGCAGGTCGAGCATGTCCTGGCTGGTGCCCATCGGGCCCTTCACACCACGCAGCGGGTAACGGTCCAGCAGGTTCTCGATCCGCTCAATACCGACCATGAGCTCGTCGGCGGCGGAGGCGAAGCGCTTGCCCAGCGTGGTGGCCTGCGCCGCGACGTTGTGCGAGCGTCCGGCCATGACCAAGGACTTGTAGGCGCCTGCGTGACGTCCGATCTGCGCGAGCACGGCGATGGCCTTGTCGCGGGCGATGGTCAGCGACCGGTGGATCTGCAGCTGCTCGACGTTCTCGGTGAGGTCGCGGCTGGTCATGCCCTTGTGGATGTCCTCGTGGCCCGCCAGGGCGTTGAACTCCTCGATGCGTGCCTTCACATCATGGCGGGTGACCTTCTCCCGCTCGGCGATGGACGCCAGGTCGATGGTGCCGATGACCCGCTCGTAGTCGGCGATCGCCGCACCGTCGATGTCGACACCGAGGTTCTTCTGCGCCTTCATCACCGCGATCCACAGGCGGCGCTCCATGAGGATCTTGTCCTCCGGGCTCCAGATGCCGGTGAGTTCAGCGGAGGCGTAGCGGTTCGCCAGGACATTCGAGATCTTCTTTTTGTCAGCCACGGCAACCAGTATCCCATACCCGCGGTGCGGAAGAGACCCCGCAACCAGTCGCGTGAGGACGAACCGGGGCCGATTCTGTCATGCGCGTTGTTCCCGGCCGACAGAATCGGCCCTGGTTCTTACGGGAACCCTGCCGCTCGCTACTAAAGTGACGCTATCCTTAACTCGTGAAGATCATTCGCGCGTGCAGCGCAGCCCTGATTCCGGCCCTCGTCGCCGGCCTGGCCTTAACTTCCTGTTCCTCTGATGCCGCCGACAGCGCAGACAGCACAGACACAGATACCCAAGCAGCCTCCTCGGAAGCTTTCCCCCTCACCGTGGACCACTTCCGCGGCACGACCGAGATCGAACAAGCGCCTCAACGCATCATCGCGCTCGACAACGCTTTCCTGGACTACGCGGTAGACCTCGGCGGGACGGTCGTCGGTGTCTCCGACATCGGCGCGGACCTTGTTCCGTCCTACCTCGACGACGAGCAGGCGGCACGCGCGACGAACGTGGAGTCGGTCGGTGACATCTCCGAACCGCAGCTGGAGAAGATCGCCGCGCTGAACCCTGATCTCATCCTCTCGTCCGACGTCCGGCACGCCCAGTACTACGACCAGCTGGAGGAGATCGCCCCCACCATCTTCAGCGAGGACACCGGCGACACGTGGCAGGAGAACTACCTGCTCACGGGTGAGGCCCTCGGAAAGGCCGACGAGGCCCGCGAGCGGCTCGACGCGATCACAGAGCGCGCAGGACGCATCGGCGATCGCGTCCGCGACGCCGACAGCGCCAGTGACGGCGACGGCGACGGCGTGCCGGACGTCAGCGTGGTGCGGATCAAGGACGAGAACACGATCAGGCTGTACGGCGAGGACACGTTCTCCGGTTCGGTCCTGGCGATGGTCGGGCTGCCCCGTCCGGCCAACCAAGAGTCCGGCTACCCCGGTCAGGACTACGGGATGTACGTGGTCTCGCGGGAGAACCTGGACCAGGCCGAGGCCAACCTCCTGCTCGTCGCAGTGCCAGAAGAAGGCACCGCGAAGGCGGCGGAGTGGGCGGCAATCTCGGACGCTGTCCTCGACACCGCCACGTGGAAGGCCTTCGCCGGACGCAAGGTCGATGTCGACGAAGGGACATGGATGACCTCGGTCAGTCCGATCGGTGCCGACCACATCCTCACCGACGTCGCCGATATCTTCGACGTCGACGGCGAGTGACCCGGTACATCAGAACCGGCTACCGCCCCGCCTGGCACACCGGGCACCAGTAGATCTTGCGCGCGGCCATCTCCCCCAGCTCCACCGGCGTGCCGCACACCAAGCACGGCAGGCCGGCGCGACGGTAGACGTACACTTCGCCGCCGTGGTCGTCCTTGCGCGGCTCGCGCCCCATCGCCTCCGGGGTATGCTCGTCGCGCACCGTGTCGATCCGGCCGTGTTCCAGCCCGTAGTCCATGAGTACGACCATGTCGTCCCAGATGTCCGAGAGCTCGCCCTCGCTCAGCGACGATCCCGGCAGCGTGGGGTCGATGCCGGCGCGGAACAGTGCCTCGGTGCGGTAGATGCTGCCCACCCCGGCGTACATCGACTGGTCCATCAGCAGCGCGCCGATCGGTTTCGACGAGCGCCGCGTGCGCGCGAACGCGCGCTGCCGCTTCTCCTCGTTCAGGACGGCGTCCGGCGTCGTCGCGTCGACGGGTCGCAGCGGGTCGACGCCGAGCTTCGCCAACGCAGCGTCCTCCTCCGCCGGTCCGACGACGACGCAGCGCTGCGGGCCACGCAGGTCGGCGGCAACGTCCCCGTCGTCGATGCGCAGGCGCACCTGGCCGCGGGGTTCGGCGAATGGTTCGAGCGTGAAGGTCCCGATCAGGCCAAGGTGGATGTGGATGATCCGGGCGTCCGGCGTGGAGGGGTCGCCGAAGTGCAGGAAGAGGTGTTTTCCCCATGCCTCGGCACCGGCGAAGAGATGTCCGTCGAGCGCGGCGGCCTCGGTGGCGAAGCGTCCCTGCGGGGAGGAGACGTTGACGGGCCGTCCGGCGAATCGGGTGGTGAGTTCGTCGGCGAGCCGGTGGATCACATGGCCTTCAGGCATCGGTCACTTCGCGTCCGGGTCAGTGCCGCGGATCCGGTCGACCTGGCGGTCGGCGAGATCCATGAGAATCTGGGGTTCGTCGATACCGCTGGCATCGACTCGGAAGGCCACGCCGTCGACGGTGCCGACGACCACCGAGAGCGGGTTGTCGCCTTGCTCCGAATCCGCGTCATTGACCACGGTGATCACGTGGACGTTCTCGGCACCGAGGATCTCGGCGTCGGTGGCGTCCGCCTGGAAGTTCACCGTCGGACGCTCAGGTTCCAGCTCCGAACGCTGTGTGAAGGACTCGCACTCCGACAGATCGTCCGGCAATGCCATCCCAGTGTTCTCCGGGTCGGTGGAGATCATCGCGTTGACCACACCGGGGTTCGAGTCCTCCTGCGGGAGGAATCCGGCCGCGGCGGTGGTGTCGGGGTTGTCGTAGAGCTCCGCGAGCATCGAGACCACGGATGGGGCAATGGACGCACACTGCTCGGGGTCGGTGACCACGGCGTTGGCGGCGTCCAGCAGTTCGGACATGTCGTCGTCGTTGCCATCCTCGAAGACTTCGGCCGCGTCGCTCCACTCCCAGCCGGCGGGGGTGTCGGAGTCGGTGAGCATCATGTCCGCCGGGTCGCCCGACGTGGCGTCACCGGAGTCGGACTCACTGTCGGACGAGCACGCGGCCGCACCGAGCAGGAGGCCTGCCGTGGTGACGGCCGCGCAGGTGCGGCGGAGAGTTCTGTTGATCATCCGTCCAGACTATCCGCTCGCCCTTTACAGAACAGTGACGGCTACCGACCGGCTACTGTCCCGGCACCGCGATGCGTCCCTCGACCGCGGCGAGGCCGATGTCGGTGCGGAAGTGCCCGCCGGGCAGCGAGACCTTGTCCAGTTCGGCGTAGGCGGCGGCGCGGGCGCCCTCCAGCGTCGCACCGGTGCCGATGACGTTCAGGACGCGGCCTCCGGCGGAGACCAGCGTCCCGTCCTGCCCTGCGGCAACGCCGGCGGCGCGGATGCCGCGGGCCTCGTCGCCGGCGGCGGCACCGGAGATCTCCACGCCCGTGACCGGGGTGCCCGGGTAGTTCTCCGCGGCGAGCACGACGGTGACCGCGTAGCCGTCCTTCCACTGCAGGGCGGGCAGTTCGGCGAGGGTGCCGGTGGCGACCGCATTGAGCACGCCGCCGAGCGGGGTGGTCAGCAGGTCGAGGACGGCCTGGGTCTCCGGGTCACCGAAGCGGCAGTTGAACTCGACCACGGCGGGGCCGTCGGCACCCCAGGCCAGGCCGGCGTAGAGCAGCCCGGAGAACGGGCAGCCCTCCTTCACCATCTGCGCGGCGACGGGGGCGACGACCTCGTCGACGATGGTCTGCACACCGTCCTGCGGCAGCCACGGCAGCGGCGTGTAGGCGCCCATGCCGCCAGTGTTGGGACCTTCGTCGTTGTCGCCGACGCGCTTGTGGTCCTGCGCGGGCAGCAGCGGGACCACGGTCTCCCCGTCGACCAGGCAGAACAGCGACACCTCCGGGCCGTCGAGGAAGCTCTCCAGCAGCACCGGGTTACCGGCGGCGTGCACGTGGCGCACGTGCTCGAACGCCTCCTCCCGATCGGGGGTGACCACGACGCCCTTGCCGCCTGCGAGCCCATCGTCCTTCACGACCCACGTCGGGCCGAAACGGTCGACGGCCGCGGCGATCTCGTCGGACGAGGCGCCCGGCAGTACGGATTCCGCGTGGGCGGTCTTCACGCCGGCGGACGCCATGATCTCCTTGGCGAAAGCCTTCGAGCCCTCGATGCGCGCGGCGGCAGCCGAGGGGCCGAAGACCGGGAACCCGGCCTCACGCAGCGCATCGCCGACGCCGGCGACCAGGGGGATCTCCGGGCCGACGATGACCAGGTCCGCGGTGAGTTCCCGGGCGAGGGAAACGACGGCCTCCCCGTCGTCGGCCTTGAGGCCGGGGTGCAGCGTGGCAACACCGGCCAGGCCGGGGTTGCCGGGTGCGACGTGCACCTCGCTGACCTCGGGATCAGTGGACAGTGAGTAGGCCAGGGCGTGTTCGCGGGCTCCATTGCCGATGACGAGTGTGCGCATGGCTGACCAGTTTAGCCGCTACGATCGACGCCATGTCTTCCGTATTCAGCAGCATCATCTCCGGCGACCTCCCCGGCCGGTTCGTCTACCGTGACGAGACCGTGGCGGCGTTCCTCACCATCGAGCCCGTGGCCTACGGCCACACCCTGGTCGTGCCGGTGGAAGAGGTCGACCGGTGGACCGACCTGGAGCCCGCACTGTGGGCTCACCTCAACGAGGTCGCCCAGCATGTGGGCGCGGCAATCGTGGACACCTTCGACGTACCGCGCGCCGGCTACCTCATCGCCGGCTTCGAGGTCCCCCACGCCCACATCCACGTATTCCCGGCCTCCGACATGTCCGGCTACGACCTCTCCAACGCCCTGGGCATGGGCGACACCGACGCCGACAAGATGGACGAGGCGGCGGAGAAGATCCGTGCGGGGCTGCGGGCACGCGGCGTCGATACCGGTTCGGACGTCAGCGCAGACTGATGGAGGACGAGATCGAAGCCATCGCCAAGGCGATCGCCGAAGCGGAGGAGGAGGCCCAGCAAGCACAGCAGGGCCAGTTCCTGGAGGCTCCCGGGAAGGCGCTGCTCAATCAGCTCTCCCAGTTCACCGATGGTGTGCGCAATACCCTGGAGTTCCCCTCCCGGCTGCTGCCACGCACCCCGCAGCTGCCAGGGGGGTCAACCACTCTGCCGATTGGCGCGCGCCAGTACACGGTGGGTTTCGTCGACGACCTCTGGCACGCCCGCCCCACCGAGGAACACCCGTATCCGGTGGTATTGCTGCACGGCACGATCTCGTCGAAGAATGCGTGGCAGAACCTCGTGGTCTCCCTGCGTGACAAGGGGTGGGTGGTGTTCGCGCCGGACTACGGGGTGCACGGCACGCAAGACGTGATCACCTCGGCGAAGGACATCGCCGCCTACATCGACCAGGTCTTCGCCGCCACCGGGGCGGAGAAGATCGACATCGTCGGACACTCCCAGGGTGGTCTGATCGCCCGCTACTGGATCAACGAGATGGGCGGTGCCGACCGGATCCACCACCTGGTCACGCTCTCTTCCCCGCACCACGGCACCACGGTGCGCGGGCTGATGGCCTCGGTGATTACCGCCAGCGAGACCACCGTGCGCGTGGCCGAGACGGTGATCAGCAAGATGATGGGTCCGGCAGGACTGCAGCAGGTGGTGGGTTCGCCGCTGATCGACACGATGACGACCGCGCCGGAGACCCGCCCAGGGATCCGGTACTCCTGCCTGGCCACCCGCAATGACACCACCGTGGTCCCCTATGAGACCGCGTTCTTGGAGCCGGACTCCGGCGATGGCGAGGGTGGCCCCGCACGGGTGTGGAATGCGTTCCTGCAGGACCAGGGGGTCAGCCGGGTGCGTCACGATGAGATGCCCGCGCACCCGGAGGTCCAGGAACTGGTGGTGAAGATCCTGGAGGAGGGGCTGCGCGACTGAGGTCGCGCGGGGGACGCAGGGGACGCTGGGGCACAGGGGACAGGGACACGGGGCCTTCTGTACGCAACTCGCCCACCCCCTTGCTTACCCGGTAACTTACCCGGTAACCTCAGGGGAACTTACCGAGTAAGCACCCCGATTCCAGCAAGGAACCTGCACTATGTCCATCAAGTTCGCACTGCTCAGCCTGCTGGCCGAGCAACCCCGCAGCGTCGGGCGGCTGAAGTCCGACTTCGAGGACCGAACGCGCGCCACCTGGCCGGTCAACGTCGGACAGGTCTACCAGACGATCCAACGCCTCACCCGCGACGGCCTCGTCGAACCCACCGGGTCCGACACCGGGGAATCCGGACGGCATACCGAGGTCTACGCCGTCACCGACACCGGCCGTGCCGAGCTGACCGCCTGGTGGCACTCTCCCATCCTGCCGCCACCCAATGACCGCGACGACCTGGTGATCAAGACCGCGATGGCGGCGTCCGCCACCGGCCGCCTGCCGGACGGCATGGACTTCGCCTCCGTCCTACACAACCAACGTCTCGCCGTCCTCGACGAACTCCGCACGCTCACCAAGAGCAAAGCGGAGGTTCCACCGTCCACCGCGGCCGACCGGCTGCAGCTGGAGCGCCGGATCTTCGACATGGAGTCCCAGATCCGCTGGCTCGACCAGGTCGAATCACTGCCGCCCGCCACCACTACCGAGGAGAACTGACGCCATGACTCGCCCCAACGACACCTCACCCCTGTCCCCCCGGCGCCTCTCCGGCAACCGATCGCAGGACGCGACGACCAACGCCGCCGCCCTGTACCTCGACCAGGTCAGCCGGTTCCACCAGGATGGCCCCACCACCGTCACCGCGCTCGACAAGGTCAGTCTGACCATCGAGCCGGGCGAACTCGTCGCCGTGATGGGCCCGTCCGGCTCCGGCAAGTCCACGCTGCTCAACGTGGCCGGCACGCTGGACACCGTCAGCGACGGACGCGTCCTCGTCGCCGGGGTGGACGTCTCCCACCTCTCGCCGCAGGCCCGCGCCGAGGTGCGCCGCACCCACGTGGGCTACGTCTTCCAGGACTACAACCTGATCCCCACCCTCACCGTGGCAGAGAACGTCTCCCTTCCCCTGGAACTCAATGGGACGAAGCGGAAGGACGCCCGCGCCGCCGCCGTCGCGGCACTGGAGGAGATCAACCTCGCCCAGACCGCCGACCGGTTCCCGTCGGAGATCTCCGGCGGCCAGCAGCAGCGCGTGGCCGTGGCCCGCGCGCTGATCGGCGACCGTCACCTCTTCCTCGCCGACGAGCCCACCGGCGCGCTCGACTCGGTCACCGCGGAGTCGGTGATGTCGCTGCTGCGCGACCGGGTGAAGGACGGTGCTGCCGGCCTGCTCGTCACCCACGAGCCCCGCTTCGCCGCCTGGGCGGACCGCACCGTGCACCTGCGCGACGGCCGGATCGTGGAGTGATTGCCATGACTACACCCACCACCAGATCCTCCCCCACCGCCCGGGCCGGCGTGGCCTTCCGCCTCGCCCGGCGCGACCTCGCCTCCCACAAGGTGCGCACCGTCGTTGCCCTCCTGCTGTTCGCCCTGCCGGTGTCCTTGATCGTGGGGTTCGCCTCGATGGCGCTCGGCTACGACCGTGATTCCCAGAACTCCCCGATCAACAGTGCCAGTTCGCTGCAGTTCGAGAGGGAGGAGGCACAGGACACGACCATGGACACCGTGGACGCCCAGGGCGCGGAGCTCCGCGGTGCCATCGGCGACCTCGCGGACTCACTGTCCCCCGCAACCCTCCAGGAGTCCGAGTTCAGCAAGGGAGACAGGTCGGTCGACCTCACTGCCATCACTGTGCTCCCCTCGGCGGACGGCACCGGCCCCGAGGTCGACTCCGGCACCGTGCACCTCAACAATCAGGCTGCCTTCCTGCTGGACGCCGAGGACGGCGACACCGTCACCGTGGACGGCGCCGAGCTGACGGCCGTCATCAGCGCCGACTACCAGGGGTCCGTCGTCAGCGCCAACGACGTCCCGGTTAACCGCTCCGCGATGAACGTGACCTGGTACATGCCGCACGATTCTGAGCGCGCCGAGGAGATTGCGGAGGCAGTCGAGTCCTCCACAGGGGAGTTCCCCTCTGCCCCGAGTGTCCACCACCAGGGGGACTTCGGATCCACGTACTTCGATGGCCCCGCGACGGCGGCATCCCTCGGGTTCCTCGCTCTCGGAATCCTGCTGGTGTCCGCCGTGGTCACCCCCGTGTTCGCCGTCTCCGCGCGACGTCAACGCCGCGCGATGGGGCTGTTGAGCGCCACCGGCGCCGCTGCCCGCGACCTACGACTGACGATGCTCGCGCAGGGCCTCCTCGTCGGGCTGATCGGCACGGCCCTGGGTCTCGTCCTGTCCGTGGGAGTCGGCGCTGCGCTGACATCCCTCTACGGCGCCGGGTCGTTCTACTGGTCCTGGATTGCTGCTGCGGTCACCGGGGCCGTCGCCCTGATCTGCGGGGTGACATCGGCACTGGTCCCTGCCATCCGCGCGGGCAAGGAAGATCCCGTACAGGCGCTGGCGGATGGTGGGAGCCAGCGCATGTCAGGCTTCCGGCTCCGGATGCTCATCGGCCCACTGTTCCTGATCCCCGGTGTCGTCCTGATCGCGGCTTCCAACAACTTCGCGCTCCTCGGCATCGCCGTCGCAGGTATCGGTGTCGTCCTCAGCAGCGGTCTGTGCGTGTGGTTGCTGTCCCGCCTCGGAACCATTTTGCCCACCGCTGGACGGCTGGCGGTGCGCGACAGTCTGCGCAATAACCACCGGACGGTGCCGGCCATCGCCGCCATCGCGGGCACGACGTTCCTCGCCGCCTCCGTGCTCACGTTGTCCTATAACACGCAGGTCCAGACGCACTACCGCGACAACGTGGCGGTGATGTCGACGTACCAGGGCGGGGATGAGTCGCTCTACACCGACGAGATCGACAAGATCGGGGACCGACTGGGCGCCCTGTCCCACTACCCGCTCGCGGACGTCGAGTACCGCACCGTCGACGGCAGCACCTTCAACGTGAGTCTGCGCTTCGACGACGAGAGATACTCGTCCGGCTCCTACCCGTTCTATGACTGGGCGAATATTCGGGTCACCGACGGGAACCTGTTCTCCACCTACTCCGACATCGACGAACGTACTGTCCGCACTGCGGTCGACGCTCTCGCCGAGGGCAAGGCCGTGGTCTCGAACCCGGATCTTCTCGACGGCGATGAGCTTCCCCTCGATCTGCGCGAATACGATCCGTATTACGGCTACTCGGCCGGCTACTCCGACGACGAACCTGGACCCCCGGATGACACGCTGCGGATTCCGGCGGTCGTCGTCCCCGGTCTCACGGGTGACACCGGAAGTGACCAGGTGGCGCTGAGCCCAAGCACTGCGGCGTCCTTCAACCTCGAGTCGGAGTACCAGGGTGAGACCTTCCTCCTCGATTCGCGGCCGTCCCTCCTCGCGGCCGCCGGCACGACCATGGGAATCTGGCCGACGAACACCCCCTACGTCAGCGTTGAGACCCCTGCGGTCGACGGCGAACGGGCAATGTGGGTCACCATTCCCGTCGCCTTGAGCTGGTTGCTCACCCTGGGCACGGTGCTGCTGGTGGTGATGTTGGCGGCGACGGAGTCACGGCGTGACATGTCGACCATCACGGCGATCGGCGCGGGCCCCGGCCTGCTACGCAAGTTCTCCGCCGCGCAGGCACTGTTCCTCGCCCTTCCCGGGACCGTGCTCGGAGTCGTCGTCGGCGTCCTGCCCACGTTCAGTCAGTTCGTACGGGACGTACTGGGCCACTCCGAGTTCTACACCGGTTTCCTGACCCCGTCCCAGTGGCTGGCCCTCGGCCTGACCGTGGTGGTCGGACCGCTGCTGGCCTGGATTACCGGCTCGATCATCGGCGCGGTCACCTCGCGTGACCGCTCCCCGGTCCGGCGGCGGTAGCGGCATCCCGTCCGCCAAGTCTGCCGTCCCGGTGGCAGAGTAGGGGGATGCCCGCACCACGTCCCCCGCTGCTATGCCGCCTGCTCGACCGCCTACCGCAGGCGGCGGACCCCTGGCAGGACGCGCCGGACGCACCGGCCGGCACCGACGTCACTGCCGGCACCGGCGTCACTGCCGGTGCCGGTAGCACCACCCTGCGTCCTGTCGTCCTTGTGCACGGCACCGCCGGCAGCCGGGGGAACTTCGAGCGCATCGTCCCCGCCCTCCGGGAGTCGGGACGCCCGGTGCTGTCGGTGTCCTACGGCCACCGCGGGACCGGCGGGCTGTGCGACTCCCTCGAGGAGGTCACCGGGCATGTGTCCCGGATCGTCGAGACCCACGGCCCTGTCGACCTCGTTGGACACTCCCAGGGCGGGCTGTTGGCGCTGGCCTCCTCCGGCAGGCTCGATGCCGGGGCGGTGCGTCATGTCGTGGGATTGGCGGCGGACTTCCGCGGGGTGGCACGCCCGTGGTTCCGACCGCCCGAGCACCGCGTCCTGCACCGGCTGGACCGGGCGTTCTCCCCGGCGTTGGCCGATCAGCTCGTCGGATCCCCGGTGCTGCGCGAGGTGCTGGCCCATACTGTGGATTCCACGGTGCCGGTCACCCAGGTCATCACCCGTGGCGACTGGATCGTCCCGCGCGACCGGGCCCTCGCGCTGGGGTCACACGACACGCTGACCGGGTTGGACGCCCACCGCGGCCCGCTGCGCTTCGTCACCATCCAGGATCGATTCCCGGATGCGCGGATCAGCCACGCGGTGATCCCCCACCACCGCATCGTCGGCACGCTCGTCGTCGAGGCGCTCGACGCCCCGCCCGGGGCTCCAGGCACTTAGGCCGACCGGCTCAGCCGCCCCAGGTGTCCCGGCTCGAACCCGGATCCGAGTCCTCGTCGGGGGCGTTCGGATCCTCCGCATCACCGTCGGCAACCTCGTCGATCTCATCAACCTCGTCGACGTCATCGATCTCATCGTCAACGTCGTCGCTGTCGTCGCGCCACACCGGCAACAGGATCCGGAAGGTGGTCCCCTCCCCCAGCTCGCTCTCCACGGTGATCGTGCCATTGTGTAGCTCGATCAACCGCTTCACGATCGACAGCCCCAGTCCCGACCCGCCGGACTGGCGGGACCGCGAGACATCGGCACGGTAGAAACGCTCGAACAGGTGCGGGACATCATCGGCGGCGATGCCTTCACCGTCGTCGATAATCTCCACGGCCAGGTGGTCCTCGTCGGGCCGGCTCAGCCGCATCACCACCGAGGCATCCTCACCGGCATGGCGCATCGCATTGGTCACCAGGTTGCCGACAACCTGGTGCAGCCGGGCGCTGTCGCCCATCGTCACTGGGACCGACCGGGCCTCATTGCGCACGCTGACCGTGCGTCCCGGGAATCCCACGCGCGCATTCTCGGCGGCCGACAGGCAGATCTCCAGCATGTCCACCGGGTCCTCACGCATCGGACGTCCCTCGTCCATACGCACCAGCGTCAGCAGATCCTCGACCAACAGGCTCATCCGGCCGGCCTCCGCAGAGATCCGGTCGATGACCATGTCCGGGTCATTCGTGGCACCGGAGCGGTACAGGTCGGCGTAGCCGCGCACGCTGGTCAGCGGGGTGCGCAGCTCGTGGGAGGCGTCCCCGATGAACCGGCGCATCGACGACTCGGCCTCACGGGCCTGGCGTTCGGAGTCGTTCACCGCGATGAACGCCCCCTGGATCTGCGCGAGCATCCGGTTGAGCGCCACCGACAACCGGCCGACCTCCGTCTTCGGCGACCAATTGGGCACGCGCTGGTCGAGATGACCGCGCGCGATGCGTCCGGCGGTTTGTTCCACCTGGTAGAGCGGCTGCAAGGCGCGTCTGACCAGGAAAAGACTGGCCGCGGTGACAGAGGCCAGGATCAGCAGGCTGATGATGATCAGCATCGTGGTCATGCCGTCCATGATCTTCGACTCGCCGTCCATCGGCAGGGCGAAGACGGTCACGCCACCGTCCTCATTCGTCACCGCCGCGGCGCGCCACGGCGCCTGGGACGCGGAGTTGTCCGCGGCCGGAACCGTCACCGGACGCGTCGACTCAGTGATCGACGAGACGTCCGGCAGTGAGTCGTTGACGCTGTTCGGGCCGGTGGTCTGGCAGGCGTCGCCCGGCAGACCCCAGTACATCTTCGACGGGGGACGCTGCATCACCAGCTGGTCGTGGGACTGGTAAGTCTCCCGGCACGGCGACTCGGTGATGCTTGCCGCCCAGGCGGCACTGTCCTGCAGCTGCTCGTCGACCCGCTCGGTGAGGAAGCGCTGCATCATCCCGGTCACCACCGTGCCGGACACCGCCAGCCCCAGGGCTGTGAGCACCGTGATCACCAGGACCAGGGAGAACCTCAGGGGATAATGAGACAGAAAGACACCGGGGTAGGCGCGTCCCGCACGCCGGGCGCGACCGGCGATCCTGTCCGTCACCGCCATCAGCTACGCGGCAGCCGCAGCACGTAGCCCACACCACGCACGGTGTGGATCAGACGGGGGTCCTGGGTGTCGATCTTGCGGCGCAGGTAGGAGACGTAGGACTCCACCACGTTGCCGTCGCCGCCGAAGTCGTACTCCCACACCGCGTCGAGGATCCTCGACTTGGGCACCACGACCTCGGAGTTCACCAACAGGTAGCGCAGCAGCTTGAACTCGGTGGGAGACAGATCAACCACCTTGCCGGCCTTGGTGACCTCGTGCATATCGTCGTTGAGGGTGATGTCGGCGTAGCTGATGAGCGAGGGGTCGTCCTCCTCGACGGGCTGCACGCGGCGCAGGATGACCCGCAGCCGGGTGATGACCTCCTCCAGGGCGAAAGGCTTGGTGACGTAGTCGTCGGCACCGATGGTCAGGCCGTGGATGCGGTCGTCCACCCCGTCCTTGGCGGTGAGGAAGAGCACGGGGGCCTCGTGGCCGTCCTCGCGCAGTTTGTTGAGCAGGGTGAAGCCGTCCATCCCCGGCATCATCACGTCGAGGATGAAGGCGTCCGGGTGGAAGGTCTTGGCGATCTCGCGGGCGGTGGCCCCGTCCGCGGCGGTGCGGACCTCGAAGTCCTGGAACTCCAGCCGCGCCTTGATCAGGTCGGCGATATTCGCCTCGTCATCAACGACGAGGACCTTCACCGG
The DNA here is from genome assembly GCF_052377405.1 of Corynebacterium sp. AOP40-9SA-29. Taxonomy (NCBI): domain Bacteria; kingdom Bacillati; phylum Actinomycetota; class Actinomycetes; order Mycobacteriales; family Corynebacteriaceae; genus Corynebacterium; species Corynebacterium sp. AOP40-9SA-29. The sequence continues at coordinate 156,794 of NZ_JBQSWR010000007.1, read as the reverse complement.
CTGGGCGGAATGGGCACCGTGTGCACTGTGTGCACCATGCTGTCCGCTGCTGGTGTTGCTGGAATTGTTCGACACAGGCACGTTCATATCTCCCTAGTCTGGCCCGGCTTCCCGGATTTTTCATGCTCGGCACATCCAGGATACCTGTGACTTAGCTAGCGACTCCCGTAACCGTTCGGTGAATACTGCGGGACACACGGCCCTACAAAAGTTTCCCAGTTACGTTGCCAGGGGATAGGATGGCGCCCGTGAACATTCGGAGAGAGCCAGTACACCACACCCGCACCGCCGGCACCGCACGCACCTTCCGTCGCCGGGTGGCCGCCCTCGGTGTCGCCACCGTCGCCGCGATCGGCATCGGCGGAGCCGGCATTGCACCGGCCGTCGCCGCGCCGTCCGCCGCCAACCTGCCCTCGCTCGGCAACATCGAGCTGCCCGGACCGGACGAGATCAACGAGATGGTCCGCGACGGCGTCCTCGACGCGCACGACGCCGCCCTGCTGCAGGCCGGCCAGGTCCCCGAGCAGTTCCGCGATGCCTACGAGCAGGGCGTCCGCGATCTCGCCGACCTCGTCGCCCCGGGTGCCGTCCAGGATCGACAGGACGAGCAGGACGCTGCGGACCGCGCCGCCGCTGCCGCCGCCGCCGAGCGCGAGGCCCGCGCCGCTGCCGAGCAGCGTGCCGCCAGCACCACCAACACGCCCTGCCCGGCGTCCGCCCGCGTGTGCGTGGACATCGACGGCAAGCGCACCTGGCTGCAGCGCGACGGCGACACGTCCTACGGCCCGGTCAGCATGTCCCCCGGCAAGGCCGGCCAGGACACCCCGCGCGGTAACTTCACGGTGCAGTACAAGGTGAAGGACGAGATCAGCCGTGAGTTCAACAACGCGCCGATGCCCTACGCGGTGTACTTCACCAATAACGGCCACGCCTTCCACCAGGGCACGCTGGACGCCCTGTCCGCCGGCTGCGTGCGCCTGAACACCCAGGACGCCATCACCTACTTCGACGCCCTCAACCCGGGCGACGAAGTCTTCATCTACTGATGAACGACACCACTGCACTGCGCTACCGACCGGCCGTCGAGGCCGACCGGGAGTTCTTGCGGGCCCTCTACATCCTCACCGATCAGTGGGGTGATGAGTGCCAACCCGTCAGCGACGGCATCGAAGCTGAGATCGAGGCCTACGTCAACGGTTGGACCCCGGAACAGGGCGGAGTGATTCTCGAGACGGACGCTGGGCCGGACGCTGGGGTGCCGGTGGGTGGCGCGTGGTTGCGCACCTTCACCGCCGACGACCCCGGTGCCGGCTACGTGGCCGACGAATTCCCCGAGGTCGCCATCGCGGTGCGCCCGGAGTACTCCGGTCACGGTCGTGGCACCGCACTGATGGCCGAACTGCTGCGCGTCGCCCAAGAGGCCGGCTACCCCGGCGTCTCCCTGGCCGTGGACCTCGGCAATGACCGGGCCCGCCACGTCTACGCCAAGCTCGGTTACGTGGACAGCGAGGTCAACGGTGGCCTCGACCCCAGCGGTCGCTGCCACGTGATGCTGCACCGTTTCTAACGAGGCGCCGCACGGCGTTCTCCGCACTGATCAGGCACATCGGAACCCCCACCCCGGGGGTCGTGGTGGAGCCCGCGTAGTACAAGTTCGACACTGCCCGCGAGCGGTTCGTGCCGCGCATGAACGCCGACTGCGTCAGCGTGTGCGCCAGGCCCAGCGCCCAGCCGCGCCAGGAGTTGTAGCGCGTGGCGAAGTCCGCCGGACCCAGCGTCCGACGCACCACCACCCGCTCGGCGAGGTCCGGGATGCCGGCGCGCTCGGCGACGAGACGCACCGTCGCCTCGGCGACTGCCTCCACGCTGGCGGCGTCCATCGTCGGGTCGCAGGGGGTGGGCACCAGGATGAACAGGTTCTCATGACCTGCCGGTGCCACGTCCGGATCCGTCGCCGAGGGGCGCGAGACGTACACCGAGCGCGAGAAGTTGGTCTTGCCGGTACCTGCCCCATCAAAGACGGCGGCGAAGTCCGGCGTCCAGTCCTCGCTGAAGATCAACGTATGGTGCGCCAGCTCCGGTAGCGCCCCGCGCACCCCGAGCATCACCACCACCGCACCGACCCCCGGATCAGCCTTGCGCCACCGCGGCTCCGGGTAGGTGCGCAACCCCGGCGGCAGCAGGACGTTCTCGGTGTGGTGCAGGTCGGCGGCACTGACCACCACGTCGGCGGGGATGAACTCCCCGCCGGCGACCGTGACACCACGCGCCCGCCCCGAGGACACCGCCGCGCCCAGGCGTCCGATCCCGGGGGCCGTACGCAGCGGATTCGCCCGGTCGGTGTCGGTGACGATGCCCGTCACGTCCACGCCGGTGCGGACCTGCGCGCCGTGCTCCACGGCCAGCCGGTGCAGCGCCTCGACCACGCTGGTGAACCCGCCGACCGGGTACTTCACACCCTGGACCAGGTCGGTATAACTCATCAACTGATAGAGCGCGGGAGTCTGCGACGGGCGCGAGGACAAGAACACCGCCGGGTACGACAGAATCTGGCGCAGCCTACGATCGGCGAACCGCCCGTCCACCAGCGACTCCAGCGAGCCGGTCAGCAGCCGGGCCAGACGTCCCGCCCGGCGCAGCACACCGGCGGCGAGGAACGGTGCCGGGGAGGAAAAGTCGGTGTAGAGGAATCGCTCCACGGCGATGCGGTAGGTGTCCCCCGCTTCGTGCAGGTATCGGCGCACTTTCTCACCGGCTCCGGGCTCCAGTGACTCGAAGAGCTCCGCCACGGCGTCCTCCCCCACCGGCACGTCCACCGGGTCCAGGCCTTCCGGCAGCAGACGGTAGCCGGGGGTGAGGTCGGTGAGGTTGAGCTGCTCGGCGGTGGAGGTGCCCATCAGGTCGAAGAACCGGTCGAAGGCCTCCGGCATGAGGTACCAGCTCGGGCCGGTGTCCCACCGGAATCCCGGTGCCTCATCGACACGAAGTGAGCCGGCGCGCCCGCCGACGGTGTCCCCACGTTCCAGCACGGTGACCTGGTAACCCTGGCGTGCCAGCAGGCCGGCGGTGGCCAGACCTGCGATCCCGGCGCCGATGACGACGGCGCGCGGCGCGCTCACCGGTATGCTCCTGTGACTGAGCCGGCGAGTGCGCGGGCGGTGAGCGAGGCCTTCACCGGTGCCGGCACCCGCACGCGGGTACGCACGATCTGTTCCGGGGTGCAGCGCCGCAGGCGCGCGGACAACTCCGCGTACAACGCGGCGGCGGACGCCACCCCGGCGCGGCACCCCGACGGCAGGGCGGGAATGCGGCGACGCCCCGCGGCGATCCCGGCGTCCACCTCGTCGAGAATGCGGTCGCGCACCGCGACGGTCAGCGGGCCGTCCTGCAGTTCCGGCAGGTACAGCCGCCCGAGGACGTCCCGGTCGTCGGCGAGGTCACGCAGGAAATTGACCTTCTGGAAGGACGCGCCGAGCTCGGCGGCGCCGTCCTGCAGCCAGGCGCGTTGCGGCTCGCTCACCGGTCCGCTCACAGGTTCGGCGTGGGCGAGGAAGATGTCGAGACACATCAGGCCGATGACCTCGGCGGACCCGTGGATGTAGCGGGCCAGGCTGTCGCGGTCGTGCACCACCTGCTGCACATCGCTGCGCATCGAGGCGAAGAAGGCGCGCATGTGCTCCGGGTCGATGTCGCAACGACGCGCGGTGGACGCCCACGCGTGCAGCACCAGGTCGGTGTGGAATCCGGTGCCCGGCGCGGCGAGCACGCGGGCCTCGTAGTCATCAAGCACGCTGCGTACGTCGTGCACGGCGTGCTCGTCGCGCACGTCATGTGCGTCGCAACCCCCGGCAGCCCCGTCGACAATCTCGTCGGCGATGCGCACCACGGCGTAGAGGTTACGGATATCGTCGCGCACCCCGGCGGGCAGCAACCGCGTGGCCAGCGAGAAGGACGTGGAGTAGCGTCCGATCACGGTGGCGGAAACATGCTCGGCCAGGGCCGCGTACGCCCCGGCGGCGGTGCTGCGACTGCGAGTATTCATCGACAGACAGAGTACCCCGCCACACCCGGGTCCCCAGTATGTTCACCAGGGCAATAGTCTGTTGGTTATGGCGACCTCGCAACCTGACGATACCCGCGACCCCGACACCGCGACCGACACCGGGCACGACACCGCGCAGGACACCGCCGCGCTCACCGGGATCTACCGCGGCCCCACCCTCGCCTGGGCATTCTGGGACTGGGGCTCGGCGGCCTTCAACGCCGTGCTCGTGACCTTCATCTTCTCCGTCTACCTCACCGACTCCGTCGGTGGCTCCATCGAGGGCGGGTTCGGCGACGGTACCAGCCCCGCCACCTGGTACGGCTGGGCGATGGCCGCCGGCGGAGTCACGATCGCCCTCATCGCCCCGGTGATGGGACGCCGCGCCGATGCCCGCGGCACCCGACGTCGCTCCGTGACCGTGTGGACGCTGGTCACCGTGGGCCTGATGTTCAGCCTGGTCGGCATCGGCAACGACGCTCCCGGCTACTTCTGGGCCGGCATCGTCATCATGTCCGTGGCCTCGGTGACCTTCGAGTTCGCCGAAGTCAGCTACTTCGCCATGCTCTCGCAGGTCTCCACCCGAGCCAACGTGGGCCGGGTGTCCGGCTTCGGCTGGTCGATGGGTTACTTCGGCGGCATCGTCCTGCTGCTGTTCTGCTACCTCGGGTTCATCGCCGGCGACGGCGACACCCGCGGCCTGTTCAACGTCCCGGTCGAGGACGGCTGGAATGTGCGTGTCGTCGCCGTCATCGCCGCCGTATGGTTCCTGGCCTCGGCGATCCCGGTGATGTTCAAGGTTCCGGAGAACACCCCGGACCCCTCCGCACAGACCTCCTCGGTGGCGGAGTCCTACCGCGGACTATTCCGCGACATTGCCGACCTGTGGCGCACCGACCGCTCGGCCGTGTGGTTCCTCATCGCCTCGGCGGTCTTCCGCGATGGGCTGGCCGGCGTGTTCACCTTCGGTGCCGTGCTCGCGGTCTCGGTCTACGGGCTCAGTCCGGCGGATGTGCTGCTGTTCGGCGTCGGTGCGAACGTGGTCTCCGCGATCGGCGCCCTGGCCTGCGGCTACCTCGACGACAAGGTCGGGCCGAAACCGGTGATCATGGTGTCCCTGATCCTGCTGGTGCTGGACGCCTTCGTGCTCTTCTTCGTCGACGGCCCGGCGATGTTCTGGATCTTCGGGCTGCTGCTGTGCCTGTTCGTCGGCCCCGCGCAGAGTGCGTCGCGCTCCTACCTGGCCCGGATCTGCCCGCCGGGGCGTGAAGGCCAGATGTTTGGCCTGTATGCCACCACCGGACGCAGCGTGAGCTGGATGGCCCCGGCCGCCTTCGCCCTGTTCACCGGTATCACCGGCGAGGACCGCTTCGGCATCCTGGGCATCGGTGTGGTGCTGCTCGTCGGCCTGCTGTTGCTCACGAAGGCAAGGGGTGCCGGTACCCCCTCCCGGTAAGGTACGGTAAGCCTCATCTCACTTAAAGGAGGCTGTACCGTGAGCAGAGGTTTCCAGGGGGCCGTGCTGCGTGGGCTCGGCGCCAAGGACCACGTCCTGACCGTGACCAGCACCGAATGGCGCACCAGCACCATGGTGCGGGTCCACTTCCACTCCGATACGATCCTGTCGTCGGACGGCGAGGCACCGGCCGCGTGGATGCGCGCCTGGTTCCCCGACCCGGACGGCGGGTCGAAGCAGTTCCAACGCGGCTACACCTTCGCCGCCGCCGACCCGGCCGCCAGCACCCTGGCCATGGACTTCGTGATCCACCACCCCATGGGCCCGGCGTCCTGGTGGGCGCAGAACTGCACCGCCGGCGACACTCTCGTCGCCACCCGGTTCGGCGAGCAGGACTTCGAACTGCTCGACCCCGCACCGCGGGGGTACCTCCTACTCGGGGACCTGGCGTCCTACCCGGCGATCACCCAGATCGCCGCCGCCGTGCCCGCCGACGTCCCCGTGGTGGTCTACCTGGAGAAGCACCATGACAGCGATACCGAGGCGCCGCTGCCGCAGGGCCCGAACATCACTGCCGCGTGGGTCGACGAACTGCCCGAGGGCCGCGCACTCGCGCAGGCCATCGATGGCGGCGACTGGGACGGCTGGTACGCCTGGGTCACCGGTGAGGTGACCGCCACCCGCCACGCCCGGACCGTCCTGCAGCGTGAACACAATCTGAACAAGGCCACGCTGCACGCCCAGGGCTACTGGGCCGCCGGGCGCGCGATGGGCAAATCGCGGGTCCTGGAGGAGATGGAGGCCGAACGCGCCGAGGCCGAACACACGGAGGAGAGCGGGCAGGCTGAAGACTCTGAACCCACGCCGTCCGCCGGTGTGCTCGCCCCGGCGCGCACCCCGATGATCATCGCCGGAGTGATCCAGGCTCTACTGTCGGTGCTGGGCATCGTGCCCTTCATCCTCTTCGCCGAGCTCTGCCGCCAGTTCCTCGACGATGCCGGACGCGACCAGATGCTGTCCACCGGGGTCGCCGCCCTGGTGGTGATGGGTGTCTCCGCACTCGGCACCACGCTGCTGATGCTGGCCATGCACTTTTACGACGCCACCTACTCCGCCGCGCTGCGCCGACGGCTCATGGACAAACTCGCCCGCCTGCCACTGGGATGGTTCACCCACCGGCAGTCCTCGGAGGTCCGCAAGCTCGTGGCCGACGACGTCGCCGGCATGCACTACATCGTCACCCACGCGGTCCCCGACCTCGTCGGCGCGGTGGTCACACCCCTGGCCGCACTGGTCTACCTCTTCACCGTCGACTGGCGGCTGGGCCTGGTGCTGCTGCTGCCGATCGCCGCGTTCATCACGGTGATGGTCACCATCCAGCGCAAGGAACGCGACCGGGTGGTGATCGCCCAGCGCAATATCTCCACAGTCACCGGCCAGGCGCAAAGCTTCATCGCCCAGCGGGAGGTCTCCCAGGTCTTCGGGGACAGCAGCGTAGTCGACCTGCCCGGCACCCTGCGCGGCGTCGGTGCCTTCGTCGACAAACTCCAGAAAGACACCGGTGCGGCGAAGATCATGGCAGTGATGATCAACCGCCCCACCACGGTGCTCGGCCTGCTGGTCGTGGCCGCCTGGCTACTGATGCTGCCCGGCTGGGTCAGCGTGGCCGACGCCATCCCGTTCCTGGTGCTCGGGCCGTCCTTCGGCGCCCAGCTCGTGGCGATCACCGGTGGCATCGGCGGACTACTGGTCTCCCTCGATGGCCGCGCGGGCCTCGACCTGGCGCTGACCACCCCGGAACTGCCCGGCCCGGCCGACCGCCGCGCACCGGCCGGCCACGTGGTCCTCGACCGCGTCCGCTTCGGCTACACCCCGGATCGCGACGTTCTCACGGACTTCTCCCTCGCTCTGGAGCCCGGCACGGTCACCGCCGTCGTCGGGCCGTCCGGCGCCGGAAAGTCCACGGTCGGCGCGCTGCTCGCCCGCCTATGGGACCCGCTGGACGGCTCGGTCAGCATCGACGGCACCGACGTGCGCGACCTCACGCAGGACGAGCTCTACGCCAAGGTCACCATCCTGCTGCAGGACGTGCAGCTCATCCACACCAGCATCCGCGACAACATCGCGCTCACCTCCCCGGACGCCACCGACGAGCAGGTCATCGCCGCCGCCGAGGCGGCGAACATCCACGACACCATCACCGCGCTGCCTGAGGGCTACGACACCGTGGTCGACTCCGACCGGCTCTCCGGCGGCGAACGCCAGCGCATCGGCATCGCCCGCGCCCTGCTCGCCGACACCCCCGTCATCGTGCTCGACGAGGCCACCGCCTCGGCCGACCCGGACAGCGAGTGGGCCATCCTCACCGCGCTCGACCGCCTGCTCGCCGGGAAGACGGTGCTGATGATCGCCCACCGGCTGCACACCATCGCCGATGCCGACCGCATCGTGGTCATGGACCACGGGCGCGTGGTGGAGGCAGGACGCCACGAGCAGCTCCTCGCCGACGGCGGTGCCTACGCCGCGCTGTGGGACGCCCACGAGAACGCCGGCAACCTGACCGGCCTGACCGGAAAGGAGTCGCGCTGATGCTCACGAAGATCCGCACCATCAGCGGCGGCGGCCGTGACCTCCGCCTGTTCATCCTGTTCACGATCGTCTCCTCAGTCATCCAGGCGGCAGCGGTGATCGTGCTCTACCCCCTGCTCGACGACCTCTTCGGCGGCACCCCGGCCGATGCCTGGCCGTGGGTGCTTCTCATGGTCGCGCTCATCGCCGCCGCGTGGGGGATCGACATCCTCGCCGCCCACAAGGGCCTGGCCGTGGGGCTGTCCTTGATGCACTCGATCCAACGACACACCCCCGGCGCGGTCCTGTCCTGGCCGACGCCGGTGATCACCACGGCGAAGGCGGCCCGGCTGCGCAGCCTGCTGGCCACCGGGGCGAACGAGGTCACATCCGCCCCGGTGCTGCTGGTCGGCCCGCTGGTCACCGCGGTGGTGTTCACCTTCGCCCTCGGCGTGGGCCTGGCGTTCTTCACTGTCCCGGCAGCCCTGGTCACCGTGGCCGGAGGTGTGCTGATGATGCTCGCGCTGCTGGCGTCCAGCCGCATGGTCACCCGCGCCGACGAGGAGTTCACCGCCGCGAACGAGAACCTCGACGACCGGCTCACCGACTACGCCCACGCCCAGCCGTCACTGCGCACCGCACGGCAGGTCTCCGCAGGTGCCCGTCTGGTGGACGACACCCTGATCGACGCGCGCGGCCGGAGCCTGCGCCTGCTGTTCTGGCAGGTCCCCGGCGAGATTCTGTTCAGCCTGGTGCTGCAGGCCGTGCTCATCGGCTACGGGGTCACCGTGTGGCTGGCCTTCGATGCCGGCACCTTGGGTGCCGTGTCCGCCGCCGTGACGGTGATCGTGATGCTGCGCGTCGTCGAGCAGGTCACGGGGGTATCGCGGTTGGCCGTGGGCCTGCGCTCTCTGGACCGCACCCTTACCGAGGCCGTCGAGGTCGTCACCGCGCCGGACGTCGTGCCGGCACATCCCGCCCCGGTCGCGCCACACATCGAGGTGTCAGACGTCGACGTGCGCTTCCCCGACGGCACCACGGGGTTGTCCGGGGCATCACTGGAACTCACCCCGGGCACGGTCACCGTGGTCGTCGGACGCTCCGGATCGGGCAAGACCACCCTGCTGCGCACCCTCGCCGGGCTGGTGGAGCCGGCCGCGGGCAGCGTCACCCTCGACGGACGGGACGCCGACACTTCCGTCCTGCGCGGCAACGCCTCCGTCGTCTTCCAGCAGACCGCGCTGGGCGCGGGCACGGTGAAGGACAACCTGCTGGCCGTGAACCCGGATCTGAGCGACGCCGCGCTGGACCGGGTGGCCGATGCCGCCGGGCTGCGCGGCGTGCTGCAGGAAATCCCCACCGGGTGGGACACTCCCGTCGGTGAGCTGGGTAACCGGCTCTCCGGCGGTGAACGCCAACGCGTCGGCATCGCCCGCGCACTGGCTAAGCCCTCCCACGTCCTCCTCGTCGACGAGGCGACGTCGGCGCTGGACGCGCACAATGAGGCCGCGGTGGTCTCGTCGATCCGCACGGTGCGTCCGTACTACACCACCGTGGTCGTCACCCACCGCCCGGCCACGCTCGCCGTCGCCGACAAAGTGGTGGTCCTCGACGACGGACGCATCGTGGAGCAGGGAACCCCGTCCGAACTCGCCGCCGCCGATGGCGCGTACGCCCGGCTCGTGGCCGAGTGGGACGCCTCGGCGTCCTGGCGGGTGCGGGGCTAGAGGATGACCTGCATCAGCGTCATGTCGAGCCACCGGTCGAACTTGGTGCCGACCTGACGCACGGTGCCGCACTCCTGGAAACCGACCTTGGCGTGCAGTTTCAACGAGGCGGTATTGCCACCCTCGATCGCGGCCACCATCACGTGCTTGCCGGCCTCCCGGGCGTCGGCCACCAGCGCCTGCAGCAGGGCGGTGCCCACTCCCCCGGCGCGGCGCGTGCCGTCGACGTAGATGGAGTTCTCCACGGTATGGCGGAATCCGTCGTAGTGACGGAACTCCCCGTAGGTCGCATAGCCCAGCACCGCGCCGTCCTGTTCGGCGACGATGGCCCGGGTACCGGGCTGCTGATAGCTGCGCAGCCAGGCCAGGCGGTTGTCCTCGTCGACGACCTCGTCATTCCACACCGCGACGGTGGTGCGCACGGCATCGTTGTAGATGGCGGTGATCGTGGGGATATCCGACTCGGCGGCCGGGCGGATGGTGATCCGGGTGTTGGGCTCAGTCACGCCGACGAGACTACTTGGACTTCTTCGGCGAGGCGATCAGGGCGCCGGCGATGGCGGCGATGAAGAGGTCCTTCGACAGGCCGGTGCCGGCCTCGGACGGGCGGATGCCGTCCTTCTGGGTCATCTGGTCATTGCGGAAGTAGATCGACAGGAAGCCGGCGTTGATCGCGCCGAGGGCCAGGCCAGCCACGCGGTTGGAGACCACGGGGGTCAGCAGGGACGCGGCGACGCCGATCTCGGACCAGGAGACGACCTTGCCGAAGACACCCGGCTCGAGGCTGGAGACCTGCGGGACGCCGGTGGCGGCGAACTGCTGCAGACCGCTGGCGGCCTCGGCGGGCATACCGAGCTTGCCGATGCCGGACTGCAGGAAGTACGCGCCGCTGACGCCGCGCAGGATGGTGGTGGACAGGCTCATGGGGTAAGTCCTTACTTCTTCTTGGTGTGCGTGCAGGTCAACCATGTAGTTGATCTGACAACTTCTTCGTCGACGACTCTACTCCTCCGCGACTAGTGGAAGTCACTGACGTTGCCAGAGCCGCCGAAGATCCAGGACACCAGGATCGCACCGGGGTCCACCACACCCTGCGAAGCCTCGCCGACGTAACTCGCGCGGCCCTTCTTGGCGACCATCTCCCGGGTGCTTTCCGCGCCCTCGGCCGCGGCCGTGTGGCAGGCCTCCAGGACCGCGGCGAAATCGGAGGAGCCGTCCTGTGCCGACGACGCTGACGACGCTGCCGCCTCTGCGGCGGGGATCAGCGCATCGATCAAGGTGTTGTCGCCCTGCTGTGCCCCACCGAGGTCGGTGATCGCCCGGTGGGCAGCCTCCAGCCCCTCCGCCAGCCCGGCGACCGGGGAATCGGCGTCCTCCATCGCCTGGCCGAGCTCGCGGAACAGCGTGCCCAGCACCGCGCCGGACGTGCCGCCGGCACGGATGAGCAGGCGGTGGCCCAGTGCCTCGAGCACGCCGGCGTCCGGGCCGAGAAGCGGCAGGTCGACCCCACCGAAAGCGGCGTCCATGTTCTGCCCGAAGTCACCGTCGCCGGCCAACCGGTCGAGTTCGGTGAGGTCGTCGACGGAGCCCTGCACGCGGGCGACGAAGTCGCTGAGCCAGCGGTTCTCCTCCCCCGACTCCGGCAGGTCGTCGTCGAAACTGGTCACGGCGGGACGGTAGGACGCCGGTGCGTCCTGCCCGCCGAGCACCCGCGGCCAGCCCGGCGCGTCCGTGGCGGCGTCGAGCAGCTCCACGAGCTGCTCGGTGGCATCACCCACCGAGGTCAGCGTGAGCGACACCCCGGCCATGTTCACCGAGGTCACGTAGGTGCCGACCATGGCCCGGCGCACCACCACGCCCTTCTCGGCGAGCTGGCGCAGCACCTCGCCGAAGATCAGGTTCAGCTCCAGCGGGGCGGTCCCGCCCAGGCCGTTGACCAGGCACACGACCTCGGAGCCGTCCTCCAGCGAGAGCGAGCCGCCGATGCCGTCGATCAGCCGGGCGACGACCTCATCGGCGGTCTCCACGTCCACGCGGTCCACGCCGCGTTCGCCGTGAATGCCGACGCCGACCTCCATCTTGCCTTCGGGCAGGTCAAAGGTGTCGCGCCCGCTGGTCGGCAGGTGCCCGGGCGCGAGCGCCACGGCCATGCTGCGGGAACTGTCCGCCACCCATTGGCCGATATCGGCGACGCGGTCGAGGTCATCGCCGCGCTGCGCGGCGGCACCGACGGCCTTCTCCACGATGATCGTCGCGCCGGTACCGCGGCGTCCCGGGCCGTCCGAGGAACCGTCAGAGGAATCGGACGCGAGATCGGTGGCGACGTCGTCGTCGACGAGGACAACACGGGTGTCGACGTCGTCCAGCGCCTGGCGGGCGACGGTGAAGTTCATGACGTCGCCGGTGTAGTTCTTCACCACGTGCACCACGCCCGAACCCTGGTCAGCCCACCGGGTGGCCTCGGCGATCTGCACGGCGTTCGGGGAGGTGAACAGCAGCCCCGGACACACCGCGGCGAGCATGCCGGAGCCCAGGAAACCGGCGTGCATGGGCTCGTGGCCGGAGCCGCCGCCGGAGACCACGGCCACGGCCGGCTCACCGGCATCGGTGACCACCGCCGATGAGCGGGCGACGAAACCGCTGTCGTGCCACTCGGCGTCCGGGTGGGAGGCGATGAAGCCACCGAGGGCCTCGGGGAGGAAGTCCGCAGGATCGTTGCGGAAGGAGCGGAGGGGAACCTGCTGCGAGTGAGAGTCGGACATGCACGCCACTGTAGCCAAAGGTCACGGCCGCCACACTCGCCCGGAAGCGGGCCTAGGGTGGTGGCGAAAACCGAACCCCTCACAGGAGGAATGTCCCCATGACAGACAAAACGACAGACAAACTGTTCACCAGCCCGTCGCGCTACGTCCAGGGCATCGACCTGATCGACCGGGCCGCTGGCTACCTGCGCCCGCTGGGCACCTCCCCGCTGATCATCGCCGACGAGATCGTCTGGGGCATCGCCGGGGAGAAGCTGCAGGAGTCGCTCTCCGGGGATGGGCTGGACGCCGCCCACGAGATCTTCGGCGGCGAGGCCTCACTCAAGGAGATCGACCGGATCACCGAGAAGGCCCGCTCCGGCGGTAACGACGTGATCATCGGGCTCGGCGGCGGCAAGACCATCGACACCGCCCGCGCCGTCGCCGACCACGCCTCCCTGCCGGTCGCGGTGTTCCCCACCGCCGTGTCCGCCGACGCCCCGACCGCCCGGGTGTCGGTGATCTACACCGAGGACGGTGTCTTTGACTCCTACCTCTTCTACGACCGCAACCCCGACCTCATCGCCGTCGACACCCGGGTCATCGCCAACGCCCCGGTGCGCACCCTGCGCTCCGGCATCGGCGACGCCCTGGCCACCTCCATCGAGGCCCGTGCGGTGGACCGGGCGAACTCCCGACGCATGGACGACACCGCCCGGCCCACCCTGGCCGGCCTGGCCCTGGCGGAGAAGTGCGAGGAGACCCTCTTCGACTACGCCCACCAGGCACTGCGCGACAACGAGGCGCACGTGGTCAGCCGCGCGCTGGAGAACATCTGCGAGGCCAACACCCTGCTCTCCGGGCTGGGGTTCGAGAACGGCGGCCTGGCCGCGGTCCACGCCATCCACAACGGTTTCACCGCGCTGGACGGCGACATCCACCACATGACCCACGGTGAGAAGGTCGCCTTCGGCATCGGCGTGCAGCTGATGCTGGAAGGCGCTCCCGAGCCGGACGCCGACCGCTACATCGGCTTCCTGCAGTCCGTGGACCTGCCGACGACCCTGGAAGAGATCCACCTCGGCGACGCCGACGACGCCGACCTGCTGCGCATCGCCGAGCTCGCCTGCTCCGACGGCGAGACGCTCAAGCAGATGCCCGGCGAGTACTCCCCCACCGACGTCGTCCAGGCGATCAGGGCCGCCGACCTCTACGCCCGCGACCTTAAGGAGCGCACCTCCCGCTCCTGATCGTCGGTGGCCGGGTCTGGTTCCGGGGCCGGTTCCGTGCCCCGGCGCAGCGCGACCAGCTCCCACCTGGTCGCGCACCGCCACAGCCACTCCACCGGGCCGTAACGGAAGTACCGCAGCCACAGGGCGCTGGCCAGGACCTGGACCACCAGGATCGCCACGGTGGCCACCGGCAGCAGCCACAGATTGGTCAGCTCCACGTCCGGCGCCACGTGCAGCAGCACCTGCGCCAGGGCGGACGCACCGAGGTAGTTCGTCAGCGCAGTGCGTCCGAGTACGGCGAAGGGGGCGGTGAGCGCGGCACGCGCTGAAGAAGCAGCGAGCAGGCGCCAGACCAGCGACAGCCCGGTGACGATGGCAACGGCGGTGAACAACCCAGCGAAACCCGCCACCCGGTCGAGAACGTCCGGGTCCGGCAGCGTCGCAGCGTCCAACATGCCCTTCTGCACGACACTGAGCGCGACGCCCGCGGCAGCGGCGAGCACGAATACGACCGCGGCGAGCGTCCGGTCGCGGCTTCGCGTCGACTCCAGCCAGCCCGGCAGCCCATACTGGGCGGCGCCGAAACCGGCGACCATCAACGTGGCCGCGATCAGCGGACTGTTGCCCCACATCCAGTAGGCCACCAGCGTGCCGAGCACCCCGGCGGCGAGCACGGGGCCGCGGGGCAGGAACATCGCCGGCACCACCAGCACCAGCGCGATGATCGCGTACATGGTGAGGATATCGCCGCTGTACAGCAGGAACAGGTTCAGCAGTCCGAGGGGCAGCAGCGTGGCGAAGCGTCGCACCATCAGCCAGCGTGCCGAGCGCACGGTGGTGCGCCGCGCCGAGGAGCTGTACAGCAGCCAGGCACTCACACCGAAGAGGAAAGCGAAGATCGGCACGAACCGTCCCTGGATCGCCACATCGTAGAAGCGCAGGACGGGGTGATGCAGGTCGGCGTGCTCCGTCCAGCGGTAAAGCAGGTCACGCAGGTTGACGAAGAGGATGCCGCACAAGGCAACGCCGCGCAGCACGTCCAGGAAGGCGTAGCGGGTGGGTGCGTTCGGGGTGGTCACCGGGGTTTCTCCTGAAGAGGTGATGATTGCTGACTCTATGGAGACTATGTCCGCCGGTGGCGTGTCCACATCGGCCCCAGGTCTGAACATCAGCTCCTCGGCGCGCGGCCGACTCCGCCCACGGTATGACTGACGCGATACCCTGGCGGCCATGGATTCCCGCAGTCGTGCCCGTGCCCGTTCCCTCGCGGCCGTCGTCGCCGTCCCCGCGGCAGCGGCCGTGCTCCTGGCGGGCTGCTCGCAGCAGGACGACCCGGCGACCGTGACCGAGACGGCGGTGCACACCGCGACGTCGACGGTGACCGGCTCGCCGACGGAGACGGCGGCCGAGACTCCGACCGAGACTGAGACGGAGACGACGACTTCGTCGAGTACTGCCGCACCGGATTGTGAGGAAGACTCGGGTGATAACCCGCTGACCGGCGACGATCCGCTGCCGGTGCGTTTCGCCGGCGAGGATACAGACGACTCAGGCGTCTACTTCCACTACACCGTCTCCGAGGACGAGATGGACGCCTGCCAACCGCTGTCGTGGGTAGTGCTCAACGGCGGCAACGGGACGCAGGACAACTCGAATGGCACGGCCGGCAGCAGCAACCAGACCGTCGCCCTGTTCGCCGATGGTGAGCTGGTGACCGAGCCCGCACCGATCCTGGCGAGGTATATCGAGTCGGTGGACCGCATCGACGACAGCACCGTGCAGGTCAATTACGAGTTCCTGGGCGACCAACCGGCCGCCGCCAACGAGACGGTGTCCGGCTCGGCGACATTCCACTGGGACGGCTCCGAGGTGCAGGTCAGCGACAACTCGATCCCGACCGAGCTCAATGAGTCGGCGGAGACACTGGACCTGTCCTCGCTGGCGTAGGCCGCTGGGGTAGTTAGCTGTAGAGTTCGCCGCAATGTCTCCCACCCCCACCGACCGGCGCGCCCGCCGGGCCGTCGCCGCGCTGTTCCTGACCAATGGCGCGGTGCTCGCCAACCTCATCCCCCGCTACCCGGAGATCAAGGCCGAACTGGGGATGAGCAATGCCATCTACGGTCTCGCCGTCATCGCTTTCCCGGTCGGCGCGATCATCGCCGGGCTGGCCGCGGCCCCGCTGATCCGACGGTTCGGCTCGGCCCGCGTCGCGGTCGCCGGCACGATGGGCACCGCCCTGGGCGTGCTTGGTGCCGGTGCGTCCCCCACGCTCTGGATGTTCGTCGCCGGCCTCCTCGTCGGCGGGGCGATGGACGCCGTCACCGACGTTGCCCAGAACGACCACGGCCTGCAGGTTCAGCGCCGCTACGGCCGCACGATCATCAACTCCTTCCACGCGATCTGGTCGCTCGGGGCGGTGCTCGGCGGGGCGATGGCGGCGGCGGCCATCGCCGTGGACCTGCCACGTCAGATCCATCTCGGCCTGTCTGCCGTGGTGTTCTCCCTGGTGGCGATCGTCGCGCTGCGCTTCTGCCTTCCTGCTACCGACTCTGGTCCGGATGCTGCTCCGAACGCTGCGTCCGCCGATGCCACCCACGAGTCCGCGGGGCCGGATGCTGCGCGCCGAGGTCCACTGACCGGCCACCTGGTCGTGGTGCTCAGCGCCCTGGTCATCATCGCCATCGCCGGCTCACTCGTCGAGGACGCCGGCATGTCCTGGGCGTCGCTGTACATCACCTCCCTCGACGCTCCCGGTTCGGTCGCCGCGGCGGGATACGTGGCGCTGGTCGCCGCGCAGTTCGTAGGACGCATCCTCGGCGACGGCATGGTCGACCGCCTAGGTCAACGCACCGTGGCGCGTCTCGGCGGCGCGGTGGCGGCGGTGGGAATGGGCCTCGCGCTGGCGTTCCCCACGGTCCCGGGCACGATCATGGGCTTCGCCGCCGCCGGTTTCGGCGTCGCCACGTTGATCCCGGCGGCGATGCAGACCGCCGATGAACTGCCCGGGCTGCGCCCCGGCACCGGACTCACCGTCGTGTCCTGGCTGATGAGGCTCGGGTTCGTGGCCTCGCCTCCGCTCGTCGGACTGGTGGCGGACGCCGCGGGCCTGCGCGTGGGTCTGCTGGTGATCCCCCTCGCCGGGGTCATCGTCATCGCCCTGTCCGGGGTACTGCGCCGACGCCAGATGGCTCAGAGCGACTAACCTCACGCGTCGGTTAGGCGTCCGCTTTCCCAGTACCCCACGGAAATGTTGGTCGTCACTCGCCGGACCAACGATTTCGTGGGGTCATAGGACGAGGTGGGACGGGCCTGAACCCCCACCGTTCGACTCCATCCCCCGACAGGCGCGCTCTTGTTGACCATTTCACTTCCAAGACGAATCCCCTTCGACTAACCTTGTGTGACACACGATACATTTTTGCGCTACTTGCCGAAGGAGATCACCATGTCCTGCCCCTTTACCGGCGACGAGAACAACACTCTCGGCCTGGCCGAGGCATCGATCCCCGGTGCCGCCGCTGACGATCAGAAGTCGGATTCCACCAGCTCGAAGGCATTCCGCCGTGGTGGAAAAGACGACAAGATCACCCGCGCCGACGAAGGCTGGTTCGGCCCCGGCTCTGTCGCCTGGAAGGTCTGGCTCTACCCGACGGCCGCGCTGCAGGGCTTCGCCCGCGCCGTGACCATCGAGCACCTGGATCCGGACCTGGTTGCCGCCGTCGATGCGTCCGGCCAGGTGTACAAGCGCACGCCGGCCCGGTACGACCGCACGATGGAGTACTTCGTGTCCTGGATGACCGCGGACTCCCAGACCGTGATCCGGATGGCGGACATCCTGATGAAGGTCCACGACCGCTCGTACGGCGTGAACCCGGTGACCGGCAACAACTACGAGGCCAACAAGCCGGAGTCACAGCTCTGGATCCACGTGACCGCCTGGCACTCGATCCTCTACGTGTACGAGACGTTCGGCCCCGGAAAACTCTCCCGGGACGAGGAGAACGAGTACTGGTCGCAGATGGTCACCGCGGCCGCCACACAGCCCATCCGCCAGGAAGATGTACCGCGCACCCGCGGCGAGGTGCAGAAGTACCTCGATGACTGGCGGGAGAAGCTGTCAGCCTCCGAGGCGGCGATCCGTAACGTCGACGTCATCCTCGATGGCTTCGTCACCATTGAGCCTGACCTGCCGAAGTGGCTGCAGAAACTCGGTCGCCCGCTGCTGCGCACGAGCATCATCGCAACGTACCCGCGGTGGATGCGCCCGATGCTCGGCGTGAAACAGTCCCGGCTCATGGACACCCTGTCGATCGCCGCCTGGAAACCGATCTACAAGGTGCTCGCCGCACAGCCCAAGCTTTTCCTGTGGCTGATCAAGCGCATCTGCCCGCGGGCGTTGCGCTACTACGAGCCCGCTCTGCTGAACATCCCCGCCGAAAGCCCCCGGGTGCTGAGCCCGGAGGTTTCCCGCCGGATGTACGGCAATCCGCTGACCCCGTTGGAGCAGCGCGAGGAGCTACTGAAGAAGCGGCAGGAAGGCACGGGCCAGAAGGCCTACGACCACAACCACACCGACCAGATCCTGGAGTTCCGGGCAGCGGACGCTCCGGAAACCGCCGAAGAAGCGCTCGACAGCACCAAAGCATATGAGGTGCACAAGGCCGGCTAAACACCTCAGCTAGGAATGACCCCCGCTACGCAGGACCGTAGCGGGGGTTTCCTGACTTCCCGGCGATCTGGCTTGGTCCGATCACCCCGCACCATGAGTTCTATCCCGAGACTTTCTGCTCTCCCGAGACCACGGCATTTTCCTTCGCCATAGACACTGTCCGACCAGGGATCAGGAACATCAACGCCCAGATCACCACACCGGTCAGCGCCGTTCCCAGGGCCATACCCAGATGAACAGCGGTATCGAACAGGCCGGAGGCAGCCCCGGCATTCGCGTGCTCCACGTTCCGCGGCACCAGATCCGCCAACGGCCCACTGAGCGCGCCGAAAGAACAGCTCAGCCTGCCACCGTGCGATCGCCAGCAGAAACACCACCACCTCGGCGAGAGCCAACAGCGCTGCTGCCTGCGGCAGACTTGGGTCTACGGCTCCGCGATACCCGCGAACGCCGAGGGTTTACCCAGGTCGACCTTGCGCAGTGGGTCCGCATCGACCGCACCATACTCAACAAGATCGAGGCTGGAAGCCGAAAAGTAACGGCCCTTGAGCTGTCAGCAATAGCCGACTCTCTTGGCGTCCAGATGGCCTCCTTTTCCGCGATCCGATTTCCCCCATCGTGTCCCATCGGTCCTCCCAGGGGCCGGACACCGTGGACTCCAACGTCGATGACCTGCTGAATGAACTCGTGGAGGACGTCGAGCTTGTTCAACGACTCACGTCCTTGGCTGACGCCCCAGTCACACCCAACACGTGGGACAAACCAAGCACCGGCGCAGATTCCGAGAAGATGGCCGCCCGTATCCGACGCGAACTGAACGTCAATGCCCCCGTGACCGGGCTGGTCGACCGATTGGAGAACGTCAACTTCCTCGCCTTCTCGCGACCGCTGGGCGACGACACAGCCGACGGTGGAACCGTCCTACTGGAACGTGGTGGGGTAAGCATCATCAACTCCTCCCGGAAAGTGGGCCGCCGACGCCTCACTGCCGTGCACGAACTCTGCCACTTCTTAGTTGGCGACGACTACACCGTCGACTGGCGGGTAGCAGACAACACGGATCAAACAGAGGCTTGATTCGACTACACCGCACGCGCTGTCCTGCTGCCCGCGGCGGGGGTCACCGAGCTGTGGAACCGGACGCACGCCGCGTCCGGGGTTCGCACCGCGGCGGTGGTGGTGTCGAGTACCTACCGGGTGGGGATGTCCACCCTCGCACGACGCCTCCAGGATATGGACCACGTTGATCCGACGACAGCCGGAGACATCCGCTCTTTCCGGACGACCCAGGCAGACATCATCGAATTGGACCTCAACCCTGCCGACGAGTTGTCGAGGGTCACGCAGCCGCGGAAGTACCAGCAGGCGATTCTTCATCTGATCCGCGATGAGAGGATCAGCCGGGAACGTGGGCGGGAACTTCTGTGGGACCTGGTGGACGACGAAGACCTCCCCGAACCGCCGATCGAGGATGAGAGCGCTGCCTGGGAGTACGTCAGTTGAGCGAGGGCGGGCAACAGTAAGTGTTCGACACAGGCCCTCTGCGGCACTTCGCCTTGCGCGGGTAGCTGGGGGCGCTGAAACTCGCCGTCGTCGTTGACGGCTTGGTCACCGGCGGTTACAGATACACCACGCTAGAGGACGTAACCTTTCGGCCCCACGGGGCGACGGGCACGTGGGGGTTTACCCACGTGGGGAAAACTCGTTACCTGTCGTCCCCGGCCTGAACCAACCCAGGTAGTCGGCAAAGCGTACTACGGGACCGCGAGGGCTCAGGTAGTGGTTTGCACGTTCGGTGAGTTGACGTAGGTCTCGTGTGAGATCTTCACCAAAATCCCCGGGAAGTTCCTGTTCTACATCCTCGGTACGCCGTTGCTCGGAATCCACTTCACCTGCGGGATACAACCAATCGAAGGTGCCCAACGTTGCGTCCGCGTGTGCAACAGCGGATGCCATGCCACCAATCGTCTTTCGAAGTACGGGCAGAAACTCTCGCAGCTCGGGTCGCGATATGTCGATCTCTAGTTCTTCCAGGGCTATTTGAAGGTCAGCAATGTACAGCCGGTACCTCATCTCGTACCGGCGAAACCCCTCCTGAAGCTCACTGAAGTACTGAGGTGTGGCGTTAGCTGAGTTCGGTACCTTACCTGCATCGACCCCCTTCAGCATGAAGATATACTGATCCCGCTTTGCCTTGTTTGCATGATCGACTTCTTTCCGGTTAGTCAAGGCGAGTCTTACCGCTTTGACGAATTCGGAGACAGCCCTGCGCTGCCGCTCCTCGGATGAGTCAACACGGACCGCATGAGCCGAAATATAGGTCAGGACCGCTCCGATAATCGAGCCGATACCGACGCCCGACGCAAGGGACACGACGTCAGGCATGCCGACCAGCTCCGTTTCTTAGCGCGGGGAAAGATATCGACTTTGTATCAACCTCGGAGAGCCTGACTGGCCGGACATCTATAATCTCCCTGCTCAATGAGCTGGAGACGAGACTTGAACTCGCAACCTACGGTTTACAAGACCGTTGCGCTACCAATTGCGCCACTCCAGCGGAAACCGACGGCACCTAGCCCCGTCCTCGGTGTCTCCACCGGGTTTCAGCCGACGACTCTATCAGCAGCGCAGCCGCCTGATCGAATCCGGATCCTCTACCGTAGAGTGTGCCCGGTAGAAAAACGTCGACCACGGCAGACAGTGAGGAAGAGGGGTGCCGAGTGAACGGTGAGAGCACGGCCGGAACCAGCGCCGGAACGAACTCCGGGAGCAGCTCCGGCACTAGCGCCGGAAGCAGGGGCCTCACCGCCGTGAGGAACAAGATCTCGGCGATGCTGTTCAGCGGCAACCGGTCCACGATCGATACGATCCGCACCGCGCCGCCACCCTCGCCGCTGGCACCGGTCAACCTCACCGACTCCGCCCAGGTCCACCTGGTGATGGACACCGCTGCACGCATCGGCGACCTGCTGCTGTCCGCCGGCACCGGCAACACCGATGCCAAGGCCCAGGTCAAGGCCGTCACCTCGGCTTATGGCCTGTACGGCTGCCACGTGGACATCACCCTGAACACCATCACGATCTACTCGCCGTCCACGGACAGCACTACCCCGATGAGCTGCTTCCGGGTGGTGCACGCGCTCAACAGCGATTTCTCCCGGCTCACCGAGGTCGACCGGTTGATCCGCTCCATCGTCAACGGTGCCACCGAACTCGAGCTGACCCGCAAGATCCTCACCGACATCGAGACCAGTCCCCCGCCCTACCGCATCCGCTGGGCCACCCTGGCCTGGGGCGGCTTCGCCGGCGCGGTGGCCCTGATGCTCGGCGGTGAGCCGCTCGTGGCCCTGATCGCCACGATCACATCGATCATCATCATGGCCACGAACGTGTGGCTGGCGTCGAAGTCTCTACCGTTGTTCTTCCAGAACCTCACCGGCGGCATCATCGCCACGATCCCGGCCGCGCTCACGTTCAGCTTCGCCCGAGCCTTGAACCACTATCTGTCGCCGTCGTTGGTGATCGCCTCGTGCATCGTCGCCATGCTCGCCGGGTTGACACTGGTCCAGGCCCTGCAGGACGGGGTCACCGGCGCGCCGGTGACGTCCTCGGCACGGTTCTTCGAGACCGTGCTGATGACCGGTGGCATCATCTCCGGCATCGCCATGGGTCTCATGCTGACCAGCCGGCTGGGGGTCACCCTGCCGCCGATCGATACGTCCAGCACGCAGGGCACCTTCGGCGGTGCCGCGGTGCAGATCCTCGGCGGCGTCGGCGCCGCGCTGTTCTTCGCCATCGCGTCCTTCTGTGAACGACGCGCCCTGATCGTGGCCACGCTCACCGCGTTGGTGTCCTACTCGCTCTACCGGTTCCTGCAGGTGCAGCTCGGCACCGGCGACGTGACCGCCGCGGGCATCACCGCCACCTTCGTCGGCCTGGCCGGTGGTCTGCTCTCCCGCCGCTACCTCATCCCCCCGCAGATCACCGCCATCGTGGGCATCACCCCGCTGCTGCCCGGCCTGGCGCTGTACCGCGGCATGTACTCCATGCTGACCGACCAGTTCGTGGTCGGCATCTCGAACCTGGGTATCGCCCTGGCCACCGCCACCGCGCTGGCCGCCGGCGTGGTCCTCGGCGAGTGGGTGGCGCGGCGGCTGCGCCGTCCGCGCATCCTGTACCGCTACAACGACCTGCGGCGTCCTCCGGCACGCCGTTCGCGAGGACGCCGCCCCGGCGGCTCGGCGACCCCGCCGATACACTGGGGCGTCCTGCGCCAGCGGCGCCGCGGCACCCCCTGGTTGCCGGACCCCACCCGCTCGCATCAGCGCAAGAAGGACCGGGAAGGTGCGCCGGATGGTCAGGGGAGTTAAACTGAAGGCTTACGGGTCTCAGGCCGAACATCGTCTTGCAAGGGAGCAATAAGTGCCGCCGAAGGTCAGCGACAACCACACCACCAGCGCAGAGTCCCTGCACACCGTGGAGGAGGAGACCGCCAAGGCCGCGCAGCGCATCGTCGCCACCTACGCCGACGACTTCCTCGACGCCGCCACGCTGATGTGCATGCTCGGCGTGGAACCAGAGGGTCTCATCCACCGCAAGGTGGCCGCGGACGCCGCCGCCGAGGAGGAGGCCAAGAACCCCAAGCCCGCCAAGAAGACCACGGCGAAGAAGGCCACCAAGAAGACGGCCAAAAAGGCCCCGGCGAAGAAGGCCACCAAGAAGACCACGGCAAAGAAGGCGGCCACCTCCACCACCGCGAAGAAGGATTCCGGCGAGTAGTCTGTAGGTCACAGACATCCGAGAAGACCGACCCGCGACCCAAGGGGAGACCACGCCGTGACTGCCGGAGATGACAGCACCACCGACACTGTGATCGACACGGGGAGCGACACCGGAAGCGACATGGTCGTGGTCGCCAACCGGCTGCCCGTCGACCGCTCCGTGGACCGCGACGGCAACGTCACCTGGTCCCCCAGCCCCGGCGGTCTGGTGACCGCCCTGCGTCCGGTGCTGGAATCCAGCCAGGGCAGTTGGGTGGGCTGGCCCGGCGCCACCGCGGACTCCCCCGACGAGGAGATCCACGCCGCCGACCTCCCGGAGATGGACGGCGGCATCACCCTGTCCCCGGTCAACATCTCCACCGAGGAGTTCCAGACCTACTACGAGGGATTTTCCAACGACACCCTCTGGCCGCTGTACCACGACCTGATCGTGCACCCGGAGTTCCACCGCTCCTGGTGGCGCGCCTACCGCACGGTCAATGAGCGATTCGCCCGGGCCGCCGCGGACGCCGCCGCCCCCGGTGCCACGGTGTGGGTGCAGGACTACCAGCTCCACCTCGTGCCCGGCATGTTGCGGGAGATGCGCCCGGACCTCAAAATCGGTTTCTTCCTGCACATTCCCTTCCCCTCCCCGGAACTGTTCCGTCAGCTCCCGTGGCGTTGGGACGTGCTGATGGGCACCCTGGGTGCTGACCTCATCGGCCTGCACACCCCGGACTCGGCCTGGAACTTCCTGTACACGCTGCGCGCGCTCGGCGGCGACGTGACCTTCAGCAAGGTCGGCGAGGGCGATGCCTGCGGTGCCGACGGCGAGGGCACGTTCACCGACGACGGTGCCGCGGGCACCGACGAGTCCGGCGTCTCCTATATCCGTGGGGCCCGGCTGCCGCGCAGGGACGCCGTGGCCGGGACCGTACGCACCGATGACGGACGCGAGGTGAAGGTGGGGGTCTTCCCCATCTCGATCGACACCGAGGGAGTGCAGGCCAAGGCCACCGCCCCGGAGACGGTCTCGGCCGCCACGGCGCTGCGCCGTCGCGTCGGCTCCCCGAAGATCCTGCTCGCCGGCGTGGACCGCCTGGACTACACCAAGGGCATCCACCAGCGCCTCAAGGCCTTGGAGCAGCTGCTCAGCCAGGGCCTGCTGAACCCGGACGAGGTCTGCCTGATCCAGGTCGCCACCCCATCACGCGAACGCCTCGACTCCTACGCCCGCACCCGTGAGGACGTGGAACGCACGGTCTCCCGGATCAACGGCGCCTACGGCAGCCTGGGCCACACGGTGGTGCACTACTCCCACGCGAGCATGCCTTTCGCCCAGCTGGTGTCGTTGTACGCCGCGGCGGACGTGATGCTGGTGACCGCCCTGAAGGACGGCATGAACCTGGTCGCCAAGGAGTACGTCGCCAGCCACTCCGACGGCTCCGGCGCCCTGGTGCTCAGTGAGTTCACCGGTGCCGCCACCCAGCTGCCGAACGCCTACCTGTGCAACCCCTACGACGTGGAGTCCACCGCGGCGGCAATCATGAAGGCCATCGACTCCCCCGACGAGGACAAGCAGGCCCGGATGGCGGAGATGTGGGAGGAGGTGCGCACCCACGACGTGCACGGGTGGGCGCGCCGCTTCCTCGCGGTGCTGGATCCGGAGGTGCTCGACGCCGCTCCCGACGCCGCCGACAGCGACGCCGATACCGGGGCGGACGGCGAGTGAGCCGGCAGCACCCCCGCAGCGTCCTGCGTAGGACTTGGCGCTCGACCGCACGCACCGGCTCACGCACCGCGCTCGGCGCGGTCGTTCTCGCCGGTGGGCTCCTCCTCACCGCGTGCGGCTCCGACATCCCCGGCGAACTCGCCGACGTGCGCTGGCAGGTCGGACGCATCGAGGACGCCGGCCTCGCCGACTCCGGTACGGCCGTGGCGTCCAGCCTCTCGGAGACCGACCAGGCGCGGACGTGGCTCGCTCTCGGCGGCAGCACCGTGACCGGCGGGGCCGGCTGCATGTCGATCAGTGGCGACGTGGAATGGCTCGACAATGACCGCGTCCAGTTCCCCGGACTCAGCGCCCGCGATATCAGCGGCGAGTCCGAGGGCACCCAGTGCCTGCCAAATGACCGCGAACTCGCCGAACGGCTCGTCACCATCCTCGGCGAGGGTGAGGGCGACGAGGACGGCGAGGGCGACGACGAGACCCCCACGCTGCGCTGGGAGACCCCCGGTGAGGACGAACTGCGGCTGACCCGTGCGGACGACTCCCCCTCAGCCTGGCAGACGGGACGCTTCGTGGAGTTCCTCGCCACACCGTGATTCCGGTGTCGCTACGCTGGGGGCCATGACCGACGCCACCACCCTCCCCGCCGTCTCCACCGACGACATCCAGTACCTCGCCGAAGTGCCGCACCTGCTCGTCGCCCTGGACTTCGACGGCACCCTCTCCGGCTTCTCCACCGACCCGTTATCGGTACGCATGGTGCCCGGCGCCCGTGCCACCATCGACCGGCTTGCCGGGTGCGCCGGCACCACCGTGATGCTGCTGTCCGGACGCAACCTCGAGGTCCTCGAACCCGTCACCGAAGCCACCGCCATCGCGCACCCCGGCCCCGGGGACATCCTGCTGGTGGGCAGTCACGGCGCCGAACCCGCCGACGCCACCAGCTCCGGGCTCGACGACGACCAGCGCGAACTGCTCGACACACTGTCGGCGATGGCCCAGGAGTACGCCGACCGCGACCCCGGCATGTGGGTGGAGCACAAGCCTTTCGCTGTGGGTCTGCACATCCGCGGTGCCTCCGACGAACGCACGGGACTGACCGCCTACGAGGAGTTCCGCCTGGCCGCCCAGAAAATCGAGGGAGTAACCGTGACCCCCGGCAAGAGCATCGTGGAGGTCTCGGTCTCCCCGGTGACGAAGGGCAGTTACCTCTCGGCGTTCATCGACCGCACCGAACCCGATGCCGTGGTATTCGCCGGCGATGACGTCACCGACGAGACCGCCCTGGCTGTCCTCGACCAGCAGGGGCTGGCGACGGACGGGGACGGCGTACCGGCACGTCCTGACCTGGGAATCCGCGTCGGCGACGGGGACACCGCGGCACACCGACGCCTGGCTGACCCCGTCGCGGTGGCCGATGTGCTCGCCCGGCTGGCCGAGGCCCGCCTGCTGCGCCAGGGCGACCGGGACGGCGGCGTGGTGGACGCCGCCTCCGTGGCCGCGGTCAGCGAACTGCGGGAGGACCGATAGTCCGCCCCGGAAGGAAATGTGTCGGCAGGATGATGCGCTGCTCGGGTTCCGCCCAGGCCATCGTCGGCTGCCGGCGCGTCGGCTCGGAGTTGCGTCCGATCAGGGCAGCCAGGACGTTTCCGCTGGTGAAACCCTTCTCACGGTTGGGCTGCTCCACGGTGGCCAAGCCGCGGTCACGGGCACGGGCGATGCCGTCGAAACCGACCACGGAGAGATCACCGGGCACGTCGATGCCCTTGTCCTCGGCGTAGTCCAGCACGCCGAGCGCCTGACTGTCGGTCGTGCAGATCACCGCAGTGAGGTCCGGATGGGTCTCCAGGAGTTCCGCGGCGGCACTACGAGCAGTATCGGGATTGTTGAGGTGGCGTTCGATCACCGGCACATCCGCCCGGTCCACACCGGCCTCCTCGAGGACGGCCAGCGCGCCGAGCACGCGGCCCTTCTGCACGTGCATCTGTGCGTCCGCCAGGCGCTCTGCGCTGACCGGGCCGTTGTTGGGACGCCGGTCCAGGCGGATGCACAGCACGCCGATACGGCGGTGCCCGGCGTCCACCAGCGCCTGGGCGGCCGGACGGATCGATTCCCGGTCGTCGATGCCCACGAAGTTCACACCGTGGTCGTCGGCCGGCTGATCGCAGATCACGGTCGGCACGTTGCGGTTGGTGACCGAGGCGAGGAAGGGGTCGTCCGCGGCGACGGAGTAGACGATGAAGCCGTCTACCACGGCCTGATTCACCAAGGAGGCCGGCCGATCTTCCTCGGCGGTCTCTGCACCGGCGGGAATCAGCAGCATGGAGGTGTCCATGCCCACGCACGCCTCGGACACCCCGGACATGAACTCCAGGGAGGCCTGGTCCTCGAAGGCATAGGTCATATCGTCGGTGAGCAGCACGCCGATCGCCCCAGCGCGACGGGTGCGCAGCGAGCGGGCCGTGGGGTCCGGACCGGAGTAGCCCATGCGCTCGGCGGTACGCATGATGCGTTCGCGCAGGTCCACCGAAAGTTGCTCGGGACGGTTATAGGCATTGGACACCGTGGTCCGGGAGACACCCAGTTCCGCGGCGATGGAGGCCAGTGTCCCCCGTCGTCCCTGACGGGCCTGGTTGCTGGAGCGATTCACGTCAACCATGGTATCCGACCTGCCTTGCTGTGACTCTGGTTACCCTAATTGGCAATCGTTGCCAACAAGGATTAGAGTCAGCCGCATGCCCAGACGTCGCCCCACCCCCCGCACCGTCACCGCCCTGACCCTTGCCGCGGCCACCTCGCTCACCTTGGGGCTCACCGCCTGCTCGGGTGCGGACAGTGCCTCCGCCGACAACGGCGGCATCCGCATCGTCGCCTCCACCTCGACATGGGGAGATATCGCCCAGCAGGTCGTCGACGACGCTGCTGACGCTGCCGACGGGGATGCCGACGCTGCTGACATCACTGTGGACACGATCCTCTCCGGCACCGACGACGACCCGCACGAGTACGAGGCCACCGCCCGCGACATCGCCACCATCCGCGACGCCGACATCGTGGTCGGCAACGGCGCCGGCTACGACAACTGGCTCACCGACAACGCCGGCGACGACTCCGAGGTCATCACCGCCGCCCCCCTCGGCGACGACCACGACCACGATCACGGCGACGAGCACACGCAGGACGCTACGGACGCTGCGGCGTCCGAGGCGTCCGAAGCATCCGACGACGCCGATGCGTCCGACGATGGTCACGACCACGGCAGCGGCATCCTCGAGGGTGAGGACAACCCGCACGTGTGGTTCGACATGGACCTCGTCGCCGACTTCGCCGACGACCTGGCCGCCCACCTGAACGACCTCGACGACAGCTTCCCCGCCGAGGCCACCGGCGTGCGCGAGATGACCGACGAGTTCACCACGCGCATCGCCGAGCTGCCGCACGCCCACGTGGTGCTCACCGAACCGGTCGCCGGCCTGCTGCTCAAGGGGTCCGAGGTTCACGACGTCACCCCCGAGGGTTTCGCCCAGACCGTCCTGAATGAGGGCGAGCCCTCCGTTGCCGACCTGGCGACAACCCGCGACCTCGTCGCCGACGGTGAGGCGGACGCCCTGATCACCAACACCCAGTCGGAGAGCCAGGCATCGCGCCAGCTCACCGACGCCGCCGAGGACAACGACGTCCCGGTCATCAACGTCACCGAAACCCCCGGCACCAGCGGGGGCAGCCAGCAGGACTACGCCGACTACGTCGACGCCGTCATCACCGACCTTGAGGATGCGCTCAGCTAGATGTCCGCCCTGACCTTCACCGGTGCCAGCGTCGACCCGTTGTGGCACGACCTGGACCTCACCGTCGAGCCCGGGGAGTTCCTCACCGTGCTCGGCCCCAACGGGGTGGGCAAGTCCACCCTGCTCAACGCGGTGCTCGGCACCCGTGCCCTGACCTCCGGCAGCATCGACGCCCCGGAACGTGTCGGGTTCATCCCGCAGCAGCGCATGTTCGACGCCGACCTACCGATCCGGGTTCGCGACCTCGTCGGGCTCTCGATCGAGCACGGGATGCTCTCGCGTCGACGCCCCCGCCGCGCCACCATCGACGCCGCCCTCGCCGAGGTCGGCGCGTCCGGCCTGGCGGACCGTCGGGTGGGCACGCTGTCCGGCGGGCAGCAGCAACTCGTCCGCCAGGCACAGGCCATGGCCACCGACCCACAATTGCTGCTGTGCGATGAACCGCTGCTCAGCCTGGACCTCTCGGCCCAACGCGCCGCCGTCGAGCTGCTGGACCAGCGCCGACGCGAGCACGATACCGCCGTCGTCTTCGTCACCCACAGCATCAACCCGGTGCTCGGCGTGACCGACCGCATCCTCTACCTCGGGCCCGACGGACACGTCACCGGTGCCGTGGACGAGGTCATGACCGGTCCGGTGCTCTCCCGCCTCTACGGCACGCCCGTCGACGTCGCCGAGGTCAATGGACGGATGGTGGTCGTATGAGTACCTGGGATCTGCTGCAGGTCGACTTCGTCCAGAATGCCCTGCTCGCTTCACTGCTGCTCGGACTGGTGTCCGGGGCACTGGCACCCCTGATCGTGATGCGCCGCATGAGCTTCGCCGCCCACGCCACCGGCGAACTCGCCCTGATGGGAGCCGCCGCAGCCCTGCTATTCGGGGTGAGCGTGACCACCGGTGCGGTCCTCGGCGCCGTGCTGGCCGCCGTGGTCCTGGCCTTGCTGGGGCTGAAAGAGCAGGACGCCACCGTCGGCGTGGTCCTCGCCTTCGGCATGGGCCTGTCCGTGCTGTTCATCTACCTGTACCCCGGGCGCACCTCCGAGGCCTACGCCCTGCTCACCGGCCAGATCGTGGGTGTTTCTGGTGCGTCGCTGGGGGTCCTGGCGTTGATGTCGGTGCTGGTGGCCGCCGCCGTAGCAGTACTGTGGCGTCCTCTGCTGTTCGCCACGGTGGATCCGGTGATGGCCGCGGCCTCCGGTGTGCCGGTGAAGCTGCTGGCCGCCGCGTTCGCCGTGCTCATCGGCATCGTCGCTTCCCAGGGCGTGCAGATCGTGGGCGCACTGTTGCTGCTCGCGCTGCTGATCACCCCGGGCGCCGCGGCGGTGCGGGTGACCTCGAACCCCTTGCTGGCGGTCGTGCTGTCCGCGATCTTCGCCACCACGGCCTCAGCCGGAGGGCTGGTGCTGTCGCTGGGCCCGGGTCTGCCGGTGAGCCCGTTCGTGACCACGATCAGCTTCGTGATCTACCTGGCGTGCCGGACCATCGGGTGGGCCCGGGGCCGGCGGGCCGTCCGCGACGAGACCGCGCGCAAGGGATCCGCCGTGGGTTCGCTGCCGGGCTCCACCGAGGGAATTGCCGACCCTCACCACGCGGCACATTGAGCCCTTAGGTCGCTTCCCGGGCTCCTAAACGACCTGAGGGGTCAAGGTGGTAACACCTTGACCCCTCGCACCCCGGAATGAACCGGGAAGAACCCAGAAGAACCGACCTAACCGACCCGGCGCTGGCGGGCGAACTCGCTGAGCACCACACCGGCGGCGACGGAGGCGTTGAGCGACTCCACCCGTCCGGCCATCGGGATCGAGAGGATGTCGTCGCAGGTCTCCCCCACCAGACGCGACAGTCCCTTGCCCTCGGAACCGACCACGACCACGACCGGAGTCGTCCCGTCGTAGGTGTCCAGGGTGTGCTGACCGCCGGCGTCCAGGCCCACGACCTGGTAGCCGGACTGCTGGAGCTGCTTCAGCGAGCGCACCAGGTTCGTCGCCCGGGCCACGGGCAGCCGTGCGGCGGTACCGGCGGACGTGCGCCATGCCACCGCGGTCACCGAGGCCGACCGGCGCTCCGGGATGACCACACCGTGGCCACCGAAGGCGGCGACCGAGCGGATGACCGCACCCAGGTTGCGCGGGTCGGTGATGTTGTCGAGCACCACGATCATGCCCGGACGCCCGGAGGTCTGCGCGGCCTCGATGAGGTCCTCGACCTCAGCGTACTTGTACGGCGGGACCTGCAGCCCGATGCCCTGGTGCATGCCGTTTCCGGTCATGCGGTCGAGTTCATCGCGGCTGACCTCGAGCACGGCAATGCCACGCTCGGCACAGGTGTGCACCGCCTCGGAGAGGCGGTCGTCGTTGCCGGTGCCCACGGCGACGTACAGGGCGGTCGCCGGTGCGTCCGCCCGCAGGCACTCGATCACCGGGTTGCGTCCGACGACGAGCTCCGGCTGGTCGTCGGCGTCCCTGGGGCGCTGACGCCCGGAGTCGTGCCGTTCCTTGGTCTTCTTCGCCTTGTACTTCGCGTGGTAGACGCGGTCCTCGGCCTTGGGGGTGGGCCCCTTGCCGGCGAGTCCCCGTCGCCTGGTGCCGCCCGAGCCCTTGTCGGAGCCCTTGCGCGCCGTCTTCCGTACCGCGCCGCGGCGCTTGTCGTTTCCTGCCATGGCGACCAGACTACCCCGCGCGTTCCCCCTGTTCACAACGCCGTGTCTGCACGGTATCCTCTGCTGGTTATGACCCCTCCGGATCCCGCGGGCACAAGCCTGTCCCGTACCGAACGTCTCGACGCCCTGCCGGTGACCCGCCGGCACGTGAAACTGCTGGGAGGGTCCGGCATCGGGTGGGCGTTGGACGCCATGGATGTGGGCCTGATCGGCTTCATCATGGCCGCGCTGACCACGCACTGGGGGCTGAGCCACACGGAGACCTCGTGGCTGGCCTCCGCCGGTTTCATCGGTATGGCCTTAGGCGCGACTTTCGGTGGGCTGCTCGCCGACCGCTTCGGCCGACGCAACGTCTTCGCCGCCACCCTGCTGGTCTACGGGCTGGCGACCGGGGCGTCCGCCCTGGCCGGTGGGCTGGCGGTGCTCATCGCGCTGCGCGTGGTGGTGGGACTGGGCCTGGGCGCGGAGCTGCCCGTGGCGTCCACCCTGGTCTCGGAGTTCGCGCCGCGCAGGGTCCGGGGACGCATGGTCGTGGTGCTGGAGGCGTTCTGGGCGGTGGGTTGGCTGGCCGCCGCGGTGATCGGCGCGTTCATCATCCCGTTGAGCGACAACGGGTGGCGGTGGGCGCTGGCGCTCGGCATGGTGCCGGCGTTCTACGCCCTGTACGTGCGCATGTCGCTGCCGGAGTCCGTGCGCTTCCTGGAGTCGAAGGGACGCCACGAGGAGGCCGAGCGGATCGTCGTCGGCTTCGAGGAGTCCGAGCCGGCCAAGTTCAGCCTGCGTACGCAGGGCGAACAGGCGCAGGACGCACCGGACGCCGCAGGCGGCGCGGCTGGTGCCGCGGCTGGCGCCGGGGCGTCCGATGCCTCCGACGCCGCAGCGTCCGGCATCTGGTCGCCGGCGCTGCGCTCACGCACCACCGCGCTGTGGACGATCTGGTTCTGCATCAACCTCAGCTACTACGGTGCCTTCACCTGGATCCCGTCGATCCTGGTGGACCAGGGCTACACGCTGGTGAAGTCCTTCACCTTCACCCTGATCATCACGCTGGCGCAGCTGCCGGGGTATGCGGTGTCGGCCTACCTCATCGAACGTTGGGGGCGCAGGACGACACTGGCCGCATTCCTCGCCGGCTCGGCCGTGGCCGCGGCCCTCTACGGTTTCGCCGGTGTGGAGTGGCAGATCATCGCCGCGGGTTGTCTGCTGTCCTTCTTCAACCTGGGCGCGTGGGGTGCGCTGTACGCCATCGGGCCGGAGCTATACCCCACCACCATGAGAGCGAGAGGCACGGGAGCAGCAACCGGCTTCGGACGGCTCGCCTCGATTCTCGCCCCGCTGATCGTGCCGCCGCTGCTGGTCTTCGGTGGGTTGCCCGTGCTGTTCGCCTTGTTCGGGGTGGCCTTCGCGGTGGCGGCTTTGGCCGCGCTCGCGTTGCCGGAACTCAAGGGCACGCGGCTGGCAGAGCGATAGGTTCGCTGTGACCGCTTCCCCGGATGCCTAACCCAGCGCGAATGCACGAATCCAGGCCGATTCGGTCACCGCGAGTGTCCTGAGACGACAGAATCGGGTTGGAAAATCACGCATGATGCCAGAGCAGACGACGGTGGGAGCACCTACCCCAGCGACCAGGTCGCCCCGTCGGCGGTGTCGGTGACGGCCACGCCGGCGGCCTTCAGCCGGTCGCGCACCTCGTCGGCCGTCGCGTAGTCCTTCTCCGCCTTCGCCGAGGCACGCCGCTCCAACTCCGCCTTCACCAGGACGTCCAACGCCGCGGTCGCAGCGTCCGACGAACCAGCACCGATCCCCACTCCACGGCCTTGGGCGGTGGGGCCGGACCACGTCGCCGACAGCGGGTCCACACCCAGCACACCGACCATCGCACGCACAGCACCGGCGATCTCGGCGAGCTGGGCGTGGTCACCGGCCTCTAAGGCCCTGTTTCCCCCGCGCACCGCGTCGTGGATGACGGCCAGCGCCTGCGGGACGGCCAGGTCATCGTCCAACGCCTCCTCGAACGCCGGCAGCCAGGTGCCGGTGTCCACCGTGCCGAGAACCTCGACCGCGCGGGTCAGGAACTTCTCGATACGTCGGAAGCCCGCGGCGGCCTCCTGCAACGCAGTCTCCGAGTACTCCAGCATGGAGCGGTAGTGCGCCGAGCCGAGGTAGTAGCGCAGCTCGATCGGACGCACCAGGGTGAGGACGTTCGGCACCGAGAGCACGTTGCCCAGCGACTTCGCCATCTTCTCGCCCGACATCGTCACCCACCCGTTGTGCATCCACAGGTTGGCGAAGCCGTCGCCCGCGGCGTGCGCCTGGGCCGCCTCGTTCTCGTGGTGCGGGAACTGCAGGTCCATGCCGCCGGCATGGATGTCGAACCGCGCGCCGAGGTACTTGCGCGACATCGCCGAGCACTCGATGTGCCAACCGGGACGCCCGAAGCCCCACGGGGTGTCCCACCCGGGCTCGCCGGGCTTCGCGGCCTTCCACATGGCGAAGTCGCGCGGATCCTCCTTGCCCGGCGCGGCGTCCTCCCCCTGGTCGAGCTCGTCGAGCTTCTGGTGGGACAGGAACCCGTACTCGGGCACCTGCGCGGTGCGGCAGTACACCGAGCCGTCCTCACTGGCGTAGGCCAGCCCGGCGTCGATGATGCGCTGGATGTAGGCGATCATCTCCGGAATATGCCCGGTCGCGCGGGGTTCGACGGACGGGGCGGCCACGCCGAGCAGGTCGTAGGCGCGGGAGAACTCGCGCTCGTGGGTCGCGGCCCACTCCCACCAGGGACGACCGTTCTCGGCGGACTTGCTGAGGATCTTGTCATCGATGTCTGTAACATTGCGAACGAACGCAACGTCCAGCCCCTTGGCTTCAAGCCAATTGCGCAGGACGTCGAATGCCACGCCGGAGCGCACATGACCGATGTGCGGGACGGACTGCACGGTCGCACCACACAGGTACACCGAGGCATGCCCCTCCTGCAGAGGAACGAAGTCGTGGAGTTCACGGGTCGCGGTATCGAAGATTCGCAGAGTCACAACAGACAGTCTAGACGGGAGAGGCCCCATGAAACTTGCGACGGTCCAGATCGACGGTTCGCGATGCACCATCCAGGTCGACGGGGTCGACGACGCACCGGATGGGGGTGAAGTGACCGGACGCATCGTGGACCGCCGCGGACTCGGCGCGCTGCTCACCGGCAGCGCCACGGGTAGTTCCTCCGGCATCAGAGGTGCGGTGGAGGCCGGGCTGCGCCGCGACGGCGACGAGGTCACCGTCCCCTTCGCCGACCTGCTCCCCGTCGTCCCCTCCCCCTCGAAGATTTTCTGTGTGGGCCTGAACTACCGCGAGCACATCGAGGAGATGGGCCACCCCATCCCCGATCATCCCACCTTGTTTGTGAAGTACCCCTCGGCGCTGGCTGCCCCGTACGCCGAGGTCACCGTGCCGGAGGGCATGACGCAGAAGGCCGACTACGAGGGCGAGCTCGCCGTGATCATCGGCTCGCGACTGCCCGGTGCCCAGGGTGGGGCGAGCGCGGCACAGGCCCGAGCCGCGATCGGCGGCTATGCGGTGATGAACGACTTCTCCCAGCGCGACTGGCAGTACCGCACCCAGCAGTGGTTGCAGGGCAAGAACCTCGACCGCTCCTCCGCTTTCGGCCCGTGGCTGACCGTCGCTGACGACTACGACCCGGTGGCCGAGGGCGCGGTGCTGCGTACCTGGGTCAACGGCGACCTGCGCCAGGAGCACTCCACCGCGGACCTGGTGTTCCCTCCGGTGGATCTGGTGCGCTACATCTCCAACTTCGCCACCTTGGAGCCCGGCGACGTGATCGTCACGGGCACGCCGGAGGGTGTGGGTGCAGGTTCCGGACGGTTCCTGGCCGACGGCGATGTGGTGCGCATCGAGGTCGACGGTCTCGGCGCGGTGGAGTCCGCCATCCGGATGTGAGCGCGTGGGGGTCCCCGAGTGCCGGCCCCGCGTGCGGGCCTTTTGCTAGGGTCGGCTCAGTACACTTATGCCGCCCTACACGTTTCGGAGACTCCCCATGTCCCTTCGCACCACCCGTTCGCTGCGGGGTGCGGCCGCCCTGGCCGCCGCAGCTACCCTCGTCCTCGGCGTCACGGCCTGCTCCGATGACTCTGACAGCTCTGATAGCTCGAGCACCACGGACGCCAGCGCCGCGGATGGCGCAGACAGCACGGATAGCGCAGATGAGGCCGAAGATTCAGGCGCCTCGGACGGCGCGCTGACCGTAGACAAGGCCGATGACCTCTCCGACGGCGACTCGATCACCGTCACCCTGGAGGGGCTCGACACCGCCAACAGCTACTACGTGGCCATCGGCACCACCGACGGTTCCAGCGCCGACCCGGCGACCTACGCCGGCTCCATGCAGGAGTGGGCACGGGTGGTCCCCGAGGGCGAGGAAGGCGGCACCGCCACCTACGATGCCGAGGGCAACGCCGAGTTCGATCTCACCGTCCAGGCCACCAACGAGGACGGTTCCGTGGACTGCACCACGGACTCCTGCTCGCTGAAGCTGATCACCGACCACTCCTCGCAGCCGCCCTTCGAGGACGTCGCTGCGGTCCCGGTGACCTTCGCGAGCTAAGCCGCGAGCTAAGCCGCGAACAGTCCCCCGGGCGTCCTACTCCCCGGGGACCAGCAACCCACCCTCGTAGGCGAGGATCACCAGCTGCGCCCGATCGTGGGCGTGGATCTTGGTCATGATCCGGTTCACGTGGGTCTTCGCCGTGTGCGGGGAGATGAAGAACTCCTCGGCGATCTGCTGGTTCGACAACCCCCTGCCCACCAGCTGCAGCACCTCACGCTCGCGCTCGGTGAGCAGCCCCAGGCGTCCGGCGGCCTCCTCGGAGACCGCCGGACGCGGTTCCGGGGACTGGACGTAGCGGGCGATCAGGCTGCGCGTCGCCGTGGGCGACAGCAACGCGTCCCCGTCCGCCACGGAGTGCACCGCGCGGATGATCTCGTCGGGTTCGGCCCCCTTGCCGATGAACCCGCTGGCCCCGGCGCGCAGGGCAGCGACCACGTACTCGTCCTCTTCGAAGGTGGTGAGGATCAGCACGCGGCTGTCGGCGTTGCCCGGCTCCGAGCAGATCCGCCCGGTGGCCTCAATGCCGTCGAGGCGGGGCATGCGGATGTCCATCAGCACCACGTCCGGGTGCAGTTCGGCGGTCATGGACACCGCTTCCAGACCGTCGGACGCGGCACCGACCACGTCGGTGTCCGGTGCGCTGGACAGGATGTCGACGACGGCCTGACGGATCAGGACCTGGTCGTCGACGACGAGCACGGTGGTCACGGATGTTCCTCCCGGGGAAGTGGTAGTTCGGCGGTGAGCGTGAATGTCCCGTCCGATTCTACGGCGGTGACCGCCCCGCCCACGGCGGCCACACGCTCGCGCAGCCCGGTGAGGCCCAGGAAGCCGTGCGGGGCGTCCGGCTGGTTGCGTCCTTCCTCGGAGACCGGGTTGCTGACCCGCACCGACACCACGCGACGGTCCTGGACACTCGCGATGCTGGTCGCAAGGTCGGCGGTGTTGCCCGAACCGTGCTTGTGCGCATTGGTCAGGCCCTCCTGCACCACCCGGTAGACCACGCGTCCGGTGGTGTCGTCGAGTCCGGCCAGGTCGCCGTCGGTGGAGCGGTGCACCGTGAGCCCCGCCCCGGTGATGGAGGCGATCAGGTCGTCCAGGTCCGCCACGCCCGGCTGCGGGAGTTGGACGGACCCGCCGCCGGTATCCCCTGCACCGGCCCCGCCACTATCCCCGGCGCGCAGGTAGCGCAGCAGCACACCGATATCGCCAAGCACCTCGCGGGCGGCCTCACGGATCGTGCCGAGCGACTCACGCGCCTTGTCGGGCCGGGTGTCCAGCGAACTGGACGCCACCCCGGCGTTCAGGCTGATCACCGAGATCCGGTGCGCCACCGTATCGTGCAGGTCCTGGGCGATGCGCAGCCGCTCCTCGGCCACCCTGCGCCGGGCCTCGGCCTCGCGGGTTTGCTCGGCGCGCTCAGCGCGCTCGGTGGCCGCCCGAGCGTACTCCCGCCGGGAGCGCGCGCTGTCCCCCAGTGCAGTGGCGATGGCGATGCCCGCGGCGATCTGGAAAACCTGCGGGTCCAGGGTCAATCGATCATTGGTGAACAGGCTCAGCACGGCCACCAGGATCGCGCCCGTCGCCCCGCAGCCCAGGGCCACCGGACGCGAGACGCTGGTCGCCGCGGCGAAGGCGGCGACGATCGCGGCGATCCCGGGGCCCAGCGCGGGAACACCGAGCAGGACGGTTCCCACGTACACGGCCAGGCAGATGGCGAGTACCGGCAGCGGCCACCGTCGACGCAGCGGCATCAAGGCCGCCGCCAGCACCGCGGCCCCGGTGACGATGAGATCGAGGCGGTGATCCGGCATCCCCCCACCCGGCCCGGCAGGTCCGGGGCCCGGGCCGGGTACGGCGACGGAGGCGAGGATCAGCGCGATGACCGCCAGATCCCCGACCCACACCGGGATCCATGCCGGACGCTCGGTGGGGGTCGGGGGCTGGGGTTCTGCCTGGGTCATGAGGCCATTGTGCAGTATCGGGGCGAGGGGCGACGCTCAGGGTGCGGCCGGCTCGGGAGCCGGAGCAGCGGCGGCTGGCTCGGGGGCCGCCGCGGCGGCCGGAGCGTCCTGCGTCTCGTCCTGCACGTCCTGCGCGTCCTGCACATCGACGACGGGCGGGACCGGTTCGACGATCCGGCGGCGGATCGGGTGCCCGGAGGAGCCGCCAACCACGACCCAGCGCTCCCGGTACTCCTGCACCGGCTCCTGTTCGGGCTCGCGCCCGGTCTCCGGGGAGGACGCTGCGACGTCGGACGCAGCGTCCGGTACTGCGGCGTCCGGTGCTGCGCCGGCGCTCGCGGTGCCGTCACTGTTCAGGGCGTCGCGCACGATCCTGCGCGGATCGTAGGCACGGAACTGGGTGTTCCACGTCTTCGGGTCCATCGCGGCGACGGGGACGCCCAACTCCTCCTCCGCGCGGCGTCGCGTCGAGTCGGTGAAATTACGGAAGTTCCTGATGAAGGTGGCGAGTTTCTCCGCGTAGAGCGGCAGCCGCTGCGGGCCGATGATGATCGCGGCGACGACGCCGATCACGATGATCTTCTCGATGGTGAGACCGAACATGTCAGGACACTCCTTCCAGGGTGCTCGTCCGGGTGCTTGTCTGGTCGTCCTGCTCTGCAAGATCGGCCCAGTCGGGAGCGTCGGTACGGTGCCGGCGGTCGTGGATCCAGGCGATGGCCAGCGAGATCCCGAACAGTACCGCCATCGGGACGGCGATCAGGAACATCGACAGCAGGTCAGCCGCCGGAGTGACCAGGGCGCTGAAGACCACGATGCTGATGGTGATCCCCCGCCAACTGCGGGCGATCGTGCGGGCCGACAGCACGCCCATGAAGTTGAGGACCACGATGAAGGCGGGGAACGTGAACGCCACACCGGCGGCCAGGACGAGTTTGAGAACGAAGTCGAAGTAGTAGGACGCCTGCAGCAGAGTGCTGTCGTCGGCCGAGGCGAAGCTGGCGAGCAGTTCGACGATGCGGGGGAACACCGCCACACCGGCGGCGCACCCGGCGACGAACAGGGGGATCACCGCGCCGAGGAAACCGAAGGCGTAGCGCTTCTCCCGGCGGGTCAGCGCGGGGGCCACGTAGGCCAGGATCTGGTAGAGCCAGACCGGGCTCGACAGGGCGATACCGCCGAACAGGGCGATGCGGAGTTTCAGGTCGAAGGCGCCGGTGATGCTGTCGTAGTTGATGGCGGCGGCACGAGTCTGCGCGATGTCGACGACTGGCGCGCGCAGCACCTCCAGCACCTGGTCAGAGAGCAGGTAGGCGATGACGGCTGCGACCACGAGGGCCGCCGCGACGCGGGTGAGCCTCCTGCGTCCTTCGAGCAGGTGGCCGGACAGCGGCATGCCGGCCGGTCCTGCGGTCGCGGATGTCATGACGTGAGCTTCCTCTCGGCACCGTTCACGCCGTTCAGGTCGTCGACGGTGTTCACGGTGTGGATCGTGGGTGCCTGCGCTGTGGTCGCTGCGGCAACGTCCTCGGTGACCGGCGCTGCGGCCGGCGCCGCGGGCGCGGGGTCGGACGCTTCGGTCTTCAAGATCCGGACGGACTGGCCGAGGCTCTTGGCCAGAGCGGGGAGCTTCGCTGCCCCGAAGAGCAGTAGGACAACGGCCAGGATGACCAGGGCGTGCATTCCGGTGAGGTTCTGTAGCATGACGTACTCCTTAGGTGAGTTCTAGCGGTGAATTCTGGGGTGTGGTTTGGGGTGTTTCGGGCGTCAGGACGCTGTGGCGTCGGACGCGGCGTCGGGGGCAGCGTCGGGGGCGCCGTCGGGCATTTCGCCGTCCGGCATGCCGCCGCTGGGCGGCTCGCCGCCCTCGCCGCCGGGGCCACCCTCGCCGCCACCGCCGCCGGGTGCGTCGCCGCCGGTCGGTTCGGTGGTGGTGTCCACGCGCACGGTGAGCGAGGAGATGTAGCCGGAGTCCACGTCGCCGGAGATCGTCGCCATCTGCAGGGCGGCGCTGTCCTCCCCGAAGACGTTGTCGGAGTCCAGGGTGATCTGCGAGAGGTTGCTCGACGATCCGTCGTAGGTGTCCAGCTCGTAGACGTCAGAGAGGACGTCCTCCGGGAAGGCCATCTGGGAGGTGGCGATCGCGTTGGCGGAGTCGTCGATGGAGTCGACGTCCGGGTAGACCTCGAAGTGGATGTGGGTCCAGCGGCCGGTGTAGCAGCCGGGCATCACGGAGGTGAAGG
Source organism: Corynebacterium sp. AOP40-9SA-29 (assembly GCF_052377405.1). Classification (NCBI taxonomy): domain Bacteria; kingdom Bacillati; phylum Actinomycetota; class Actinomycetes; order Mycobacteriales; family Corynebacteriaceae; genus Corynebacterium; species Corynebacterium sp. AOP40-9SA-29. The sequence goes on along the minus strand of NZ_JBQSWR010000007.1, from coordinate 116,601 downwards.
TCACCGTGCCGTCGGCGTCGGCGACCTGCACGCCGCGCAGCCACGTCTCGTCCTCCACGCCCTCGGAGTACATCGAGTACTGCCCCTGGGCGTCGCAATGCCAGGCGTAGACGGCGACGTCGGCGAAGGGTGCGTCGTCGTTGTCCATGTCGGTGATGGTGAAGGTGAATTCCAGCGGCACACCGTCCACCGGGTCGTCGGCGCCGATGCTGGAGCGGATATCGCTGCGCACGATGCCGGACTCCTGCAGGACGTCCGGGCCGTTGGAGCCGTCGGCCGGGTAGGGCCCGGCGGTCTCGTCGGGGATCTCGGCGTCCGGCAGGTCGGCGGTGTCGACGCTGTTCGCGGTGGTGGTGACCCCGCTGGAGGACGAACCGGAGCCGTCCGAGCAGGCGGCGAGTGCGACGGCACCGGCGCCGGCGACGCCGGCTCCGATAAACACTCGACGGCTCATCAGGGTGCGCAGGTCGAATCCGACGCCCTGGTCGACGACCTCCTCGTCGGGGCGGTCGAGCAGGCGGCCTTCGTAGGCGGGGCCGTCGGGGGTGGAGATGGGGTCGGGAACTCGGGTGGCCATGATGGTCTCCTTTCCCGGGGTGCTTCCCGGGGACTGGGAACAGTTGCGGTGTCGCGGTGTTCACGGCGGTCCTGCTCCCCGGGGTCATCCGGGGCGTCTGCCGTTCAACAACGTGCTCCCAAGTCTCGTCGACGCAGGCCCGTGCCGAATCCCTCCTACGCAGTCACTCGCGTACCCCATCGGCGGTATCCCCGCCTACCGTCAGCGGATGTGTGCCGGTCCCCAATAGCCAGCATTTCCCCCGGTCAAAGCGCCGTTTTAGGCCTCGGCCGTCGCCGCGTCCTGCCACACCACGGCGGTCGCCACGGCCGCGACGCCCTCGCCACGACCGGTGAACCCCAGGTGGTCGGTGGTGGTGGCGGACACGCTCACCGGTGCGCCGAGGAGGTCGGAGAGCACCTTCTGCGCCTCAAGCCGGCGCGGACCCATTTTCGGACGGTTGCCGATCATCTGCACCGCGGCGTTGCCGATCGTGAACCCGTGGGACGCCAGCAGCTCCCGGCACTCGGTGAGCAGACGGGCGCCGGTGACCCCGGCGTACTCCTGGCGTCCTACCCCCACGAAGGAGCCGAGGTCGCCGAGGCCGGACGCCGACAGCAGCGCGTCGACGACGGCGTGGGCGACCACGTCGCCGTCGGAGTGCCCCTCGCACCCGTCAGCACCCTCGAACAGCAGGCCCGCCATCCAGCAGGGTTTGCCGGCCTCCACCTGGTGGGCGTCGGTGGCCACACCGACCCGCGGGACGATCACGCCACTCCCCCGTTTCCGACTGCACGGTGGGCGCGTTCCAGGTCCTCCGGCAGGGTGATCTTGAAGGCGCGCTCATCCCCGGCCACGGCGGCGACGGTCTCACCGGCCATCTCCATCAGCGAGGAGTCGTCGGTTACCGCCGCCGGCGCGAGATCGGACGGCGGGTTGCCCGTCGGATGCGCCGAGTCCAGTTCCTCCCGGGCCTGTTGCATGCGATTCGCCGCCATCAGCCGGTCGAAGGCGAAGACCTGCGGGGTCTGAGCGGCGCGCAGCACGCGACGCTCCGGGGTAGAGCGGATGACCTCCGCACCGTCCACGGCCCCACCGGAGACGGTCTCCACCACCTTGATCGTGTCTGTCACGGGCAGGACGGGGACCACGCCGGCCCACGTGCCGTCCTCCACACCTTCAGCGGCGGCGGCGACGGTGGCGCGGATCATCTCCGGCGGGGTGAGGCACCGGGCGGCGTCGTGAACGGCGACGAGGAACCCTGTAGGAACCTCACCGAGCTCGGCGCAGGCGGAGCCACCGTCGAGACCGGTCTCTTGTGCTGGGTCCTGAACCGCATCGCCCACCAGGGCGTGGACGGACTCCAGTCCGGCGCGCACGGAGTCGGCGCGGTCGGCACCACCGAGGACCACGGAGACCGCCATCGGGCCCCATAGTCCGGACTGGGAGGCGACCAGGTCGCGGGTGTGGTCGAGCATGTCGCTGGACACCGTCACCACGGTGTGACCCACGGCCTGTGAGGCGGCCAGCCCGTCCAGACAACGCTCCAAGATCGAGCGTCCGTCAACTTCGACGAATGCTTTGGGCAGCACCTCCCCCAACCGGTTGCCGCTGCCCGCGGCAGCGACCACGGCAAAAACCCGCTCGACGCTACCGACACCGTCGGTACCGTCAATACCGTCGGCGCCGTTGGCACCGCCGTCGTTGCGTCCCCCGGGGGCTCCCGCTGCTCCCGTCACCGGTGTCAGTCCTCGTCTTCGCCGAGCTCGTCGTCGAGGTCGACGGACTGCGGTGCCTCGTCCTCCCCGACGCCGGCGGCACGGCGGGCGGCAGACTCCTCACGGTGGCGCACGATGGTCTCTTCCATCCGACGCACCGTGTCATCCGCCTTCTTGTTGTCGACACCCTCGGCGAGGGCGAGCTCGCCGACGAGCACCAGGCGGGCCTTGGCCAGCATGCGCTTCTCGCCGGCGGACAGGCCGCGGTCCTGGTCACGACGCCACAGGTCGCGCACGACCTCGGCCACCCGGTTCACGTCGCCGGAGGCCAGACGCTCCTGGTTGGCCTTGTAGCGGCGGGACCAGTTGCCCGCCTCCTCGACGTCCGTCTCACGCAGGACGGAGAAGACCTTCAGCAGCCCCTCCTCACCGACGACGTCGCGCACACCGACGGTCTCGGCATTCGCTGCGGGCACCCGGACGAGCAGGTCCCCCTGGTTCACCCGGAGCACGAGGTAATCGACCGGCTCCCCCTTGAAAACGCGCTGCTCAATTCCCTCGATCACTGCGGCACCGTGGTGGGGGTAAACGACGACGTCCCCGATGTTGAACTCCATGACGAGCCAGTTTAGCACCCTGCTGCTCAACCCCGCCCGCCACGGGCACCTCATCCTGTGCGCCACCCTGCACGCCACCCCTAGATAACTCCTCCGACTATGTGTCCAGCCCCCTCACAGGTTAATGTGGACTCGACGAGACCCGTCACCGTGACACGTGTCGGGACATATCATCTGCAGTTGACGGCCCCCCGAAACGGGCCTCAGATGGAGGAGAACAACAGTGAAGAACCGGAAGCCCGCCGCGCGTCGGCTGCTCGCCGTCACCGCCGGCTTTGCGGCCCTGGCCCTGACCGCCTGTGGCGCGGGTCAGATCTCCCAGACCGCGAACCAGGTGGCCGCCGTCAACGGCACGGACGGCGACCTCGGGGACGCCGCCGTGCGGGACGTCACCCTGATCACCCAGGAGGACAACTCCGTCGCACTGAAGTTCAACCTCGCCAACCAGGGCATCGAGGGCAACGACATCACCCTGGAGAGCGTCTCCGTGCAGGACGCCACCCTGGACATCGGCGGCAACGTGACCGTCTCCCCGGACTGCTCGCTGGTGGCCGACTCCGAGTCCGCGATCGCGGACATGAACCCGGAGGACGCCGACGCCGGCTGCGTCGAGTACCTGGAGACCACGGTCGAGGGCGAGAACTTCTACACCGGTGCCGCCCGCGTCGTGACCTTCGAGTTCAGCAACGGCGATCTCGAGATCAACGCCCCCATCACCGCCTGGTACGCCGAGGCCGGCCACACCAACCGCCACCAGGACGGCGTGACCCGCCAGGGCACCGACACCATCGACGGCGACCACGAGGGCGCCGACATCGGCTAGTTTTCCGCTAGTCGAACGCGTCTTCCCCTGCCACAGGGGAAGGCGCGTTTTTCATGTCCGTGCCCGGTACTAGTGTGTGGAGCATGGCCACGAAGACCGCACCGAAAAAGTCCCGCAGCTCCTACGCCTGCACGTCCTGCGGCCACCAGGTGTCGAAGTGGGTGGGCCGGTGCCCCTCCTGCCAGGAATGGGGGACGATGGACGCGGTGGCCCCCGCCGCTGCCGGCGGGGCCGGTGGCGCGGGCGGGGCGCGCGCCACGGGGCTGACCCCGACCTCGCCAGCCAAGGCGGTCACCGACATCGACCCGGCGATCGCCAACCACCGTCCCAGCGGGATCGGGGAGCTCGACCGGGTGCTCGGTGGTGGCGTGGTCCCCGGCAGCGCCGTCCTGCTCGCCGGCGAACCCGGGGTGGGCAAGTCCACGCTGCTGCTGGAGGTCGCCAACCGCTGGGCGCGCCAGGACCGCAGCGTCCTCTACATCACCGCCGAGGAGTCCGTGGGGCAGGTGCGCCACCGTGCCGAACGCACCGGTGCCCTGTCGAGTTCGCTCTTCCTCGCCGCTGAACACGACCTGGAGACTGCCCTGGGCCAGATTGACGCCGTGCAGCCCGAACTGGTCATCGTCGACTCCCTGCAAACGCTCAACGCCTCCGGTGTGGAGGGTGTCGCCGGTGGCGTGGCCCAGACCCGCGCCGTCGCCGCCACGCTGACCACCCTGGCGAAGTCCACCGGTGTCCCCGTGCTGCTCGTCGGCCACGTGACCAAGGACGGCAACGTCGCCGGGCCGCGCACCGTGGAGCACCTCGTGGACGCGGTACTGAACTTCGAAGGTGACCGCCACAGTTCCCTGCGTTTTCTGCGCGGCCAGAAGAACCGCTTCGGTGCCACCGACGAGGTCGGCTGTTTCGAACAGACCGCCGAGGGCATCCGTGAGGTCTCCGACCCGTCCGGATTGTTCCTGCACCACCGCGACGACCCCGTCGCCGGCACCGCGGTAACGGTGCTGATGGACGGACGTCGTCCCATGCTCGGCGAGATCCAGACCCTCGCCCTGGAGACTCAGATGCACACCCCGCGCAGGGTCGTCACCGGGATCGACGCCAGTCGTGTGGCCGTGGTGCTGGCCGTGCTCGCCAAACGGGCCGGGGTAGATCTGATGGGTCACGAGGTCTACGCCGCCACCGTCGGCGGGATGAAGATCAACGAACCCGGCGCAGACCTAGCGCTGGCCTTGGCGATGGCCTCGACTGCCTCCGGCAAAGCCCTGCCCACCGGGCTCGTCGCGGTGGGTGAGGTGGGGCTCGGCGGTGAGGTCCGTCGCGTCCCCGATCTGCGTCAGCGCCTCGCCGAGGCCCGCCGGCTGGGATTCACCACCGCCGTCGTCCCAGACTCCACCCGCGGGTCGGATCGTGCCACACCGCCGAAGGGGTTGAAGATCATCGCCGTCGGCACCGTCCAGGAGGCCGTGGCGAAGATCGGGGTCATGCGAGGTTAAAGGTCTCCGACTCCGAGGTCTTCTCCCCGATGTGCCCGTAGAGCATGTATGCACCATTGCCGACGGCCTCACGGTTCTCGCAGGAGTCCGGCGAGGAACTCGTGCGTGACCAGGCGGTCATCTCATAGGTGCGGGACTGCCCCGGATCCAAGCGCAACCGGCCGGTCGAGGTCGGCGCATTGCAGTCGGTGTCACTCCACACCCGTGAGTAACCAGAGTCCATGGTGAAGACCTCGAAGCTCAGCTCATTGTCGCTCAGGTCAATATTGCAGTCGCCCTGAGTGGGATTGCTGACCTCGAGGAAGAAGTTCGGCTGCTGGCCGTCCCGGAACGTCGGCGCACCGGGACGCACCGTGAGCTGCAGGTCGTCGAGTTCACAGGTGTCCTTGTTGGCCACCTCGTCGGGCACGCCCGCCGCCGAGCTCTCCGTCGGCTCCTCGGACTCCGACGGGTCAGCGGACGCCGAGGAGGACGGGTCGGCCGACTCCGAAACACTCTCGGATTCAGACGGCTCCGAGGAAGCAGGAGCCTCCGACGCTGCGGAGCTCTGCGAAGACTGAGAAGTCTGGGCGACCTGGTCCTGCCCCTCGTCCCCGCCGGTCAGCGAACTGACCACCCACCACAACAATGCCACGACCAGGACAAGAGCCACGACCGCGCCGACGCGACGGCGCTGGTAGATTTCCGGGGGCAGAGGGCGGGGGTCGTTGTGCTGGGTCACAGGCCCAGTGTAACTAGCAGCGACGATGCCGCGGTGTCATGACACCCCGCTAGCCCTAGTGAAGTACATCCGTTTACGGACATCTACGGAACGGTTCAGGGAACCTCGGTGGGGGTCACGCCCTCGACCTCGAGACCGTAGGAGGCGACGGGCTCCGCCAGGCCGTCCGACAGGCGGTAGCGCATGCCGACCACGCCGCAGTTGCCCTCACGCAGACGCTGCAGGATCCCCGGGGAGCGGTCCACGATGTGGTTGGCAATCTCCACCACATGGTGCTTTTCGAAATCCTCGCCGGTGTCGGCGCCCTGGGACCGCGCCGCCAACAGGGAGGGAGTGACCTTCTCCACCAGAACTCGCTGGAAACCGGGCGGCATGCTGCCGGTCGCCAGGGCGGTCTGGGCGGCGGCGACCGCACCACAGCTCTCGTGTCCAAGTACCACGACCAGCGGCACACCGAGGGAGACGACGGCGAACTCCAGCGATGCCAGCACCGACAGGTCCGTGATCTCACCGGCGGTGCGGATCACGAAGATATCGCCGAGTCCCTGGTCGAATACGATCTCCACCGGCACGCGCGAGTCCGAGCAGGCCAGCACCACTGCATTGGGTCGCTGACCGCCGGTGAGCAGTTCCCGGCGTCCACGGTCCTGATTCGGGTGGGCGGAGGATTCATCCATGAAGCGACGGTTGCCGGCCATCAACATCTCGACGGCCTCCTGCGGTGTCAGGGGGCCGGAGGATTCGTTGGTGTGCTGGGCCGGAGCCGAGTCGTCATTAGTCATGCGAACCATTGTGCCACCGCCTTTTGCCGGATGCGCACCGGTGCGGCACAGTGGGTTCCCGTGGGCACGGCACAAAGGCACGACGCGACGGAGACTGCAGCGACGACAAAAACGGCAGAGCACGCTGGGTCGGCGCAGCCGAGCCTTGGCGCGGTGCTCAACGGGTGGTTCCACGAGAACGCCCGCGACTTGCCGTGGCGACGCCCCGGGACCACACCGTGGGCCGTCCTGCTCAGCGAGATCATGTCCCAGCAGACCCCGGTCGCCCGCGTGGTCCCGCTGTGGGAGGCGTGGCTGGAACGCTGGCCCACCCCGTCGGATCTGGCCGACGCCCCGACCGACGAGATCCTGCGCGCCTGGGCGAACCTGGGCTATCCGCGGCGTGCCCTGCGTCTGCGCGAGTGCGCCCGCGCCATCGTGGCCGAGCACGACGGGGAGGTGCCCGGCACCGTCGCCGACCTGCTGGCCTTGCCGGGGATCGGTGAGTACACCGCCCGTGCCGTCGCCGCCTTCGCTTTCGGACGCGCCGTGCCCGTGGTCGACACGAACGTGCGGCGGGTGCACCGGCGCCTGGCCCGCGGGGAGTTCCTGCAGGGCCCGGCCAAAGCCGGAGACCTCGCCGACGTCGCCGACTTGATGCCCTGGGTCGACGAGGATCCGGGGCTGCGCCGACGTGGCTACCGCAACCCGCGGCACACGCCGACACTGCAGGACGAAGCGCTGGGCATGTGCTCCTCGCTCATGGAACTCGGCGCGACGGTATGCACCGCCCGCGCCCCGCAGTGCGACCGCTGTCCCGTCGCGGCGCGTTGCCGCTGGATCGCGTTGGGACGCCCCGCCCCCAGCAGCGCGGACACCGCCGCGGCGAAGAAGCGCGTCCAGAAGTTCGAGGGCACCGACCGGCAGGTCCGCGGACGCATCATGGCGATCCTGCGCGCCGAGGGTGCCGGGGACGTCCCGTCCGGCGACTTCGATGCCACGAGCGAGGACGCTGAGCAGCGTACCCGCGCCCTAACGTCCCTCGTCGTCGACGGTCTCGTGACACAGACGGGCGCCGGGGCCGACGCCCGCTACCGGTTACCCCGGTAGACGGACGCCGCACCCCGGCGCCGGTTCTGGCTGCTGTTACTCGCGGTGCTCGCCGGCGGAGACGTCCTGCGTCTCGGGCAGCGAGTCCTCGTCGGACGCGGCATCGATGACGTCGTCCTGCGCGTCCTCGGCCGGTTCCGCGGCGATCTCGGGCAGCGGCTTCGGACGGGAACCGAAGACGAACTTCGCGCCCTCGCCCTTGCCGGTGCCGTCCCAATTCTCCACGTCCACGGTCACGATCTCGCCGGCACCGATCTCGCCGAAGAGGATCTTCTCGGACAGGTGGTCCTCGATCTCGCGCTGGATCGTCCTACGCAGCGGACGGGCACCGAGCACCGGGTCGAAACCACGCACAGCCAGCAGGCTCTTGGCCTCCTCGGAGATCTCCAGACCCATGTCCTTCTCCGACAGGGCCTTGCGCACCCGGCCGGTGAGCAGGTCGACCATCTGCACGATCTGCTCGCGGGTGAGCTGGTGGAAGACCACGATGTCGTCGATACGGTTGAGGAACTCCGGGCGGAAGTGCTTCTTCAGCTCGTCGTTGACCTTCGACTTCATCCGGTCGTACTGGGCGTCCTCATCGGTCTCACCGGAGCCGGTGAAGCCCATGCCCACGGCCTTGGAGATGTCCCTGGTACCCAGGTTCGAGGTGAAGATCAGCACGGTGTTCTTGAAGTCGACCATGCGACCCTGGCCGTCGGTGAGACGACCGTCCTCGAGGACCTGCAGCAGGGTGTTGTAGATCTCCGAGTGTGCCTTCTCGATCTCGTCGAACAGGACCACGGAGAACGGCTTGCGGCGGACCTTCTCGGTCAGCTGGCCGCCCTCGTCGTAGCCGACGTATCCGGGAGGTGCACCGAACAGGCGCGAGGCGGTGAACTTGTCGTGGAACTCGCCCATGTCGATCTGGATCAGCGAGTCGTCGTCGCCGAAGAGGAACTCCGCCAGCGCCTTCGACAGCTCGGTCTTACCCACGCCGGACGGGCCGGCGAAGATGAACGAACCGCTGGGCCGCTTCGGGTCCTTCAGACCCGCACGGGTACGGCGGATCGCCCGGGAGACGGCCTTGACCGCGTCGTCCTGCCCGATGATGCGCTTGTGCAGCTCATCCTCCATGTGGAGTAGCCGGGTGGACTCCTCCTCGGTGAGCCGCACGACGGGGATGCCCGTCCAGGTGCCCAGCACCTCGGCGATCTGCTCCTCCCCGACCTCGGCGACGTCGTCGAGTTCACCGGCGCGCCACTGCTTCTCCTTCTCGGCGCGCTCGTCGGTGAGCTTGCGCTCGTCGTCGCGCAGGGACGCGGCCTTCTCGAAATCCTGGTCGTCGATCGCGGCTTCCTTGGCGCGACGGACTTCGGCGATCTTGTCGTCGACGTCCTGGATCGCCTTCGGCGCGGTCATGCGCTTGATGCGCATACGGGCACCGGCCTCGTCGATGAGGTCGACGGCCTTGTCCGGCAGGAAACGGTCGTTGATGTAGCGGTCCGACAGCCGGGCGGCGGCAGCCAGGGCACCGTCGGTGATGGACACGCGGTGGTGCGCCTCGTAGCGGTCGCGCAGACCCTTGAGGATCTCGATGGTCATCTCGGCGCTCGGCTCGGGCACCTGCACCGGCTGGAAACGACGCTCCAGGGCGGCGTCCTTCTCGATGTGCTTGCGGTACTCGTCCAGCGTGGTCGCACCGATGGTCTGCAGCTCACCACGGGCCAGCTTCGGCTTGAGGATGCTGGCCGCGTCGATCGCACCCTCGGCGGCACCGGCACCCACCAGGGTGTGGATCTCGTCGATGAACAGGATGATGTCGCCGCGCTGGTTGATCTCCTTGAGCACCTTCTTCAGGCGCTCCTCGAAGTCACCGCGGTAGCGGGAACCGGCGACCAGGGAACCCAGGTCCAGCGAGTAGAGCTGCTTGTCCTTCAGGGTCTCCGGCACCTTGCCGTTGACGATGTCCAGGGCCAGGCCCTCGACCACGGCGGTCTTACCCACACCGGGCTCGCCGATGAGCACCGGGTTGTTCTTGGTGCGGCGCGAGAGCACCTGCATGATGCGCTCGACTTCCTTCTCCCGTCCCACGACCGGATCCAGCTTGCCGTCCTTGGCAGCCTGGGTCAGGTTGCGGCCGAACTGGTCCAGGACCAGGGAGTTGGACTTCTGGCCGGGCTTGCCGCCGGAGCCAGAGTCGGACGGCTGGCCAACGCCTGCCGTGGCCGGCTCGTCCGGAGCAGCCTCGGGCTCGGTGCCCTCGTAACCCGAGAGCAGCTGGATGACCTGCTGACGCACGCGCGACAGGTCGGCGCCGAGCTTGACCAGCACCTGGGCCGCGACGCCCTCGCCCTCGCGGATGAGGCCGAGCAGGATGTGCTCGGTGCCGATGTACTTGTGCCCCAGCTGCAGAGCCTCGCGCAGGGCGAGCTCCAGGACCTTCTTGGCCCGCGGGGTGAAGGGGATGTAGCCGCTCGGCGGGTGGCCGCCGGTGCCGATGATGTCCTCGACCTCGGTACGCACGGCCTCCAGGGAGATTCCCATGGACTCCAGCGCCTTAGCTGCGACTCCCTCCCCCTCGTGGATCAGCCCGAGCAGGATGTGCTCGGTGCCGATGTAGTTGTGGTTGAGCGCGCGGGCTTCTTCCTGCGCCAGGACGACGACTCGTCGCGCACGGTCGGTGAACCTCTCGAACATTTGCTCTCCCTCACTTCAAGGTCCGGATGTGGGGACCACCTTAGTGATTCAGTGTTCCCACGTTCAGTCACTGTGTACAACGACGGGCCCCCTGAGCTTGTTCCACGGCCCCATACCCCCCTTTTGCCCTATTTAAGCGCAGGTCAGAGCGTGTTTTCATGGCCCTTTCCCGATGTGTACGCCGACAGCGAACAGGCCCCGCGCAGGACGCTCCGACGCCCTGCGGCCGCCGGCGGCGTCCTCGTGAGGGAACTGTCATGACGGGCGCGGCGATCGGTCAGGTGAAGTTCACGAAACGCCGGACGGCCTGTCCATTGTTATGTACTCTTAACGATAATAATGAGACGGAAACCCCATCGTCGCTGTTCACACGAGCACCCCGAAGGAGCACCATGAGCGGATCCCAGCCCGCAGTTACCCTTGACCAGTTGCCCATCCTCGCGAAGGGGACGGTGCCTTTGTTCAAGGCAGGAGTCCTCGGTGCCATGTCCCCGGTGGCCATGGGCAAGGCTCTCAAGTACATCTATCAGTGGGAGTTCCTGCCGGCCGGCATCCTCGCCCTCGGCGCTGCCCGCGACCCGTACCACACCGCCATCATCGATGACGCAGGCTCGATCACCTACTCCGAGCTCCACGAGCAGACGAACCTGCTGGCCAAGGCCCTCTACCGCACGGGCGTGCGTGAGCGTGACCGCGTGGGCGTCCTGTCGCGCAACCACCGCGGCTTCATCATGGCGCTGTGCGCCCACGGCCGCCTGGGCACCGACATTGTGCTGCTCAACACCGGCGCATCCGCCAAGCAGACCCGCGCCGTCGTCAAGGAGCAGAAGCTCGACCTCCTGTTCATCGACGAGGAGTTCATCCCGTTGCTGCCCAAGGGCTTCGACCAGTGCCCCGTGATCGTGAACTGGGAAGAGAACCAGACCACCGCTGCCCTGGCACCGGAGGACGACGAGGACGACGCTGTCGAGTACGCCAGCAACGTCGCCGAGGCGACCGCGTCCGAGGACCACGCCACCCGCAACCCGGACTGGCCCACGCTGACCGAGGTCCTGCGCACCACGCCGCACGAGCAGAAGATCCCCACCCGCCCCCGTCGTGGACGCACCATTATTCTCACCTCGGGAACGACCGGTACCCCGAAGGGTGCCCGTCGTCCTGAGCCGCGCACCTACTTGCCGGCGTCGTCGATCATGTCGCGCATCCCGCTGAAGCATCACCGCGGGTACTACGTGGCCGCACCGATGTTCCACACCTGGGGCTTCGCCCAGATCCAGCTGGGCCTGGCCCTGCGCAGCACCCTGATCCTGCAGCGCAAGTTCTCACCCCGCGGTGCCGTGAAGCTGATCGAGGCGAACCGTCCGTACGCCATCGCGATCGTGCCGACCATGCTGCGCCGCCTGCTCACCGCCGTGCCGGAGAAGTTCAACCCCGGCACGCAGGTCATCACCGCCTGCGGTGAGGCCCTGCCGCCGACCGTGATCGAGGAGACGACCGAGAAGTTCGGCAAGGTCCTCTACAACCTCTACGGTTCCACCGAGGTCAGCTGGGCGTCCATCGCCCGACCCGAGGAGCTTGCGGAGCACCCGACGACCGCCGGCAAGCCGCCGCTGGCCACGGTCCTCAAGATCTTCGGGGACGATGACAAGGAGCTCCCCGAGGGCGAGATCGGCCGTATCTTCGTGGGCAATGACATGCTCTTCGAGGGCTACACCCGGCCTGGCGTGGACAAGGAGACCATCCAGGGTCTCGTCGCCACCGGCGACCTCGGCTACTACCAGGACGGACTGCTCTACATCGCCGGACGTAGCGATGACATGATCGTCTCCGGTGGCGAGAACGTCTACCCGCAGGAGACCGAGGACGTCCTCTACGGCCTGCCCGAGGTCGAGGAGGTGCACGTTCACGGTATCGCCGACGACGACTTCGGACAGTCGCTCTGCGCGTACGTGGTCCTGAAGCCCGGTAGCGACGAGGACGGCTTCAAGGACAAGGCCAAGGCCGAGGTCAAGGAGCACCTGGCCCGCCACAACGTCCCGCGCAACTACGTCTTCCTGGACCGCCTCCCCCGCAATGCGGTGGGCAAGGTTGTCCCCCGCGAACTGCCGGAGGTCAACGCCGGCACCGGTGAGGTCGGCGAAGCGAAGGGTTCGGACGCCTAACGCAGTACCGACGACGGCCCTGTTGACGGCCCCGGAGGAGAGTAATTCTCTCCTCCGGGGCCGTCTCTTTTGTGTGTGCCCACCCGTCGACGGCTCTCTCATAGCGTACCGTCGCCCGCCCTGCTCCGCCCTACGATCGAACGGCAACCCCCAGGGTTGCGTCACACCACCCTCCACCGGTTGCTGGCTCACCCTTGAGCCTAGAGGCCGCCTCGTGCGGGATGCACGCGGGACGTACGGGCACTGTGCGGGCCGGTGCCGCGACACCACGGGCCCGGACATGCCGAAAGCGGCCCCCGGTCGATATGACCGGTAGCCGCTTCTAGGGCTGTGAACTGCTACTTCAGCTGTGCGGAAGACAGCTCCAGCTCACGACGGGCGACGACCAGCTGCTGGATCTGCTGGGTGCCCTCGAAGATGTCCAGGATCTTCGAGTCGCGGGACCACTTCTCGAGCAGGGACCGCTCGGAGTAGCCGTAGGTGCCGGCGAGCTCGACGGCGCGCAGGGTCAGGTCGGTGGCCATGCGGCCGGCCTTCGCCTTGCACTCGGAAGCTTCCTTGTTGTTCGGCTGCTTGTTGTCGGCCATCCAGGCGGCACGCAGCGTCATCAGGTAGGCGGCTTCCCAGTCGGACTCCAGGCGGATGTACTCGGCGACGGCGGCGGGCTGGTTCCAGCTCGGTGCGTCGTAGTCGATCTCCAGGCCAGCCTTCGTCAGGATCTTGCGCAGCTTCTCCAGGGAGGCGCGGGCAACACCGACGGCCATGCCGGCCACCAGCGGGCGGGTGTTGTCGAAGGTCGCCATGACCCCGCCGAAGCCCTTCTTCGTGTCGACCTCGGGGGAACCCAGCAGGTTCTCCTTCGGGACGCGCACGTTGTCCAGGATGAAGTGAGCTGTGTCCGAGGCACGGATACCCAGCTTGTGCTCCAGGCGGGCGAGCTCGAAGCCCGGGGTGTCGCGGGGGACCACGAAGGACTTGATGGCGGCGCGGCCGGCGGACTTGTCCACCGAGGCCCACACGACGACGTGGGTGCAACGGTCACCGGCGGTGACGAAGATCTTCTCGCCGTTGAGGACGTACTCGTCGCCGTCCAGCTTCGCGGTGGTGGCGACGGCGGCGGAGTCCGAACCGAACTGCGGCTCGGTGATGGCCATCGAAGCCCAGACCTTGCCGAAGCGCTCGAGCTGCTCGTCGGTGGCGACGGCGGCGATCGCGGAGTTGCCGAGGCCCTGGTAAGGGATCGACAGGGTCAGTCCGACATCACCCCAGCAGGTCTCGATGACGTTGACCAGGGAGGACATGTTGCCGCCATTGCGGACGGAACCGTCGTTCTTCTTGTCGCCACGGCCACCGGACGCACCGGCGAGGTTGCCGCCACCGTCGGTCATGCCCTCGACGAGGGATGCCATGGTGTCGAGCTCGATGGGACGCTCGTGCTCGGCGAGGTCGTACTTGCGGGCGATGGGGCGGAAGATCTCCGCTGCGGCCTGGTGGGCCTGGTTGATGGTCCCGCGCAGCTTCTTCGGGAGTTCCAGGTTGATCATTTCAGTGCTCCTTCGATGTTGTTACTGACGGGGACTTACAGGACCACGACGCCCTCGGCGACGCCGACGGCTCGCAGGTCGCGGTACCACTTCTCCACCGGGTGCTCCTTGGTGTAGCCGTGGCCGCCGAGCAGCTGGACGCCGTCGAGACCGATCTGCATACCGCGGTCTGCGGCGAAGCGGCGGGCGAGGCCGGCCTCACGGTTGTAGGACAGACCCTGGTCGATGCGGGAGACGCCGCGCAGCAGGATCATGCGCAGGCCGTCGAGCTCGATACGGATGTTGGCGACCATGAAGGCGACGGACTGACGGTGCGCGATGGGCTCACCGAAGGCCTGACGCTCCTTGACGTAGGGCTTGACGTACTCGAGCACGGCCTCGGAAGTACCGGCGGCGAGGGCGGCCCAGCCCAGGCGGGCACGGCGGATGATCTCGGCGTAGTTGTCGGTGCGGGTCTCGGAATCGAGCTCGGCACCACCAAGCAGGTTGGAGGCGGGGACCTTGACGTCCTTGAGCAGGACGCGACCCAGGCCAGCGGCACGGATACCCATGGACGGGTCGGCCTCGACGACGACGCCCTCGGTGGACGACTCGACGATGGCGAAGGTGTTGACCCCGTCCAGGTCCACGGCGACGACGAAGAGCTCGGCGGAACCGGCGCTGGGCACCATGGTCTTCACACCGTTGATGATGATGTTGTCGCCCTCACGCTTCGCGGTGGTCTGCAGCACGAAGGGATCGAACAGGGCGCGGGACTCATTGACGATCACGGCGGCCTGCGGGACGGACTCGCCGGCGAACTCCGGCAGGTAGGTCTTCTGCTGGGCGTCGTCACCGTAGTTGGTGATGGTGGTCGCAACACCGGCGGGTGCCAGGATGGCGACGGCCTGGCCCATGTCACCGAAGGCGAGAGCCTCGGCGACGAGGGCGGAGGTGGTGGAGGCGGACTCGGAGGCCAGCCCCTCGAACTCCTCCGGCAGGCTAACCAGGGAGATACCCAGCTCAGCGGCGGTGTCGAGGACTTCCTTGGAGGTCTCGGCAGCCTCGTCGGCGTCGTGGGCACCGGGGCGCAGCTGCTCCTCGGCGAACTCGCGCACGGCGGAGGTCAGCATCTCCTGATCCTCGGAGGGAGTCAGGTCGAAGAGAACCTTGGCGGGCTTCTTGGGCTCGGTGGTGCCGTCGCCCTCACTGCCCTGGCTCTCCAGGCGGACCGGCTTGCCGGAGCCCTTGGACTTCTTGAACTGGCGGTTGATGGCACCGAGGGTGCGCATGCCGCCCTTGGTGGACTCGTAGGCCACACGGTCGACCTTCTCGCTCAGGCCGTACTTGGTGGCCAGGTCAGAGCCGGTGAAACGGGTCAGTACACGCATAGCGGTACCGATGGCGTCCCGCTTGATGGTGTTGAGGCCCGGTGTGGAGTCGTTCCGCTTGCTTCGGTCACTCATGGTGAGGCAGCTACCTTTCGCTGTACTCGGTATCACCCGATGTCAACGGGAGAACACACAGTCATGGATTGGGTCGGACAGATAATGATTACATCATAACGACGAATCATGATCCCCGTCACAAAAAGCCCCGAATACCGCCTGGCCCACAGATACTTTCCACGACTGAGCCATCACAGCAGGTGAGACACCCCACCCCGCACCCCCCGGAACCACCCCCGTAGCGCCCCCTACAGGCCGAACGGGCCTTCCAGGGACGCCATCTCGGCTGACACTGCAGCCTGCCTCGCGACTAGCTGTCGCGCTCCGGCTTCACCATCGGGAACAGCACCGTCTCACGGATCCCCAGCCCGGTCAGCGCCATCAGCAGACGGTCGATGCCCATGCCATTACCCGAGGTCGGAGGCATGCCCTGCTCCATCGCGGCGAGGAAGTCCTCGTCGAGCACCATGGCCTCATCGTCACCGCCGGCGGCCAGGCGAGCCTGGTCCTCGAAGCGCTCACGCTGCACGACCGGGTCCACCAGCTCGGAGTAGCCGGTGGCCAGCTCGAAGCCGCGCACGTAGAGGTCCCACTTCTCGGTGATGCCCCGCTTCGTGCGGTGCTGGCGGGTCAACGGAGAGGTCTCGACCGGGAAGTCGCGGACGAAGACGGGCCCGTAGAGCTGGTCTTCACACAGGTGCTCCCAGATCTCCTCGACGAGCTTGCCGTGGCCCCAGCCACCCTTCGCCGGGACGGGCAGCCCGACCACGGCGGCCAAGGCCTTGAGGTCCTCCACGGAGCTGTCCACGGTGACCTCGTCGAGCACATCCTGATCGGGGAACTTCTCGGCGAGCGCCTCGTTAAGCGAGGGGTACATCTCGATGGTGCGCCACTGCCCGCCGAGGTCGTACTCGGTGCCGTCGACCAGGGTCACGGTGGTGGTGCCGAAGACTTCCTCGGCGATCTCCTGGATGACCTCGCGGATCAGCGTGGCACCGGTGTCGTAGGTGCCGTAGGCCTGGTAGGTCTCCAGCATGGCGAATTCCGGGGAGTGCGAGGAGTCCACACCCTCATTGCGGAAGTTGCGGTTGACCTCGAAGACCTTGTCGATGCCACCCACCACGCAGCGCTTGAGGTAGAGCTCTGGGGCGATGCGCAGGTAGAGGTCGATGTCGAGCGCGTTGGAGTGCGTCTCGAAGGGACGCGCCGCGGCCCCGCCGTGCAGGGTCTGCAGCATCGGGGTCTCGACCTCGAGGAACTCGCGGCGCTCGAGTGCATGACGCAGCGCGCGCATCACCTTGATGCGGGTCACCGCGTTCGTCCGGGCCTGCTCACGCATGATCAGGTCGGTGTAGCGGTGCCGGATGCGGGTGTCCTCGCTGAGCTCCTTGTGCGCGACCGGCAGCGGACGCAGCGACTTCGACGCCATCGACCAGGAGTCCGCCATCACGGAGAGCTCGCCGCGCTTCGAGGCCACGACACGACCGTGGATGAAGACGATGTCGCCGAGGTCCACGGTGGCCTTCCAGGACGCCAGGGCGTCCTCCCCCACCTCGGCCAGCGACAGCATGGCCTGCAGCTGCGTGCCGTCGCCGTCCTGAATGCGCGCGAAGGCGAGCTTGCCGGTGTTGCGCACGAAGATCACGCGTCCGGCGATGCCGACCTGCACGTCGGTCTCGTCGCCGGCGGCGAGATAGGTGACGCCCTCGGCGCGCGCCTCGTCCGGCGCGTCCTCCCCGTCGGCGCCGTCCTTCGGCAGAACCGCGTAGGACGCCACGACGTCCTTCAGCGCGTGCGTGCGTGCGACCTCCACCGGGTAGGGGTCGACGCCCTCGGCGATGAGGCGGTCGCGCTTGTCGCGACGAACCTTGACCTGCTCGGGAAGGTCGTTGTCCCCGCCATCGACGGCAGGGGCGGCGTTCTGGGATGCGTTCTGGGAGGAGTTCTTCGCGTCAGTCACGGTGATCAAGCCTACTGCATGGCCCAACGGACACCGACCGTCCTCCCAGTGACATCAAAGTGATATCACTTTAGCGTAGACTGGCGACCGTCCCCGGAGACGCCGGGAAAAAGGAAAGGACACCATGTCACCCGAGACCCCCGCCCCAGCACCCGACGCCGTCGCCGGAACCCCCGTCGGCCACGAAGGCACCAACGTCAGCATCAGCGAGCACCGCGCGTGGTCCGGCTCCACCGGCCTGGCCGTCGCCGCACTGCTCGGCGGCATCGTCCTCTTCCTCGCACCGATCGCTCTGATCGTCTGGGCCGCCGTCGGCCTGGAATCCGGGAACCTGGGCGGCGGCCTCGGCGGCTCGCTCATCGGCCTCGCCGTCGTCATCATCCTGCTCTCCGTGGTCGTGCTGACCATGCTGCGCGTGATCAACCCCGGCCACACGCAAGTCGTGCAGTTCTTCGGACGCTACCTCGGCACCAACCGCACCACTGGCCTCACGCTCGTCCCGCCGCTGGCGACCACGCGCAAGGTCAGCGTGCGTGTCCGTAACTTCGAGACCAACGAGATTAAGGTCAACGACCTCAACGGCAACCCGGTGAAGATCGGAGCCATCGTCGTCTGGCAGGTTTCCGACACCGCCAAGGCCACCTTCTCCGTGGAGGACGTCGAGGAGTTCATCCACTCCCAGTCCGAGTCCGCACTGCGCCACGTCGCCACCACCCACCCCTACGACTCCGTGCCGGGCCGCATCAACGCCGACGGCACCCCCGGCGAGGCCGCCACCAGCCTCGCCGGCTCCACCGACGTGGTCTCCCAGGAGCTCGCCGACGAGGTCGCCGCCCGCGTGGCCGTCGCCGGATTGGAGATCGTGGAGGCCAGGATCTCCGCACTGTCCTACGCCCCGGAGATCGCCGGTGCCATGCTGCAGCGTCAGCAGGCCCAGGCCGTGGTGGATGCCCGCGAGCAGATCGTGGACGGAGCGGTGTCGATGGTCCAGACCGCCCTGGACCAGCTGGAGGACCGCGACATCGTGGACCTCGACCCGGAACGCCGCGCCTCGATGGTGTCCAACCTGCTCGTGGTGCTGTGCTCCGACTCCTCCACCCAGCCGGTGATCAACACCGGCGGCCTCCATGGCGCGTAGTCATGGCGCGTAAGAACGTCCCCCTGCGCATCGACCCGGCGGTGTACGACGCCATCGCCCGCTGGGCGCACGACGACCTGCGCAGCGTAAACGCCCAGATCGAGGTGATGTTGCGCGACCAGCTGCGCCGCGCAGGACGCCTGCCGTCGTCCACCGGGGATCTCCCCCGGCGCGGGCGGCCGCGCAAGGAGCAGGAACCACCGCAGGAGAGTTAGACGTCCCCGGGAAGGTCCTCGGAGGACAGGTAGCGCAGCCGTGCCGACAGCACCTGGATCTCCGGGCGCGACGCCACGAGGCGCTCCACCGACTCCAGCACCTCCACCACGTGCTCCCGGTCCGCACTGACCGCCGACGCCCCGATCCCCGTCCGACGGTGCAGGTCACGGTGGTCGACCTCGGCGACGGAGATCCCGAACTTCCGCTGGACTTCGGCGATCACCGGTCTCACCACGGAGCGCTTCTGCTTGAGGGAGTGCACGTCACCGAGGAGAACGTCGAGTTCAAGAGTTCCGATCCACATATGGCCTGCAACCCTAGCGGAGCTTTTCCGGTACAGTCCGGCAACCTACCCCCGCCCCACCCCATGTGCGGCACGCGGATTACTTCAGGAGGCTCCGGACTAGTGAAGGAACAACTCAAGATTTCCATGGCATTCCTCGGGCTGCTGGTCGGCGCGGGATTCGCCACCGGCCTCGAGGTCATCCAGTACTTCGCGTCCTTCGGCCTGAGCGGTCTGTGGGGTGCGGTCCTGGCCGGCGTGGTGATGACCGTGGCCGGCGCAGTGATCCTGCAGCTCGGCAGTTACTTCCTCGCCGACGAGCACAAGGCGGTGTTCCGCAGCATCACCCACCCGGTGGCGTCCTGGGCGCTGGACATCGTGGTCACCCTGACCCTGTTCTGCATCGGCTTCGTGATGCTCGCCGGCGCCGGGTCCAACCTGGAGCAGCAGTTCGGCCTTCCGTCCTGGATCGGTTCGCTGGTCATGACGGTGCTGGTGATGGTCACCGGGCTACTCAACGTGGACAAGGTCAGCGACATCATCGGCGCACTGACCCCGCTGCTGATCATCGCCGTACTCGTCGGCTTCGTCTATACCCTGTTCAACCTGCCGGACGATTTCAGCGCCGTCAGCGACCTCGCCGTCCAGGAGGAGTCGCCGGTGAGCCCGTGGTGGCTGTCGGCCCTGAACTATAACGGCCTAGCCTTGCTGCTGGGTGTGTCGATGTCCCTGGTGATCGGCGGCAACCACGCGAATATGCGTGCCGCGGGACGCGGCGGGCTGCTCGGCGGCGTCGTCTATACCGTGCTGCTGATCCTGGCGGTGTTCACCCTGCTGGCCAATATCGAGACCGTCTCCGGCGACGACGTCCCGATGCTCACGTTGTTCGACTCGATGCACCCGGCGATGGCGTACGTGATGGTGTTCATCATCTTCGCGATGATCTACAACACCGCCATCGGCATGTTCTATGCCCTGGGCAAGCGCGTCACCTCCTCGCGTCCGGGCTGGTACACCCCGGTGTTCCTGTCGCTGTGCGCGGTCGGTTACGCGGTGAGTTTCGTCGGCTTCGACACGCTGATGACCTACGTCTACCCGGTGCTCGGCTACCTCGGCATGGCGATGGTTGTCATGCTCGTCGGCTGGTGGCTCTACGCACGGACCCGCCTGTCCGAGGAGAGCGGCCACCGCGAGACCATCCAGGATCTCACTGAACGCCGCGAGGACGACGCTCAGGACTTCGGGTCCGATGAGGAGTCCCAGCTCTCCGAGGAGCTCGAGGAGTCCGACATGGACTCCTCAGAACTCGCCGATCAGGTCACCGAAGAGGTCACCGAAGGCAACGGAGAGGAAGAGGACGGGGACGGGTCCTCCGCCAAGGAGTGACTTCAGAGGTGCGCCCGGCGACGCGTCGTGGCGTCCGACGGTACGCACCGTCCTGACGTCCCCCACGCCGGTGACAGCAGACGGCGGCGGGACGCCGAAGCGTCCGACTGGGTTCGCACGCAGACAAGAACCGCCTGCTCAGGGATGAACAGGACATCGCCGAGGACGGAGTCGCGGGCGAAGGCGGCGACGTCGTCGAGGCTGTGGTTCCAGCCCAGACGAACCTCGCCGGCGATTTCTGTCTCGAACCATCCTCCGCCAAGATCGGTGAGGTGGACGGCCTCGAAGCGGTCAAGACCGCCGGACGCCGGGTGGAGTGCCTCGGAGACCTTCCTCGCCAAGCCGCGGGGGACCTGGTGGCCGGGATGGACGGTGGTGCACTGTGGGTGTCGCATAATGCTTCCTGACTTCGCGTTTCCCCGTCGTGTCATCTGTGCCCGACGGGGCCGATCGCCCTCCGGGGGCACCGGTGTCCGCGACACGGTTGCCAGCCACCCACTCCGGCCGGGGCCCGGGCGGCCGGTGCGTCCTTACGCAACAACCGCGGGATGAACTTCTTGATCGTGGTCACGACACTAGCACAGCAATAGACAGAGCAGTCTAGTTCCATGCGTCGTGAACCAGTGCGCACCGCAACTCGCGCACCCATAAACCGAACAAATGCCCTGGTGAGACACCTATTCGGACACAGGCAAGCCTGCGTATCCCGGAGTAGAGTTCTTGAATCGGTACGTCGGCCGCACCTACGTCGCCGACGACGCGAGGATGATCCCAGGAGGAACCGGGGCAGTGAAGCAACGACTGAAGATATCCATGGCATTTCTCGGCCTCCTGGTCGGTGCGGGATTCGCCACCGGCCTCGAGGTCATCCAGTACTTCACCTCCTTCGGCCTCAACGGCCTGTGGGGTGCGATCCTCGCCGGCGTGGTCATGGCCGTGGCCGGCGGCGTGATCCTGCAGCTCGGCAGCTACTTCCTCGCCGACGAGCACAAGGCCGTCTTCCGCGCGATCAGCCACCCGGTAGTGTCCTGGGGCCTCGACATCGTGGTCACCCTGACCCTGTTCTGCATCGGCTTCGTGATGCTCGCCGGAGCCGGGTCCAACCTGGAGCAGCAATTCGGCCTGCCCTCCTGGATCGGCGCCCTGATCATGACCGCGCTCGTCATGGTCACCGGCCTTTTGGACGTGGACAAGGTCAGCGACATCATCGGCGCACTGACCCCGCTGCTGATCATCGCCGTGGTCATCGGCTTCATCTACACCCTGTTCAACCTGCCCTCGGACTTCAGCGCGCTCAACGACATCGCTGTGCAGGCCGACTCGCCGGTCAGCCCCTGGTGGTTGTCGGCGTTGAACTACAACGGCCTGGCCTTGCTGCTCGGGGTGTCCATGTCGCTGGTCATCGGTGGCAACTACACCAATATGCGCGATGCCGGCATGGGTGGCCTGCTCGGCGGCATTATCTACACCGTGCTGCTGATCCTGGCCGTGTTCACCTTGCTGGCCAATATCGACACCGTCGGCTCCGACGATGTCCCGATGCTCACCCTCTTCGACTCCATGCACCCGGCGATGGGCTTCATCATGGTGTTCATCATCTTCGCGATGATCTACAACACCGCCATCGGCATGTTCTACGCCCTGGGCAAGCGGGTCACCGCCGCGCGACCGTCCTGGTACACCCCGGCGTTCCTGGCGCTATGTGCCGCCGGCTACGTGGTCAGCTTCGTCGGCTTCGACACGCTCATGGCCTACGTCTACCCGGTGCTCGGCTACCTCGGCATGGTGATGGTGGCCATCGTCGTGGGCTGGTGGATCTACGCACGCACGGCGATCGCCAAGGAGATCACCCAGCGCGAGAAGATCCGTGACCTCACCGAACGTCGAGAGGACGACGACCAGGAGTTCGGCCACAAGGAGGAGAAGGCACTGGCCCGCGCGCTGGAAGAGTCTGACGCCGACACCGAGAAGCTCGCCGAGGCGGTGACGGAGGAGGTCATCGAGGAAGCGTCCGACGACGCTGCCGACGGGGAAGAGGCTGACGACACCGAAGATACCGGGGACAGCCCGACTCCGGTGCCGCACAGCCCTGTCAGCTGAGTCATGCCCCAGGTACGAAAATCGGCGATTCTCGACCTGTGGCATGACTCAGGTGACATCTACGCCCAGGCTCCTAGATGCCCAGGCCCCTACAACCTGCCTGTGCGCTCACACGGTCCCGGCTCCTCGAAGCTGATGCTGAGGAAGCGCCGCTTCTCCGGGGCCCCGCAGGCCAGCAGGCTGGTCTCGGCATGGAAGTAGACGGGCTCCACCCTCATCAGCATCCGGTAGATCATCAGGTACCCAGGATCACAGTGCCAGGCGACCTCGCTACACCCGCCGATGGATAACTCCACGCGCCCAGGTTGTCCTCCATCGAAGGTCCGGGCACTGTTCAGCGACACCCGCTCGAAGCCGCCGGCGGCAAAGTCCCCCATCGGCAGACTGTGCCAGCCGCCGGTACGGCCGTGACCGGGCCCGAGTCCGGTGCATGTTTTCCTGGGGTCGAGAATGCTCTCAGTGCTATCAGTACGGTCCATCGGCCATCTCACACTCCTTCAGCGTCCCGTCGATGAATCCTTGCGGCGTCGCACCCCAGGCCGGGTACAACACGGTACTTCCGAACCTTGTGCCGTCCTCGTTGTAGATCGCGCTGGCGAGGGTCCCGGTGAAGGGAATGTACGTCACTTTCCCCAGGGCTGAGTCGGCGGCGAAGTCGGAGACCCTGGCGGGGTCGTGGCTCCATCCGGTTTTCGTCTCCCCGTCGATCTCGGCTTCCAACCAGCCGTCACCAAGATCGGTGACC
The DNA here is from genome assembly GCF_052377405.1 of Corynebacterium sp. AOP40-9SA-29. Lineage (NCBI taxonomy): Bacteria > Bacillati > Actinomycetota > Actinomycetes > Mycobacteriales > Corynebacteriaceae > Corynebacterium > Corynebacterium sp. AOP40-9SA-29. The sequence goes on along the minus strand of NZ_JBQSWR010000007.1, from coordinate 93,159 downwards.
GACGCGTGCAGGCATCGTTCCGGGAAACAAGCCAGGAACTCCCCCAGTTTCCGTCCGTGGATGTGGTGGACAGTGTGTCCGGGCAGGTAAAGGCGACAATGCGTTGTCCGCATTTTTGCTCCTTGTGAATCGCAGTTTCCCCACGCGCTTTCTGCGCCCGGGGCCGATCGTCATTCCGGGGGCACCGATGTACGCGACACGGTTGCCAGTCACCCTCGCCGGCCGGAACCGGGTAGCCACTGCCGCATGAGGGGCAGCGACCACTGTGGTGAACTTCTTGATCGTGCTCACCACCCTAACACCAACAGACCAAGCTGTCTATTTGGCATCTCCCTTGACCCTCTCACAGTGTGAGGGTGTCTGCTCTAAGCATGAGCACTGACACCCGCCTGACCACCGCCTTCACCGCGCAGGACGCCAGCATCCGCATGCGCGCCGCACTCGCCGCCGGCACCGACCCCCGCGGCGGGGACGGCGCCGGAGACATCTCAGCCCTCATCGCACAGTGCGCCGTGGAACCGGACTTCTTCGTCCGCGACATGCTGACCTGGGCACTGACCAGGCATCCCAGCGCCGACGTCGTGCCCTCGCTGCTCGCCGAACTGCACTCCCCCACCGCGCAGGCGCGCTCGCAGGCGCTGCATACGCTGTCGAAAATCGGCGAGGAAGCCTCGTACCCTCATATCACCGATGACCTGCTGCAGGACGCCGACGACGAGGTGGCACGCACCGCCTGGCGCGCGGCCGCCGGGCTCGTCCCGCGGCCCGAGGCACCACGTCTGGCCGTCCGGCTCGCCGGACAGCTCGGTCGCGGGGACCGGGAGCTGCGCCGCAGCCTCACCCGCGCCTACCTGGAGCTCGGGGAGGACGCCCGGGACGTCCTGCGCGCGCAGGCGAACCTGCACGCCGCGGCGACGCTGCTGTTGCTCGATGACCCGGACCTCGGATTCGACGCCGCCGAGTACGCGGCGGCGGAGGCGGCACAAGCTAAACTCGACTGATGCGCATCGGTGAGGTGTCCCGTCTATCAGGTGTCAGCGTGCGCATGCTGCGCCACTACGACGAACGCGGCCTGGTCAGCCCGTCACAGCGCACGTCCGGCGGCTATCGCGACTATGGCCGCGACGACGTGGAACGGCTGATGAAGGCCGAGGCGTTGCGTGCCCTGGGCATGGGAGTCGGGGAGGTTCGCAGCGCGTTGGACGCCCCGGACCTCGACGTCGGCGCGGTCCTCGACCGGCTGCGCGCCGAAACCCGGGAGCGCATCCACACCGAGCAGGCACTCCTGGACCATCTCGACGCGGTACGCGGACGTCCCGGCGCGCCCCCGAACTCCTGGGACGACGTCCTCGGACTCACCGCACTGCTCACGGCGCTGCGCTCTGCAGACCCCGCACGCCGCCAGGCGGCCGCGCTCACCGCGCCCGAGCGTCCTACGGTCGCGACGCTGGTGGCGCTCTACCTGCGGGAGGACGACCCGAACGTGGCCGGCGCACTGCGCTGGTCGCTCGTGCGCACCGATGAGGACATCACCTCGGCACTCCTGGCACATCTCCCCGACAGCGACACCGCGGTGCGCCTGCGCATCGTGGAAGTGCTGCGCGAGATCGACGATGACCGCGCCACCGCGGCCCTCACCGACCTGTTGGACGATCCTCCCCCGGTCCGCGGTGCCAGTGCGCTCGCCCTCGCCCGCCGCACCGACTCCCCTGCCCTGGTGGGCGCACTCATCGACATGGTGTGTTCCGGCGACCACGACGTGGAGGCCGCCGAGGCGCTCGCGGCGATGCGCACGCGCAGGTCAGCGTCCGGCGACGACATCCCCGCGAGCCTGGTCGCGGCGGCGGCCGGCGCTGCCCCGGACGCGCGTCTGCGCGTGGTCCAGGCGCTCGCCGAGATCGCGCCGGACTCCCCGGACGCCCTCGCTCCCTTCACCGACGACCCCGACCCGCGGGTTGCCAAAACCGCCCAAGCGCTTAGTCGTCGGTAGCCAACCGGGCGAAGGTGTCGAGGTCGTTGAAGGTTCCGTGCAGCAGTTCGGCGTCCCGCGCCGTACCCTCGTGCCGGAATCCCGCCTTGCGCGCCACCGCGCAGGACGCCAGGTTCTCCGGGTTCGCCTTGATCTGCGCGCGATGCACCCGGTAGTCGAAGAGGAAGTCGACGACCGTGCCCACCACAGCACTCATCAGACCACGGCCGCGCAGGTGTGGGGCGGTGGTATAACCGAGCTCCACACACCGAGCGTGGCGGTCGACGAGGCGGACTTCCAGCGTGCCGCCGAAACTTCCCGGCGCGGTCGGGTCATCGACGATCCACAGCATCGCCGCCGGTGAGCGGGCCATGGTGAGCAGGAATATCTCGGCGTCGCGAGTGGAGTAGTTCTCTGACAGCGAGGTGAAACGCCGCGAGTCCTCGTGCCTGCTGGAGGTGACCAGCCCGGCGATGTCGGTGTTCACCGGGGCGCGTAGTCGCAGCGTGGATCCGTCCGCGAGTTCGCCCACGATGTCCGCGGACGGCAGGGGCCAGCTCAACGGCGCATGAGGATCATTCATGCCCGTCGAGACTACTCGCCCAGCAGCCAGTCGTTCGGGCTGAACAGTTCCACGTTCACGCCAGCAGGTGCGAGGCTCTCGGCCATGTTCTCGAGCTGCGCACGGATGTCCTGTAGGAAGCCGTTGCCGCCGCACAGATACCAGTGCGCGCCACTCGGCAGGACGCCCTCGTCGGCGAGGGTGGGAAGGTCGATCCGGGCACCGTCGGCGCGGTAGGCGGTCTGCACGTGCACCGTCGCCCCTGCCGCCCGCAGCGCCTCAACGTAGCCCTCGGTGACCTCGCGTTGCGCATGGGAGGTGGCGTCCTCGTCGGCGTGCAGGACGGTCACTGTGGCCGGTGCTCCGGCCGCCGGGCGCGCGGCCAGCACCGACAGCATGCCGGTCATCGGCGTGGAACCGATCCCGGAACTGACCAGGACGACCGGTGCCGCGCCGGTGAGGACGTCCCGGTGCAGCACCAGGTCGCCGGCGGGCAGCGTGGCGTCCACCCGGTCGCCGACGGCGATGCCGTCCACCAGCGCGGTGGAGACCTCCCCGTCGCGCTGCACGGCGATGCGGAATCCCTCGGCATCCCACGCCACCAGGGAGTACTGGCGCAGCTGGCGGGCACCGTCGGCCATGACCACGCCGATGGAGACGTACTGTCCCGGGCGGGCATCGGCGAAGTCGGTTGCGGCGACGAAGGTCAGTTCGGTGACCGTCGCCGACAGGGCGCGGCGTTCGGTGAGCACCGCATCGCGGAAGACGTCGCCGGGTGCGACCCCGGCCGACTGGTACATCCCGGTCTCGGCGTCGATGAGCACCTGCGCCATCAGCCAGTAGACCTCGTCCCAGGCCTCGGCGACCGGCGGGGTGACCGCGTCGCCGAGGACTTCGACAATCGCGGCGAACAGGTGGTCGTGCACGATCTGGTACTGGTCGGCGGTGATCCCCAGGGAGACGTGCTTGTGGGCGATGCGTGACAGCATCGCCACCGGGTCCGGCGCGGAGGGGTCGACGAGCATCGAGGCGAAGGTGGCGACCGAGGCCGCCAGGGCCTTCTGCTGGTCCCCGGCGCGCTGGTTGCCACGGTTGAAGGTGTCGCGCAGGAGTTCGGGGTGCTCCTCGAACATGCGGGCGTAGAAGTTCGGGGTGATCTCGTTGATATGCGCCCCGACGAGCGGAAGAGTGGCCTTCACCGTGGACTCGTGTTCCGGGGTGAGGTGCCCGGCGCGGAAGAGGTCGGGGGCGGTGGGTGCGGTGGTTGCGGTGGTTGACATCGGGGAGCTTCCTTAGAGGTGAGTACGGGTGGTTACAGGTGCCGGGGCGGACGCCGCTACGGGCGCGTCCGCGATGCGGGGATCTGGGGCATACCGACCCCGACTGCCCCGCGGGGCACGCCCGCGGCGTTGCGGTCGATGAGCATGCCCAGGGTGATGCCGTCGAAGGTGGAGTAGAAGTTCTCCTGGGCCTCGGCGAGCAGGTGGCGCAGTGAGCAGCCGCGCCCGGCGAGCGGGCACGGGGTGTCCCCGTCGCAGTCCACGACCTCGTGTTGTCCTTCGAGCTCGCGCAGCAGCGCGCCGACGTCGACGGCCCGCGCACCTTCGGCGAGGTACACCCCACCGGCGCGGCCACGGACTGAACCGAGAATCCCGGATCCGGTCAGCCGGGCCACGACCTTCTTCACGTGCGAGGCTGGTGCCGCTGTCTGGACCGCGAGCTCGCCGATGGTGCGTCGTTGCGCCGGATCGACTGCCCCGGCCGCCCCGGTGTCACCGAGGATCATCAGCGAGCGGAGCCCCAGGTCGGTGAACTTCGTGAGGTGCATGACCCCAACGCTAGGCCCCACCGCCTAAAAGGTACATCTGAAATACCCCGTAAAAGATCACCCCACCAGCAGGTCAGGGTACGTTTACCGCTCCCCCACCGGCGGGTTCGCCCCGGACGCCCGACCGGCGATTGATCTCGGTCACATTTTCTCGGTCACTCGGCTCGCCGGCCCCCGACCGGCCCCCGACCAGCCCCCGCCGGATTCGCCCCCTACGCCGGGTAGCGCGGGTTCAGCAGCCCGGAGCCGACCGGCACATCGGCCGGATCGCTGCTCAGGGTGACCTGCTCGTTAGCGTCATCAACGAAGACGACCCGAGGGTTGTAGTCCTTGAGCTCCTCGGCGTTGTACTGGCCGTAGGCGATGATGATCACCAGGTCACCGGGGTGAACCAGGTGGGCGGCGGCGCCGTTGATCGAGATCATGCCGGAGCCACGCTCGCCGGTAATGGCGTAGGTCGTCAGCCGAGCGCCGTTGTCGACGTCGACGATATCGATCTGCTCGCCCTCGAGCAGATCAGCGGCCTCCATCAGGTCGGCGTCGATGGTGCACGAGCCCACGTAGTGCAGGTCGGCCTGGGTGACAGTCGCCCGATGGATCTTGGACTTCATCATGGTGCGGATCACGTGCAGTACCCTACTCGCTCGACGTGCCGGACGTAACCGCTTCCGGTTCTTCGCCTTGCCCATCGCCCTGTTCGTCACCAATATTGCGGAACCCGATACCCAGCGGCACACCCACGTTGTCGATCAGGCGGGTGGCACCAACCCGGGCGGCGACGAGCAGCCGGGCATCGCCCTTCTCGGGTGCCTCGCCAAGGTCAAGACCGCGCAGTTCGAGGTAGTCGACCTCGATCCCCGGCGAGGTGGCCAGCACCTGGCGGGCGGTATCGAGCACGGCGTCCGCCCCGTCCTCGGCAACGTGCGCGCCGGCGAGCAGCGCGGCGGACAGCGACATCGCCGCATTGCGCTCCTCCGCCGAGAGGTAGATATTGCGCGAGGACTTCGCCAGTCCGTCGGCCTCACGCACCACAGGCACGCCGTGGACCTGCACGCCCAGGTTGAGGTCGGTGACCATCTGCTGGATCAGCACGAGCTGCTGGTAGTCCTTCTCCCCGAAGAAGGCGTCGCTGCAGTTCGTGATTCGGAAGAGCTTGGAAACCACAGTGAGCACCCCGGCGAAGTGCGTGGGACGCTGCGCACCCTCCAGGGTCGCGCCGGTGTCGCCGGGCAGCACGGTGGTGCGCGGGCCGTTGGGATACATCTCCCGCGGGCTGGGGGCGAAGACGGCGTCGACGCCGGCGGCGGTGAGCTTCTCCACGTCGGAGTCGAGGGTGCGCGGGTAGGCGTCGAGGTCCTCGCCCTCGCCGAACTGCAGCGGGTTGACGAACACGGACACCACCACCAGCGCCCGCGGCAGCTGCTGGGCGGCGCGCACGAGCGCGAGGTGGCCTTCGTGCAGCGCACCCATCGTGGGCACGAGGACGACGGGGCGTCCTGCCTTGCGCATGGCGCGGGTGAGCTCACCGATGCTGTCGATGTCGGTGTAGACGGTGGCCTGACCCGGGGTGAAACTCACCGGTGACTCTCCTTGCGGGGTGACGGTACGAAAATTCGTGGAACGCTAGAACACCCTAGTCGCCCCGGCGCCGCCCACCCCAGTCAGGGCTGGTCGAGTGCGCGTTCCACGTTCAATGAACCGACCGCTCGCGCGGTGCGCAGCGCGTCCTGCCGGTAGGACGCCGCGAGCCCGCCGTGTTCCCCAGCGTGCGTGCCAATCTCGCCGAGTGCGGCGAGGTGGCGCAGGACGGTGGCAGCGTCGTCGCGGGCCGTCGGCCCGGTCAGTGCGGCCGTCCTGCTCTCCAACACCCCGGTGACCGCGGCGGGCAGGATCCGGCGCAGCAGCAATGCCGACCGTGGATCCTCTGCCGCTGCGGTCGCGTCGGTATCCTCGCTGCCGAGCGCGAAGTCGAGCATGCGCAGGGCCTCGACGATCTGGGTAACCACGTGGTTGGCACCATGCGCCATAGCCGCGTGGTACACGGTGCGCTGCTCCTCGGCCACCGGTACGGCGATCCCACCCATCGAGGCGACGAGCAGCTCGGCGACGGCCGTGCCGGTCTCGGAGTCGGTGGTCACACCCCACGCACAACCGGCGAGGTTGTCGGTGTCCTCGGGGCGTCCACGGAAGGTCATCGCCGGGTGCAATGCCAAAGGAAGCGCACCGGTGTCGGTGACCGGTTGGAGCACCTCGCAGCCCAAAGCACCGGCGGTGTGCACCACGATCTGGCCAGCGCGCACGGTGCGGGCCACTTGCTCGACCACCCCGGGCAACTGCGGATCCGGTACAGCCAGCACGACGAGTGCGGCCTGGGCGACTTCGGCGATCTCGGCATCGGAGCCACCGTGAACGGCCACGCCGGGCAGTCGTGCTCGGGCGTTCTCACGCGATGGTGCGGAACGGGCGACCACACCGTGTACATGATGGCCTGCACGCAGCAGACTCTCGGCGACGGCGGTGCCCACGGCGCCTGCGGAAATGACTCCGACCGACAGGCGTGGTTCCTGTCGGTCGGTGGGTGCGGTGTCGTTCACGGGGGACGAGTCTACCGGGCGTTCTTCTTCATCTGTGCCATCAGCTCGGCGACGGTGACGCCCTGGTCGGACTCGTCGGCACGACGACGACCATGGACCTCGGCCTCCTCGGCGCGACGGCGGCGGCCCTGCGTCTCACCCTGTGACGGGGTCGGGGCCGGTGCAGCGGTCTCCTCGGGCTGCTCTGGCTGCGCAGCCACCGGTGCGGCAGGCTGCTCAGGCTGTGCCGGCTCGGCGGCGGGCTCTGCCGCGGGGGCCGCTGCGTCCTGCTGCTCCGACCAACGCGGACGCGGCTCGGGAGCCGGGGTGGTCTCTGCTCCTGAATCGGAGGCGGAATCGGAGGCGGAATCGGCGTCCGAATCGGCAGGATCCATCGAGCGGGTGTCAACGACCATCGGGATCTGCGTGGTGTCCTCGCTGTCCGCACCCGACCAGCGCACTGCGGCGAAGGTGCCCGTGGAGAAACCACCGCGGCGTCCACCGGAACGGTTCTGCCCATTCTTCTGCGCGGGCTCGGCGGCCGGTTCAGAAGCAGGCTCGGCGGCCTCGGGGCGCTCGTGCGCCCCAGGATGACCGGAGCCACCGGCGTTCTCACCAGCACGCGAGACATTGCGCTCGAGCTCGATGATGCGCTCGGCACGGGCCTTCAGCGACACCTGCTCGCCGTCCCACGCCCCACCGGACAGATCGGAGAGCTGTTCACGCATCGCCTCGAGCTCCTTGCGGATGGCGTCGAGGGTCTTGTCGTGCTCGCTGCCGAGACGGCTGCGGTAGTCATTCTCCAACTGCACCTCGCGGCGCTGCGACTCCGAGCGTTCGCGGTCCAGCTCCGCCTTGTGGCGGCGCTCCTGCTCCCGCCGACGGCTGCGCTCCTCTCCGAGAACCCCGGAGTAGCGCGACACGAGGATCGCGCCGAAGAACGCCGCCCAGAGGGAGGTGATCACGGCAACATTCAGCCACACCTCCGAGTCGACGAAGAACATGATGATCGTCGCCGCGAGGGCGAGAACGAACACCAGGTACATCAGCAGCTTCAGACCATTTCCCGGCGTGGAGGAACCGCTCCGGCTCGACGGATCGGGTAGCCGGTGCGAATCGTCGGGCGAATACGCGGAACTCATGGAGTCAAGAATACATCGCCGCGCCCGTCCTCACCGTCGGCATCGCCGGGAGGGACCAGACAACTTCGTTCCAGCAGCACACCGGCCACCGTCATCGCCACCGCCGCCAGCAACGACACCACCACCCCCGGGGCGTCCTGCTGGGCGGCCAGTAGATCGCTGTGACGCAGCAGCACGTACACCGCCACCCCACCGTAGAAACCGATCGCCAGGGCACCGATCCACCCCGAGGCGGTGCCGAACAGCGCACAGCGGGAGATGAACACCGGCGACATCTGCGACCGGTCCTGCCCGACCTCCCCGTCGGCGATGCGACGGCGCACCATCACGGCCAGCACACCGGCGACGGCGGCGAAGACCCACAACGCCAGCGAACCGCTGACCCGCATCGGCGGGTAGCTGCCGTAGAACACCCACACCGCGGCGAAGGACACGACCCCGGCGGCGACCGCCGAAGTGGCGAGCAGCCCCACACTGGTCTGGTTCATGGGGCCCATCGTACGTCGGGCAACGCCCGGATTCCGGCGTCCCCTCCGTCCCCGCTATCGAGGTCGGCGAGCAGGTGACGCACGGGCCGTCCGTCGAGCACCGCCTGCGGGTCGGCGTCCAGCCACGGCGCCAGGACGAAGGCGCGCTGGTGCGCCCACGGGTGCGGCAACACGAGTTCCTCGCCCCAGCGTCCCTCACTGCGCACCCCGGCGTAGTCGATGATGTCGATGTCGAGGGTGCGCGGCCCCCAGTGCCGCGAGCGCACGCGGCGCGCGGCCTGCTCCAGATCCTGGCAGTGGTGAAGCAGGGTCAGCGGGGACAGGGTGGTCTCCACGACGAGCACGCAGTTACGGAACTCCTCCTGGTCGGTCACCCCCCACGGCTCGGTGGCGTACATCGCGCTGGCGGCCAGCGGCGTGACCCCGTCCACCCCGTCCGTCCCGGCCAGGGCATGTGCGGCGCGGCGAATCTGGTCCTCCGGAGCCGACAGCGTGCCGGGCAGGTTCGAGCCGAATGCGAGCACCGCAGGCACAGCACGATCGGCGCTCATGTGCGCGTCCCGGGGCTCTTGCGCGACCGGCGCGCCACGACCCGCACATCGGAGAACGGGTGGTGGATCGGCGCGTCCGGCTTGTGGACGGTCACCTCCACGGCGACCACGCCGGCCACCTCGTTGATGCGGTCGGCGATCGTCGCCGAGACGGTCTCGATGAGGTCCATGCTCGGCCCGGAGACAATGTCCACGGCGATGTCGGCGAGGTCGACGTAGGAGATGGTGCGGGTGATGTCGTCGTCGGCGACGGCGTCGGTGAAGTCCGTCCAGACCACCAGGTCGACGATGAACTTCTGGCCCTGCTCCTTCTCGAAGTCGTAGACCCCGTGGTAGCCGTAGACCTCCAGGCCGGCCAATTCGATGCGGTCAGCCACGACGGGCCCTCCATCCTCCAGGTAGTGCGGGTCCGTGGCCGGTGGCCACGGCATATGCGACGTCGACGGCCGCGCGGTTGGGTGCCACGTCGTGGACGCGCACGGCCCAGGCGCCGGACGCCGCGGCCAGGGCGCTGACCGCGGCGGTGGCGTCGTCTGCGGACTCCGGGGTCCCCGGCGCACCGTCGTCGCCGGGACGCAGGGCGGTGAGGAACCTCTTGCGGCTCGCGCCGATGAGCACCCGGTGGCCCAACTCCAGGTAGGAACTCATGCCCGAGAGCAGCGCCCAGTTGTCATCGGCGTCCTTGGCGAACCCCAGGCCGGGATCGACGATGATGCGGTCGCGGTCGAGGCCCTCGTCCTGCGCCTTCTCGGAAAGTTCCGCCAGCACCCGGCAGACGTCGGCGACGACGTCCCCGCCGTGGTCGGCGCGTCCTTCCGCGGACTCGAAGCGCTGCGCGCGCCAGTGCATCAGGCAGTAGTCGGCCCCGACGTCACCGACGGTGGCGTACATCTTGGGGTCGGCGAGCCCGCCGGAGACGTCGTTGACGATCTCCGCGCCGGCCTCCATCGCAGCGGCGGCCGTGCTGGCGCGCATGGTGTCCACGCTGGTCATAATGCCTTCGGCGTGGAGTTCACGGATCACCGGAACCACCCGGGACGCCTCGACGTCCGCCGGCACACGGGTGGCACCGGGGCGGGTGGACTCCCCGCCGACGTCGATGATGTGCGCGCCCGCGGCGACCATCTCCCGGGCATGTGCCAGGGCACGGTCGGTCGTGGACCACATGCCACCGTCGGAAAAGGAGTCGTCCGTGACGTTGAGGATCCCCATCACCGCGGTCGGGAATGCTGGTGTTCCGGTCATGGTGCCTGCCGTGCTCAGTGCCCGCGGATGAGGCTCATGGCCTCGGCACGGGAGCGGGCGTCCTCACGGAAACCACCGCGCACCGCGGAGGTCACCGTGGTCGCACCGGGCTTGCGGATACCGCGCATCGCCATGCACAGGTGCTCGGCTTCGATGACCACGATCACCGCGTGCGCCTTGAGCTTCTCCGACACCGCATCGGCGATCTGACTGGTCAGACGCTCCTGCACCTGGGGACGTTTGGCGAAGCCGTCGGCCAGACGCGCCAACTTCGACAGCCCGGTGACCGTGCCCGAGTCGCCGGGAATGTAGCCGATGTGGGCATGACCGTAGAACGGCACGAGGTGGTGCTCGCAGGTGGAGTACACCGGGATGTCCTTGACCAGGACGAGCTCGCGGTGGTCCTCGTTGAAGGTCTTGGCGAGCACCTCCCGAGGATCGTCGTACAGCCCGCCGAAGGACTCACGGTAAGCACGTGCCACCCTGGCCGGGGTCTCCTGCAGTCCCTCGCGATCAGGGTCCTCGCCCACGGCGAGCAGCAGTTCACGCACGGCCGCCTCGGCACGGGCCTGGTCGAAGGGACGTCCGGTACTCAGCGAGACCGGTGCGTTCTCCGGATCGTGTTCAGTGTCAGTCACGGTGTCGGTTCAGTCTTTCTCGTCAGTGTCGTCGCGGCGGTGATGGCGACCACCGTCATCCGGGGTCCTGTCGTTCTGGGCCCCGCCATTCTGGGCCCTCAGGTTACGCGTCGGCGCATCATCACTCGTCCACGGGTTGTCCGGACGCTCACTCTCCGGCAACTGGAAACCACGGAGCTCCTGCTCCGCCGGTGCGGAGGCGGGGCCGGACGGTCCCGCACCGTAGCTGCTCTCACCGGGGTGACGTCCTCCCGCTTCCGGGGCCGCCTCGGGATCGACGCGGTCCTGACCACCCCACAGGTGGTCCGGGTGCGAGGCACCGCTCCAGCGGCCCGGAGCTTGCTGGCCCGGAGTCTGCTGCCCCGGATGCGAGGCTGCGCCGGGGCCGCCCTGCTCGCCTCCGTCGCGCTGATCCTCCAGTTCGCCGGCCTGCTGACGACGCCGACGCTCGATACGCGCCTTACGCGCCTCGGAGAAGAAGTCGTTGCGGGCGGGCAGTTCCTCGCCACGCTCGCGTGCCAGTTCGGTGGGGGTCTTCACCGGCTCGCGGAAGTCCTTCGGATGCCCGGCGTCCTGGTTCGGGAAGACGTCGCTGACCTCCACCGGCTCCATGTCGTCGAAGATCGCCTCGAGGTCGGGACGACGCAACGTCTCCTTCTCCAGCAGCTTCTCCGCCAGTCGGTCCAGGTAGTCACGGTTGTCGCGCAGGATGCGGTAGGCCACCCCGTGTGCCTTCTCGATGAGCATACGAACCTGCTCGTCGATGGTGGCGGCGACCGCCGGGGAGTACTCCAGCGATCCCTGACCACCACGGCCCACGAACGGGTCGCCCTGCTCCTCGCCGTACTTCACCGCGCCGAGTTCGGGGCTCATGCCGTACTCGGTGACCATCGAGCGGGCGATCTTCGTGGCCTGCTCGATATCGGAGGACGCACCGGTCGTCGGCGAGCCGAAGACCAGCTCCTCGGCAGAGCGCCCGCCCATGGCGAACACCAGCCGGGCGAAGAGCTCGGAGCGGTTGTACATGCCCTTGTCGTCCTCCGGCACGGCCATGGCGTGGCCGCCGGTGCGCCCGCGCGCGAGGATCGTGACCTTGTACACCCGCTCGATGTCCTTGATGCCCCACGCCGCCAACGTGTGGCCGCCCTCGTGGTAGGCGGTGACCTTCTTCTCGTGCTCCGAGATGATCTTCGTGCTGCGGCGCGGACCGCCGATCACTCGGTCGGTCGCCTCCTCCAGCGCATCGCCGGTGATCACGTTGCCGTCCACTCGGGCGGTCAGCAGTGCTGCCTCATTGAGCACATTGGCCAGGTCCGCGCCGGACATGCCGACGGTCCGCTTGGCCAGTGACCTCAGGTCCGCGTCCGGTGCCAGGGGCTTGCCCTCGGAGTGCACGCGCAGGATCTGCTCACGCCCGGCGATGTCCGGGTTGCTCACCGGGATCTGACGGTCGAATCGTCCCGGGCGCAGCAGCGCCGGGTCCAGGATGTCCGGACGGTTCGTCGCGGCCATCAAGATCACGTTCTCGCGGTCGCTGAAGCCGTCCATCTCCACCAGCAGCTGGTTGAGGGTCTGCTCACGCTCGTCGTGGCCACCACCCATACCGGCGCCACGCTGGCGGCCGACCGCGTCGATCTCGTCGACGAAGATGATGCAGGGGCTGTTCTCCTTGGCGGTCTTGAACAGGTCGCGCACACGCGAGGCACCCACACCGACGAACATCTCCACGAAGTCCGAACCGGAGATCGTGTAGAACGGCACACCGGCCTCACCGGCCACGGCCCGGGCCAGCAACGTCTTACCCGTACCGGGAGGACCGTAGAGCAGCACACCGCGCGGGATCTTCGCGCCCAGGTGCTCGTAGCGCTCCGGATTCTGCAGGAAGTCACGGATCTCGTCGAGCTCCTCGACCGCCTCATCGGCACCGGCGACATTGTCGAAGGTGGTGTCCGGGTTGTCGACGTTGAGTTCCTTGGCCTTCGACTTGCCAATGTTGAACGCCCCGCCCGGGCCACCCTGCATCCGGGTGAGGAAGAACAGCAGCAGACCACCGATCAGGATGATCGGCAACAGCATGACCAGCATCGAGCCCAGCAGGCTGTCCTGCGTGACATTCGTGGAGTAGCTGTCAGCGTCCGACGCCTCGACGCGGTCGAAGACCGTGTCCGCCGCACGCGCGGGATACTGCGCGGTGACCTGATCGATGCCGTCCTTGCCGTCCACGCTGATCTCGTTGCGCAGCGTCATCTGCAACTGCTGCTCACGGTCGTTGATCTGCACCTCGGCGACATTGCTGTCGTCGAACTGCTGCATGGCCACGGACGTGTCGACGTCGTCGTAACCACGTGTGGAATCGGTGAGCACACCGAAGGCGTAAATGACGACGAGAACCGCGGCGACAATGGCGGCGATCCTCAGAACCCTCTTCTTGTTCATAGTCCCACTAGCGTATCGCAGGACGCGGCGGGCCGTTCTAGCTGTACTCCTAGCTGTGCACCTAGCTGTACACGCTGGGCCGCAACGTACCGACCCACGGCAGGTCACGGTAGCGCTCGGCGTAGTCCAACCCATAGCCGACCACGAAGTCGCTGGGGATGTCGAAGCCAATGTCGGTGGTCTCCACGTGGCGCTCCACCGCCTCCGGCTTACGCAGCAGGGTCACCACTTCCAGGCTCTTCGGCCCACGCCCCTTGAGGTGGTCGACCAGCCAGTGCAGGGTGATGCCGGACTCGATGATGTCCTCGAGGATGATCACATTGCGCCCCTCGATGTCACGGGTGAGGTCCATACGGATCTCCACCGTGCCCGAGGACTCCGCCGACTGCCCGTAGGTCGACAACGCCATGAACTCCATCTGGGTGGGCACGTCCATCGCGCGGGCGAAGTCGGCGATGAAGTACGTCGCCCCCTTGAGCACGCACAACAGGATCGTGTCCTCGTCCTCACCGCGATAGCGGTCGCTGGCGGCCTTCGCCATCTCCGCGATCCGCGCATGCAGCGTGACCTCGTCGACGAGGACAGCCTCGACATCGTCCTGGTAGCAATTGTCCGGCACGTCGTCGTTCTTGGCGATCATCACGGGGTCCTGTCCTCTAGCTCTAGTACTAACTTGCTGCCGGTGTCCATCCGGCGGCGACGCACCACCAGACGACGGGTATCCCCCATTGTAGAGGTCCGGTACGGTACCGCCACGCCGCCCTGCCCGTGCCAGTCGGCGACCAATGCGTCCAACGCGTCCAGGTGCCGCGACGTCAAGGGGCCTGCAGCACCATCTGCACCGCCGAGCCACTGGCGCAGGACGCGACGACGCAGCGGTGCCGCGCGTCCGGCGAGCGCGTCCACCGGCAGATCCGTTTCCGTCGCGTCCTCGCCGGCCAGCACCTCTCCAGCAAGTGCATCCAACAGGTCAGCGTCCTGTCGCAACATCCGCGCCGAGCGGGCCAGCGACTCCCCCACCCGCTCGCCGAGGATCTCACGCGCCAAGGGCAGCAACTCATTGCGCACCCGCGAACGCAGGATCTCCGGACTCTCGTTGTGCGGGTCGTGCCACACCGGCAGGCCCAGTTCGGCGCAGCTGCCGAGGGTGTCCGCACGCGAGACCCCGAGCACCGGGCGGCCCAGCCACGCCGCCCCGGCGTCCACCACCGGATGATCCTCGGCGAGCTCGCGCAGCCCGGCCAGACTGCCGGTGCCCGACCCGCGGGCCAGCGACAACAGCAGCCCCTCGGCATCGTCATCGGCGGTGTGCGCGACGAACACGGGACGTCCGTCCGCGTAGTCGCCCAACGCCCGGTAGCGCGCCGCCCGCGCGCCGGCCTCCCCGGCACCGGTGACCTGCACCCGCACCGTGGTGGCCGACGCTCCCAGGGCGGTGCAGGTACGCGCGGCGTCCTCAGCGACCTGCGCCGAAGCGTCCTGCAGGCCGTGGTCGACGGTGACGGTGGTGACCTGCAGGCCGGCGTGGACGCACGCGGCGGCCAGCGCCACCGAGTCGCCACCGCCGGAGACGCCGCAGACGATATGGCCGCCGGTGCGTCCTGCGTACGCGTCGAGGAATCGACGCAGACTGCGCCGCACGGCGAGGGTGTGGGGTGTGTCGATCACGGCTGCCGCCCGGCGCTCAGAAGTGTTACCACTTTTCCGGGAGGGCTAGCGGCAAAACCCCTGGTCGCCGAAAATCGCAGCGCGGAAAAGTGGTAACACTTCTGGACGGGCCGGGGCAGCAGCGCCATCATCCCGTCACGCCGCCGCGCGCAGCGACGCCGCCAGCCGGTCCAACGCGGCGCGTCCTGCGTCCATGTCCGAACCATTGGACAGGAAAGCGAAGCTCAGCGCCCGACCGGACTCCGTGGTCACCGTGCCCGCCAAGGTGTTCACCCCGTCCAGCGTGCCGGTCTTCGCCCGCAACCAACCGGCGGCCTGTGAGGCACCGGAATCGGTACCGTAGCGGTCGACCAGGGTCCCGTCGCCCGCGGCGACCGGCAGGGCGTCCAGCAGGACGCGCAGATCATCGTCCGTACCCGCGGCGGTGATCAGGCCGTCGAGGATGCGCGCGTTAAGACGGTTCGCCTCGCTCATCCCCGAGTTATCGCGCAGCACCGCATCGTCCACGTCGAGACCCTCCTCGGTCAGCGCGGCGAGCGTGGCCGTGGCCGCACCCTCGAACGTCGGCTCCTCGCCACCGGCGACCGCGACCTCCCGGGCCACGGCCTCGGCCAGCAGGTTGTCGCTGTGCAGCAGCATGTCGCGCACCCGCGTGGTCAGCGGGGCGGAGGTGACCGTGCCCAGTGCTGCATCTGCTGCCTCTGCGTCTTCACCGATGGCGACTTCGCTGTCGGACGTGCTGACTGTGGCACCGTCGGCCCCCAGCGCGGAGGCCAGCGCGTTGCCGACGTCCGCCCCCGGGGTCGTCGAGCGCGGCGAGTAGGAGTCGCCGGCGTCCAAGCGTCCGGCGTCGATCATCACCGCCGACAGCGGGGCGACATTGCCCATGCCGATATCGTCGCGCGACCAGGTTTCATTAAACAGCGACCCGGCGCGCACGGAATTGTCCACGATCACCTCGGTGACCTGCTCCTCCCCGAGCGACTCGCTGACCTGCGCGGCGAGGTCGTCGACATTGGCGGGGTCGGTGAAGAAACCGGAACCCTCGGAGCGCTCCAGGGTGATGTCGCCGTCGCCCTTGAGCACGATCTGACCGGGCTTCGTACCGCGGTAGACGCGGGTCTCGACACGGTCATCATCGCCAAGGGTCAGCAGCGCGGCGGTGGCGGTAGCCAGCTTCGTGGCGGACGCCGGGACGAGCATATTGTCCGGGTTCTGGGACCAGAGTTCCTCGCCGGTGGCGATGTCCGTGACGTGGCCGGACAGGGTCCCCAACGCCGGGTCGGACGCCGGGGTGGCGAGTTCGTCGCTGACATCCGGTGCCGCGCCCTCGGTCTGTGCCGCGGCGAGGACCGGCGTGGGCTCCGGAAGCTCGGGGGCGTCCGCCACGGTGTAGGCGTTGCGCTGGTGGATGACCAGGGCGGCGGCCACCACGACGGCCACGACGATGACGAAGGCGAGGATGCCGTAGAGCCAACGGCGCGAGGAGGACTTGCTCATCGGGGCATCGGGGCCTTCCTGCGGGGACGGGTCGGGACGGGGCGGATCGGGGCGGTACTGAATCCCCACCAGAGTATCGGACGACACCGGGGTGTCCCAGGCTGGCACGCGGCCGGCAGCGCCAGAGTGGCGCCAGAGTGGCAGTTTCCTCGCCGAAACACTGCGGCGGAGGTGCGCCGGACCGTAGTGTCTGCCCCATGACCACCGAACTGATCACCGCTTCCCGCACCGTCCAGGCCTCCCCCGACGCCGTCTGGGCCGCGGTCACCGACCTCGACGCCATCGGCGAGCGCAGCCCCCAGTGCCGCAAGATGTTCGTGCTCGGCGGCACGCCCGGGGTCGGCACCACCACGCTGAACCTGAACCGCCGGGGCGTGCTGTTCTGGCCGACGTGGTCGAAGATCACCCGGTGGAGCCCCAACGAAACCCTGGAGTGGCGGATCCCGATCAATGGTTCACACTGGCGTTTCGAACTCACCGACAACGGCGACGGCACCACCGAACTGACCGAGTCACGCATCGTGGACGGCGACACGTCCCTGCTCTCGCGGGTTCTCGTCGCCACCGCGCTCGGCGGCAACGACACCTTCGAGGGGGAGTTGCAGAAGGGGATCGAACAGACCCTGGCGGCAATCGCGTCGAGCGCGGAGCGGGCAGGGTAAACTCACCTCCCATGAGCATCGAAGTCACCATCGAAATCCCCAAGGGTTCCCGCAACAAGTACGAGGTCGACCACAAGACCGGCAAGGTCTACCTGGATCGTTACCTTTTCACCCCGATGGCCTACCCGGCCGACTACGGCTTCATCGACGAGACCCTCGGTGAGGACGGCGACCCGTTGGACGCCCTGGTGATCCTGCCGGAGTCCGTGTTCCCGGGTGTCATCGTCGAGGCCCGCCCGGTCGGCGTGTTCAAGATGACCGACGAGGCCGGCGGCGACGACAAGCTGCTCTGCGTCGTCGACGACGTGCGCTTCGAGAAGTTCCAGGACATCGACGACGTCGCACAGGACGTCAAGGACGAGATCGAGCACTTCTTCGTCCACTACAAGGACCTGGAGCCCGGCAAGGAAGTCAACGGGTCCGGCTGGGGCGACAAGGCCGAGGCCGAGCGCATCCTCGCCGAGGCCGTGGAGCGCCACAAGTAGGACGCACCGGACGCCCCGGGTACCCCGGGCGTCCCCCTCCCCCGCCGCCGTGACCTCACGGCGGCGGGGGTTTCGTCATTCCGTGGACTCCTGCTCGCGCCACAGCGTGCGGGCCGTCCAGTCGCCGTCCCCGTCGCGGGTGACGCACCGGAGATCGCCGTCGGCGAGCCACACGGTGTCCCGACCGTCCGCCTGCACCTGGGCGCGCGGACCACAGGGTTCGCTGAACACGACGTCCAGGGTCCCGGGGTCGACCAGGGAGATCCTCAGCCCCGTTGACCCCGACCCCCTGCCAGACCCTCCGATGACGACCGACCTCACGGTCACCCAGGGACCCGCGGTGTCGACCTCCATGTACTCGGACGAGACGTCGTCGGGCAGTCGCGACTCGCCGACGGCCTGCAGACCAGAGTCGAGGTATTGCAGCTCGTTGTTCTTCCAGGTCATGACTACCTCGTCCGTGGCAAGTATCCGGGCACACGTGGTCGGCCCGTTGGAGTCGTCCTTGTTCAGCCAGCTCAGATACCCTTCATCGCTGACGTGTCCGAGATGCAGGGCGCCCCTTTGCTCCGGGCCGTGCCACGTCCGGTCCGCCGTACGCGACGCCTGCACATCAGCCTCCTCATATCTGCCGACAATCCAACCGCCCCATGCCTCCGGCGCATCGACAACCTGGTCCATGTGATCCATCAGGACCGGCGGAACCGGCACCTCGCTCACAGAAATACCGCTACCGTCGTCGCCGCCCTCAAGCAGAAGTCTGCGGTGACCTTTGAGCGCCACCACACACCCGTTTCCCTGTGGACCCAGAATCACCCGCGGATACTGCTTGAATTCGCTGATCTTCACCGGGAGAGTCACTGTCTCCGACTCTCCACTGTGCAGGTCAGTCTTCCAGACCAGGGGAAGCGACTCATCAACACGCCAGAGGGCCCCTGACATCCCCGACCTCCCCGACCTCCCCGACTTCTCGGACTGATCCGCGGCGCCGCCTAGGCTGACAGCGAATCCTTCGGACCAGGTAGGTGTCGCCTTCCACGGCTCCGGCGCTTTTGCCTCGTCGAGATCCAGTGTGAACCGTACTGACCGAACGTCGACATAGCGGCTTTTGGCCCTCCCGGACGGGAATGGCAGTCGCACAGCTCCGACATCGACCTCTACGTCGTCACCTGCCAGCTGGATACGACATACCCGGCCCCGCGTCGGAGATATGTCGGGAAGACCGATCCGGTAAGGATCGTGGTGCAGAGTGCCGGTCACCCTCACATAGCCGACCACGGGCCGCGGTGCCGCCCACTGCGCCGTCCACCCGTCGCCACGCAGAATCGTCGACCACTGCCACGTGCCTCCCCGCGCGACGCGCCAGGTCGGCGAGCGGACCTCCTCCGCCCAGGCATCCAGCGTCACGACATCGGCACCACCGTGGTCCCCGTCTGCGACCTCCGCGAACACCAGAAGAAACGATTCAGTGTCACCGAGCGACGGCAGCGGATACCCGTCATCCTCGATCATCCAGGACGCGATCTCCACCGGCAGTG
Source organism: Corynebacterium sp. AOP40-9SA-29 (assembly GCF_052377405.1). Classification (NCBI taxonomy): domain Bacteria; kingdom Bacillati; phylum Actinomycetota; class Actinomycetes; order Mycobacteriales; family Corynebacteriaceae; genus Corynebacterium; species Corynebacterium sp. AOP40-9SA-29. The sequence continues at coordinate 73,874 of NZ_JBQSWR010000007.1, read as the reverse complement.
TCCGGTGACCGGCGGGTGCGGGCTCCGGCGGTGGCACCGCAATGCGTTGCATCTCCACGCGGAACTCTTCGGCCGCTCTTGTCTCGTCCTTATCCGCCATGCCACTGACCGTACCGGGGTACGGCGAAGGCCGCAGGGCGCTGCGTACACTGGGGCACCATGAGTGATTTCGAAACAGTGACACCGACCGACGTCCCGGCAGGGGCACAGCTCATCGACATCCGCGAGCCGGATGAGTTCAACCAGTGGCACGCCGAGGGCGCGACGAACCTGCCGCTCTCCGAGCTCCAGGCCCGCTACGGTGAGTTCGACCTGGACCGCGACATTTACCTGATCTGCCTGTCCGGCGGGCGTTCGGCGAAGGCCGCGCAGTGGCTGGAGATGAACGGCATCGACACCATCAACGTCGGCTCCGGCACCATCGGCTGGCGCGACGCGGGACTGCCGATCATCGGCACCGAGGGTTAGCAGAGGGTTAGCAGAGGGCTCGCCCGGGGCCGACACCACACAGGTCAACCCGGCGGGAACATCCCCACCGCAATAGCGGGGGACCCCCATAGTTCGTACATCCCATTCGCCACCCGTTAGGGTGGGGACATGCCGGATACCGCGAACCTCCCCAGCGAGCTCTTGAAGTCGCCGTCCTTCCAGCTCGAACGGCTGCGTCGGCGTACCCGCACGTTCGTGGAGACCGCGCTGGAGGACGAGGGGTTCAACCTCCGGGAGTACTGGGTGCTGACCTACCTCGTGGATGGCGACGCCGCCAGCCAGGCGGAGCTGGGCGAGATCATCGGGGTGGACCGGTCGGACATGGTACGGCTGGTGGATTCGCTGGAGAAGCGCAAACTTGCCAAGCGGGACAAGGATCCCAACGATCGTCGCCGGCAGATCATCTCGGTGACGAAGAAGGGCCGCAAGGCTCAGCTCGTCCTGTCCCCCATCGTGCAGACCGCGGAGGACGACGCCTTGGACGAGTCCACCTCCAAGCAGCTCAAGCACCTGAAGAAGCTCGCCAAGTCGATCATCGCCGCCGAGGAAGATGGAGAGGACCTCGACGGTGTGGACATCAATGGGGACGGCGATGTGGACGCGGACGCGAAGATCCCGGCAGCCGAGGGGGCTACCGGGAGTTCGAAGAGCGCGAAGGACGGCAAGAACGCCAAGGGCGTGAAGGACGCAGCGCCCGCCTGACGCCACCGGCGGCGACCCGCCGCAGGGCGTCAGTCGCCGATCTGGTCGCGTCCACGCTTGACGATCCGCGGATCCGGCTCACCGACCACGTCGTAGTCCTTGCCGGTGTAGTTGAACTTGCTCAGCACGTAGCGCATGGCGTTGAGCCGGGCACGCTTCTTGTCATTGGACTTGATGGTGATCCAGGGCGACTCATTGGTGTCGGTGTAGCGGAACTGCTCCTCCTTCGCCCGGGTGTAGTCGTCCCACTTGTCCAGGGACGCCAGGTCCATCGGCGAGAGCTTCCACTGACGCACCGGATCGACCTGACGGATGGCGAAGCGGGTGCGCTGCTCCTTCTGCGTCACCGAGAACCACAGCTTCGTGATGCTGATCCCGGAACCCATGAGCATGTTCTCCAACATCGGCACCTCGCGCAGGAACTCCGAGTGCTGATCGTCGGTGCAGAAACCCATCACGCGCTCCACACCGGAGCGGTTGTACCAGGAACGGTCGAAGAAGACCGTCTCACCGGCGCAGGGGAAGTTCTGGATGTAGCGCTGGAAGTACCAGGACGTGGACTCCCGCGGGCTGGGCTTCTCCAGCGCCACGGTGCGCGCACCACGGGGATTGAGGTGCTCATTGAAACGCTTGATCGTGCCGCCCTTACCGGCGGCGTCGCGTCCTTCAAAGAGGATAATGTGCTTCTGACCGGTGTCCTTGGTCCAGTTCTGCCACTTCAACAGCTCGATCTGGAGGGCACGCTTGGTCGTCTCGTACTCCTCGCGGCCAATGCGCTCGCTGTAGGGGTAGTTCTCCCGCCACGTGTCCACGCGGTGTCCGTCCGGCGTGATCAGGACGGGATCATCCTCGTCCGAGTCGTCCACGATGTAGCCCTCGGTGGACGCCAGGTCGACGATGTGGAAGTCATGCTCGGCCGCTGCGCCCTGATCGCCACTGTCGTTGGTCATGTCCCCCATCTTAATGCGTCACCGACGTCCCCACACGACGCCGCCACCAGATCACCCCCGGTCAGAGGAGGTCGGGGGTGATGATGTGGCGGATTGCCCCGGACACACGGAAACCCCGCCCCAGGGCCACGAGAAAGTCGCGGTCCGGGAGCGGGGTGCACCGGTATTAGCTCACGGGGAGCGGTGGGTGGATCAGAATCCGCCCATGCCACCCATGCCGGCCATCTCGTCGGCACCGGCGCCGGCAGCCTCGGGCTCCGGCTTATCGGCGACAACAGCCTCGGTGGTGAGGAAGAGGCTGGCGATGGAGGCAGCGTTCTGCAGTGCGGAACGGGTGACCTTCACCGGATCGGAGATGCCTGCGGAGAGCAGGTCGACGTACTCGCCGGTCGCGGCGTTCAGGCCGTGGCCCGCCTCGAGACCGGAGACCTTGTCGACAACCACGCCGGGCTCGAGGCCGGCGTTGAAGGCGATCTGCTTCAGCGGTGCGGACAGCGCGGCCTGGACGATCTGCACGCCCGTGGCCTCGTCACCCTCGAGACCGAGGTTGCCGTCCAGCACGTGGGCGGCCTGCAGCAGCGAGGCGCCACCGCCGGCGACGATGCCCTCATCGGCGGCAGCCTTGGCGTTACGCACGGCGTCCTCGATGCGGTGCTTGCGCTCCTTGAGCTCCACCTCGGTGGCGGCACCGACCTGGAGAACTGCAACACCGCCGGCCAGCTTGGCCAGACGCTCCTGCAGCTTCTCCTTGTCGTAATCGGAGTCGGCGCTCTCGATCTCCTGACGGATCTGACGCACGCGGCCGGCGAGCTGCTCGGAGGAGCCTGCACCGTCGACGATGGTGGTGTCGTCCTTGGTGACGACGACCTTGCGGGCGGTACCCAGCAGGGGCAGGTCGGCGGTCTCCAGGGAGAGGCCGACCTCCTCGGCGATGACCTGGCCACCGGTGAGGATGGCGATGTCCTGCAGCTGCGCCTTACGACGGTCGCCGAAGCCCGGGGCCTTGACGGCGACGGACTTGAAGGTGCCGCGGATCTTGTTGAGCACCAGGGTGGACAGGGCCTCACCCTCGAGGTCCTCGGCGATGATCAGCAGCGGCTTGCCGGACTGCATGATCTTCTCCAGCAGCGGCAGCAGGTCCTTGACGTTGGAGATCTTCGAGGAGACCAGGAGGATGTAGGGGTCCTCCAGGACGGCCTCGCCGCGCTCGACGTCGGTGGCGAAGTAAGCCGAGAGGTAGCCCTTGTCGAAGCGCATGCCCTCGGTGGTTTCGAGGGTGACGCCGAAGGCGTTGGACTCCTCGACGGTGATGACGCCGTCCTTGTTGAGCTGGCCATCGCCGACGGCGTACATCGCCTCGGCGATGAGCTCGCCGATCTTCTCGTCCGCGGCGGAGATGCCAGCGGTCGCTGCGATCTGCTCGCGGGTCTCGATCTCCTTGGCGCCGGCAAGCAGTGCCTCGGTGACCTTCTCGACGCCGGCCTGGATGCCGCGCTTGATGCCCATGGGGTTGGAGCCGGCCGCGACGTTGCGCAGGCCCTCCTTGACCAGGGACTGCGCCAGGACGGTGGCGGTGGTGGTGCCGTCGCCTGCGACGTCGTCAGTCTTCTTGGCGACCTCCTTGACGAGCTCGGCACCGATCTTCTCGTAGGGGTCCTCGAGGTCGATCTCCCGGGCGATGGTGACGCCGTCGTTGGTGATCATCGGGGCACCCCACTTGCGCTCGAGCACAACGTTGCGGCCCTTCGGGCCGAGGGTGACCTTCACCGCGTCGGCGAGGGTGTTCAGACCCTTCTCCAGACCGCGGCGAGCTTCCTCGTCGAATGCAATCATCTTTGCCATGTGGCTCTTGATCCTCCGTTGTAGAGATAGGAGCGACACGTTCGGATCAGGTCCAGCGCCCGCGACGGCACGGGAGGACGCATGCCGCGACGTCCACCCTCACTACACCTGAGTGAGACTTGAAATCTGTTGTTCTTCGTTCTGGCACTCCACTAGAGCAAGTGCTAACACCCGTTTCTAGCAGTCTCCCCCGCCGAGTGCAAGGTAGCGGCCGGGATCCGCACCGTAAATGACGTGCCCTCACTGAGGATGCTCTCTACCGCAATGGTGCCCCCGTGTTCCTGCACGATGGCGTTGGCGATGGTGAGTCCGAGCCCCAGGCCCGGAATCGCGGACTCCTTGACCTCCGAGTTCCGGTAAAACTGGTCAAAAACCCGCAGCCTATCCTGCTCACTCATCCCGCGCCCGGTGTCACTGACTCGGACCTCCAGGTGCCCACCGTCCGTACGGCAGGTCGCCGTGACGGTGTCCCCGGACGACGAGTACTTGACGGCGTTCGCCACAAGATTGTCGAAGACCTGGTGCATACGGGCCGGGTCGAACTCCCCGAGGAGGCCCGGTGTCGTCTCGTCGATGAGGCTGACCCCGGCGGACTCGGCGAACGGTTTCGCGGACTCCAGGGCGGAACCCACGACCTCGGCAAGGTCCGCCGAGCGCGGCCGGACGGACGGACGCGCCGCCGACTCCAACAGGTCCGAGACCCGCAGCAGGAGCCGTTCGGCGTTGCGCTCCACCACCTCAAGGTTGGCCCCGAGCTGCCGGAGGTCGGGGCCTTCTCCCGACACTTCCCCCGACACCTCCTCCAACGCCAGGTCCACATAGCCGAGGATCGAGGTCAACGGCGTGCGCAGCTCATGGCTGACCCGACGCAGGAAGTCGTCCTTCGCCTTGAGCGCCTCCATGAGCTCGGTGACGTCATTGAAGACGATCACCGAGCCGGCGGACGCTCCGTCCTCGTCCTGGATCGCCTTCGCCGACACCGACAGTGCACGCGGGTAGTTTTCCCCGATCCAGATGAGCTGATTGACCACCTCCTCCCCTGCTATCGCCCGACGGACCGGACGTTCCTCGGCGGTGAGCACCGTGGTCTTGTCCGCGTCGAAGACAAGCAGCTGATCCTCGCGGGGAACCTGCACCTCGCTGGGCCTGGCCAACTGATGCAGTTGTCTCTGGTGGGAGTTCATCAGTACGTCGTTTCCGTCGCCGTCGACGACGACCACCCCGGTCGGAACCGCCTCAATGACGGTATCCAGCAACTGGGCGCGACGCTGATTCTCAGCCGCGACGACCCGCAGTTCCGCGTCCTTGTCCTTCAACTCCCGTTGCTGGGCGTGGATACTCTCGCTGAAGCTCGCGGTGAAGCCGCCGACCACGCTCAGGATCGTCGGGACGAGGACGAGTCCGAGGATCGACGCCGCTGTGAGTTCCACGTCCGCAAGGACGATCGGGTTCCAGACGACCACCACCGTCGCCACCAGATTCACAAGATGAATCCACCGATATCCGTAGAAAATCCACGAGATCCAGATAAGTGGGAAGACGGCGATGAGGCTCAACCCTGTCAGGCTGTCACTTCCCCCGGCGCGAAGGAGGGCGATAGCGAGGAACTGCAGCAGCGGGGTCAGCCAGTTCAGCAGTGTGTCCCGGTGCCGTAATGACGGCAGTGAGCTGGGCAGCCTGCTGAGCACGGCGACCACGATTCCGGCAAGGAATAACGGGGCCTTGTAGATCTCAGGCAGGACGACGGCGGTCAGGACGACGACAAAACCGACCGTGATCAGAAACGGTCGTTGATTGATGATCGCGCGCTCACCGGCATCCAATTCCCGCATATGGGGTTTAGAGGCACCGAGTGCGGGAATCAACCAGGGCATGATGCTCATCATAGGGCTTCTCTCACATCCTGGCCACGGTGAACAGCCCTGTGTACTGCACGGAAAATGCCGCCGCAGTCACCCACTCGTTCACCACGGCACCAGGTCGGTTCGTAGGATATACTTCGACGTGCGAAACCTGAATGACAAATCAACGAATCTGAACATGGGAAGTGGTCCGAATGGCTCATCGCCGTGACAGCCAGGAGGCAGCGGGGACGGCGGTGGTCATCGAGGACGACCCCGATATCCGGGATCTGATTTCCTCGGTTCTCCAACAATCCGGTTTCCAGGTCCACGTCGCCTCCGACGGGGCGACGGGTGTCGACGCCGTGGAGAGCCACCGGCCCAACATCACCACCGTCGACCTGGGCCTTCCCGGAATCGACGGCTTCGAAGTCGTCCGGCAGATCCGCCTGCTCAGCGACTGCTACGTCATTATTATCTCGGCACGCACCGACGAGGTCGACACCCTGATGGCGTTGAACACCGGGGCGGACGACTTCATCACGAAGCCCTTCCGTCCGCGTGAACTCCGGGCACGCGTAACGGCCATGCTCCGTCGCCCGCGCACCGCCACAGAGCACGGCGAACCCGAGGAATTCCCCGAGTCCGCCGAAGCCGCCGAATCCACTGAAAACGCTGCAGGCGCTGAAAACGCTGCAAACGCTGAACTCGCGGGATCCGCTGCATCCATCGAAATCACCGAGCCGCTTGGCACCGCACCGGCGCGTCCAACCCTGTCGGACGGCTCGAAGGTCCTTTCGCACAACGACCTCCGGCTCGACCCGGACACCCGGACGGTGAATGTCGGCACCGAGGAAATCGTCCTCACCCGGACCGAATTCGAGCTCCTGCACACGTTGTTGTCGAGTGGTCGCCGGGTCCGCACCAAAGCCGACCTCGTCCGGCATCTCCGGGCGGAGGACTCGATGGGTTCCGCCACCTACGTCAGCGAGGCCGACGAGCGTGCGGTGGAGGTACATATCGGAAACCTCCGCCGGAAACTCGGACGCGGCGAAGCGGCGGCGTCCGCCACGTCCACAGCCGCCGTCATCGAGACGGTCCGCGGCGTCGGCTACAAACTCGCCTCTGCGTCCAGCTGACCTGCACGCTCCGCGCCTAACACGCCGGACGCCCCCAGCGCCCCGGCCGCCTCGCGAGGTGGCCGGGGCGTCCTGCCCTGCTTTTATCGTATTCACGACTAGACGGTGAAACCGTGGTGGCGGCGAACTGCCTTGCGGAGCATGAAGAAGGTCATGACCATCGTCGTGATGTACAGCACCGGCCAGCCCAGCGACAGGATCGCCGACTGCACAACCGCCGCCTGCTGGAACCACGCGTACATCGCGCCACCGACGATCAGCACAGCCACGATGAGGGGGACCAGGAAGGCCGAACCGCGGCCACCCTCGGCCTTCGCCTGCGCCGCCCAGTTGTCGGTCTGGGCCTTGCTGAAGAACTTCGCCCACGCCCGAACGAAGTGCCCCATGCGGATCCACAGGTAGATCTCCGAGGGGAAGAACAGCAGGGCGAACAGGATGTCACGCATGGTGTGCCCCTTGATCGACATCGCGATCCTCAGGTTCAGCACCACCGAAACTGCCGGAGGGATCAGCCAGATCGGGCTGAACACGAAGGCGTCGATGCTCAGCGAGGCGGCGACCAGGAGCAGGAACCCCAGGCGGATGAGGATATTGCCCAGCATCGAGATGTTCTCAAACCACCGCAGCCGCAGATTCGGGTGGAACGGCTGGCCTGCGGTCGTCGACCGCTGCCCCGGCCACATCAGGTCGATGGCCCCGAAGTTCCACTTCACCTGCTGACCGTCGAGCGCTCGCACCGTGTGCATGCCGCCGACCGAGGCCCGCGCGGTGGCGCTGATCTTCGTCGCCGACCCGATGTTGCGCAGCTGCAGCGAGAGCAGGGAGTCCTCGACCTCACTGTCACGCACCCACGGAGTTGCCTGCCGGTTGGCCTCCATCACGTCCTTCAGCGCCTGCATGGAGAACAACGAGCACTGCCCGCCCAGAACGGCCATATTGCGCCCGCGCAGCAGGTTGTCCATGGTGAACGCCGCGAACTGTGCCCGCTGACCGGTGGTGAGGAAGGAAGAGATGATGCCCCGGCTCGACGCGTGGTCGACGGTGTAGATCGCCGAGATGCCGCCGATACGCGACTCCGAACGCGCCTCCTGCTCGAGACGCTCCACGGTGTCGAACTCCAGGATCGTATCGCCGTCGACGCCGAGCAGGTAGTCGAAACTGTCGCAGACCTTCGCGAAACCGTAGTTCAGCGCCCCGACCTTCTTATCCGCGTTCTCACCAATGTCGTGGACGAAAACATAGGTGGAATAGGTCTCCACCGTGTGCCCGGGCCCCTCGCCCACCTGCAGGTGCTCACCGGCGTAACTCCGGGCGATCGGGAAGGTGCGGTCGGTGGTGTTGTTGATGACCACGTGAACAACCTCCGGCGGGCGGGACTGGCCGAGCAGCGAGTCCAGGACTCCGGCGATGGAGTCCTCCTCGTTGTATGCCGGAATCACGCAGGCGATGGAGGTGTGCGGGCGCGTCTTCGACACCGACCCCTGGGACGTGACGGTCACGAACCCGTTGTCGGTGGTCTCCACGATCTTCTCGTGCGCGATCTTCTCCTGCACGGGCATCACGACGGGTGAGTCCATGTGGGGCTGGGTGGTGGTCATCGGTTTTTCCTCTCTCCGGGTGGCTGTGAACTCATTGTGAACGACCGACCTCAAGGAACGACCCCGTCTTCCCGCAAGTTTTCCGCAAGAAATCACCGTGGTCTCCCGCAAGCCACCCGGAAGCCACCCGGAAGGCACTCGGGCGGGTCCAAAACCCACCGGACTAGGCTGGTGGACATGCCTGAGAACACTTCGACCGCTTTCTCCGCCGAGATCGCCCGCGCCGCCGTCACCGCGCAGATGCCGTGGCTGCAGCAGGCGCTGACCGACCTCGTCGCCTTCCGCTCCGTGCACTCCACCCCCGGCCTGGAGGACGATAACGCCGGCGCCGCCCGCTGGGTCGCCGACGCCTTCCGCGCCGAGGGCGTGCCCGTCGAGCCGCACACCACCTCCGACGGCTCGGTGTCGGCCATCGGCGTGCGCGAGGCCGCCGAGGGCTGGCCCACGGTGCTGCTCTACTCGCACTACGATGTGCAGCCCGCCAGCGACGTCGAGAACTGGACGTCCTCCCCCTGGGAGCTCACCGAGCGCGACGGGCGTTGGTACGGACGCGGCGCGGCGGACTGCAAGGGCCACGTCGTGATGCACCTCGCGGTGCTGCGCGCGATCAACGCGCTGCTCGACTCCGGCGATCTGGACGATGCCACCGCCACCGCCCTGCGCAGCATCGGCGTGCGCGTCGTCGTCGAGGGTTCCGAGGAGCGCGGCGGCTACGGCCTGGAGGACCTCCTGGCATCCGAGCCGGAGCTCTTCGCCGCCGACACCTTCCTCATCGCCGACTCCGGCAACGACGCCCTCGGCGTCCCCGCGGTCTGCACCGCCCTGCGCGGTACCGCGCCGGTCACCGTCCGGCTGCGCACCCTGGAGCAGCCCATGCACTCCGGCCAGTTCGGCGGTGCCGCGCCGGACGCCCTGCTCGCCCTCGTCCGACTGCTCGCCACCCTGCACGACGACGACGGCCTCGTCGCCGTCGACGGGCTCACGTCCGACGCACGCTGGGAAGGACGCGGCCCCGACGAGGCCACCTTCCGCGCCGACGCCGGCGTCCTCGACGGTGTCGACGTCCTCGGTGCGGCGCAGGGCCTCAACCCCAATGACCTCACCATCTCCCGCCCCTCGATCACCGTCACCGGCCTGGACTCCCTCTCGGTCGCCGACTCCGTCAACGCCGTCGTCGCCGAGGCCGGTGCCGTGGTCAGCCTACGCATCCCGCCGGGAATGGACCCCAAGGTCGGGCAGGACGCACTGGTCAAGCACCTGGAGGAGCACGTCCCCCACCACGCGCGGATCAGCATCGAACGCCAGTCGCTGGCGTCCCCGTTCTCCGCGGACACCTCCGGGCCCGCCCTGAAACTGCTCGCGCAGGCCCTGGCGGACGCCTACGACGCCGAGGAGACCGCCGAGATCGGCTCCGGCGGCTCGATCCCGCTGAGCAACGCCCTGCTGGAGCGCTACCCCAACGCCGAGCTCGCCCTGTTCGGCATCGAGGAACCGTCCTGCCGCATCCACTCCGCCGACGAGTCCGTGGACCCCACCGAGATCGCCGCGATCGGCACCGCCGAGCTGCTGTTCCTCGCCCGTTCGGGGGCATTGTCCACCTAGGGTTCAGGCCCCGTCCACCGCGGGGTTGCCCTCAGACAGTGATGCAGATAACATCATCTCCATGATCAACACCCTCAAGCGAGTAGCCCACCCGGGTGGAGGCGCGGACTGACCCCTCCACCACGGGGAAGTCACGCTACTCGCAGGATGCTGCGTCGGTCCACATCCCACCGACGGTAACCAGCACAAAGGGAAGACCCACTGATGTTCGAGTCACAGGACAACCGGATGCCCACCACCACAATGATTCGCTTCGCACGGACGGACGACGCCCGCGACGAACGCCTCACCCCCGTCTACACCGCCCGTCCTGGTGTGCGACGCTCCACCGCCGTCACCTACCGGGAGGGCAACCCCACCCGCCTGGAGAAGCGCCGCAGCCGCGTCTTCGCCGAGGACCCCTTCCGGGCCCGCTTCGGCTACCGCCTGCCCGCCGGAATGCGCCAGGAAGCCCGCGGCATGGAATGGCGCAAGTTCGTCGCCACCTACGCCCCTGCCACCTACCGGGTCGAGTCGATGACCACCACGCGGCGTCCTGCGGGTCGGCGCTGCTTCGACATCACGCTGACCGGTCTGCGGGAGGACGCCGGCACACAGGTCTCCATCACCTCGATGGGCGCGGCGTCCGCCATGACCCAGATCCTCGCCGACCACGGTCGACGCGTGGAGATCCTGGAATTCCACCAGTACGACATCTTCGAGGCCACCGCGACCTTCGTCTTCGCGCAGCACGAGACGAAGAAGGTGTGGGCCGTGGGCTTCGGCGCCGACCGTGACCTCTCCATCGCCAGCGCGTTGACCTCCGCCGCCGGGCGACTGCACGGGTAGAGGCTCTCCCCTCTCCCCGCGCCCCTCCCCACAACGCAGCGCGATCACCCTTCCAGGCAGCATTTCAGCCCGAAACCCTACCTGGAGGGGCGACTATTTCACCGAGCGCTTCAGCGTGTCCACCGTGAGGTCCACCGCGGCGATCCATGCCTCGGGCTGGGTGAACCCTTCCTCCGCGCCCACGTCACCACGGGTGCGCACACCAGGCTCCAGCGCGGCACCGGCCTCGCGGGCCGCGGCGCGCTGCAGGGCGTAGTCGCCACCACGTTCCATGATCCCCCGGACGTCCTGCAGGGTGTCCGCACAACCGAACTCCTCGGCGATGGGGGCGAGCACGTCGAGCCAGTCGGCGATGTCCTCGGTGATCCAGCGTTCCGTGGTGTCACGGTCGGTGATGATCAGGGCCTCAAGGCCATAACGGGCCGCGCGCCACTTGTTCTCGGCGACGTGCCAGTGCTGCAGACTCGGCAGGTCGCGTCCTGCCTCCCACTCGCGTTCGTAGTACACGACCAGGCAGTGGATGAAGGCGCTGATGGCGCCGACCTCGCGGATGTCCATGGTGGCGTCGGCGAAGCGGACCTCCACCGTCCCGTACTTGGAGGGGCGCACGTCGAAGTGCATGGAGCCGGTGTGGTTGATCACCCCGGAGCGGTCCTGGTCCTCGTTGAAGGCCTCCCACTCGTCCCAGTCGGCGAACTGGTAGGGCATGCCGGCGGTGGGGAGCTGCTGGTAGAGCAGGGTGCGATTGGAGGCGTAGCCGGTGTCGAGCCCCTCCCACGCCGGGGAGGACGCCGAGAGCGCGAGCACGTGCGGGTACTGCGTCATCACGGCGTTGATGATGGGCCACACCCGGTCGCGACCGCCCACGCCGACGTGCACGTGGATGCCCCAGATCAGCATCTGGCGTCCCCAGTACTGGGTGCGCTGGATGATCTCCTGGTAGCTGTCCTTCTCGCTGAGGATCTGGTCGCCCCAGTGCGCGAAAGGGTGTGTGCCGGCGGAGAACACGCCCACGCCGAGGTCATCGGCGACGGTGAGGATCTGCGTGAGCTGTTCGCGCAGGTCCTCGACGGCGTCGGGGATGGTCTTGTGCACGCCGGTGACCATCTCAACGGTGTTGGCGAGGAACTCGCGGGTGACCCGGTGGCCCGGGAAGCGTTCGTCGAGCGCGTCGACGAGTTCGGGGGCGCGGGGCACAAGGTCCCTGGTCCTGGGGTCGACGAGGGCGACCTCCCACTCGATGCCGACCGTCGGGGCGGAGGACGGAAATTCCATGGGAAGGATATTACTGCATCACGGTCACAGCGGGCCGGTCAGCACGACGACCACACCGTCGGCCTTCGGCCCGTTGCGCACGTCGGCCTCGCCGAAGCGGTTGTAGTAGTCGGGGTTGCCGGCGGCGGCGGAGATCCCGAGATCGCCGGCGACCTGCTCGGCGGCGGCCTGCGCCTGGGCGTTGCCTTCGGGGTAGTAGACGCGGGACTCTTCGCTGATGCCGTCGATGCGTCCGCGCAGGTTGCCGTAGCCGATATTGGTCCACTGCTCGCCGCGCAGGCGGTCGGCGGTGGACTGGGCGACGGGCTCACCACTGTTGTTCAGCACGGTGACGGCGGTCCCGGCGCGGTCGACCTCGCCGGCGGCCGGCTCGTCGGCACCATCATCGCCGTCGGTGTTTCCGTCGCCTTCGTCGCCGGACGCTGCGGCGTCCGCACCGTCCGTGCCATCTGCGCCGTCCGTGCCGGACGCTGCGGCATCGTCGGACGCACCGGCGTCCGCATCGTCCTGCGGGGAGGACGCTGCGTCGGAATCTGCGTCGGACGCGCCGTCCTGCCCGGCGGACTCGCTCTGGGTCGCGCCGGCGGTGTCGGTCTCGTCATCGTCCCCGCCGACGACGGCGTAGATGCCCCAGGCGATCAGGATCACGGCGACGGCGGTGAGCACCATGGCCAGGCCACGCAGCGGTGGGCCGCCGGTGCCACCAGCGGCACCGGCACCCGCCGCGCCAGCACCAGCACCAGCACCTGCGCCTGCTGCGCCGGCCTCAGGGGCGATGGCGTAGTCCTCGTCGTAGGCCGTGTCCGGGTTCGGGTCGTAGACGGAATCGTCTCCGTGTCGGGGTCCGCTCTGATCAGTCACGCCCCAATACTAACGACAGTCACACCCGTCACGTCCACACGACACCCCGCAGTCAGTCCCCCCTGCGCCGCAGCAGCGTCCTGACCACCACCGGAGCCACGTCCAGCGCCTCCGGCCGCGAGATCAACGCATTGAGTTGCTGGTAGTAGCGCACCGGGGTCACGCCGAAACGACGTCGGATCTCCTCGCCCTTCGCCCCCTCGTCGCGCCACCACAGCGACTCGAAGTCGAGCATCTCGCGGTCACGCTGCGAGATCCCCACCCCCGTATCTGCACTCTGTTCCTCCACGGTGAATCAGTTTAGACGAGCCAGGATGGTAGTTTCACCTCAACATAGCGCCACTGTTGCGTACAGTACTGCTGCCAGGACGAACGACCCGCCAGTGAATCGTCCCCCACGGAAGAGACCCGGAGAGACACACATGAGCACCGCCACGACAGAAGCCCCACAGAAGCAAACACCGGAGCAGAGACGTGTCCTTGCAGGCACGCTCGTCGGCACCACCATCGAGTGGTACGACTTCTTCATCTACGCGCAGGCCGCGGCCTTCGTCTTCGCTCCCCTGTTCTTCGCACCGCTGGGCGACTCCCCGCTGGCGCAGGTGATCTCCTGGGCGACCATCGGCATTAGCTTCCTGTTCCGCCCGCTCGGCGCTGTTGTCGCCGGTCACCTCGGCGACCGGTATGGACGCAAGATGGTCCTGGTCGTCACCCTGTTCGGCATGGGTGTGGCCACCGCGCTGATCGGTCTGCTGCCCACCTACGAAACCATCGGCGTGGCGGCACCGCTGCTGCTGATCCTGCTGCGCATCCTGCAGGGTCTTTCCGCCGGTGGCGAGTGGGGCGGCGCGGCCCTGATGGCCGTGGAGCACGCCCCGCGCGAGAAGCGCGGCATGTTCGGCTCCTACCCGCAGATCGGCGTCCCGCTGGGTCTGATCCTGGCGTCGTCCTTCATGTTCCTGCTGACCAGTAACATGTCCGATGAGGCGTTCCAGAGTTGGGGCTGGCGCATCCCCTTCATCTCCTCGGTGGTGCTCATCGCCGTGGGCTACCTGATCCGCCGTGCCGTCGACGAGTCCCCGGTGTTCCTGGAGATGCAGGCGCGCCGCAAGGAGGCCTCCGCACCGCTGGGCAGCCTGTTCAAGAACCACTGGCGCCGCGTGGTGCTCGCCGCCCTGATCTTCGCTGGTAACAACGCCGCCGGCTACATGATCATCGCCTTCTTCTCCTCCTACAGCTCCAACTCGCTGGGCATGCCGAAGTCCCACACGCTGATCGCCACGCTCATCGGCGGTGTGTCCTGGCTGGTGCTCACCATCTGGTCCGGGCGGGTCTCCGACAAGATCGGACGCCGCGAGACATTCATCATCGGCTACGCGCTGATCGCGGTGTGGGCGGTGCCGATGTGGTTCTTCGTCGACAAGGGCGAGCTGCTCTGGCTGGTGCTGGTGATCGTGGTGCTCACCTTCGGGCTGGCACCGTCCTATGCCCCGCAGTCGGCGCTGTACGCCGAGATGTTCCCTGCCGAAGTGCGCTACTCGGGCACGTCGATCAGCTACGCCCTGGGCTCGATCCTCGGTGGCGCCTTCGCTCCGATGATCGCCCAGCTGCTGCTGGACTCCACGGGACAGTCCTGGACGATCGGGCTCTACCTCGCCGCCATCGCGATCGTGTCGGGCATCGCCGTGTGGCTGGTGCCGAAGTCCGTGGAAAAGTGTGACCTGAGCGTGTGACACCGCGCAGGGCGGTTATTCTGGAGCACATGTCAGTTCTCCCCGTCGTCATCTGCGGCGACCCCGTCCTCCACAGCCCCACCGAACCCGTCGCCGAGGCGGAGATCGGCGGTGACCGCTTCCAGCAGCTGGTTGCCGATATGTACGAAACCCTGGAACGCGCCCACGGGGTGGGCCTGGCCGCGAACCAGGTCGGCGTGGCCCAGCGGTTCTTCATCTACGACTGCCCCGATATCGACGGGCCGGACGGCTCGCGCAAACCCGCCGAGGAGATCGACGCCCAGGGCGGCCCCATGCGCCGCGGCTGCGTGATCAACCCGGTGCTGGAGACCTCCACGATCCCGGAGACCATGCCGGACGAGGAGGACGACGTGGAGGGGTGTCTCTCCGTCCCCGGCCACGACTTCCCCACCGGGCGTGCCGACTGGGCACGCGTCACCGGGCTCGACGAACACGGCGAGCCCGTCAGCGTGGAAGGCTACGGCTTCTTCGCCCGCTGCCTGCAGCACGAGGTCGGCCACCTCGACGGCTTCCTCTACATCGACACCCTCATCGGCCGGAACAAGCGTGCGGCGAAGAAGACTGTGAAGCGCGAGGGCTGGACCGTGCCCGGCAACTCCTGGACCCCCGGGGTGGACCCGGATCCCTTCGGCCACGATGACTGAGCAACCTGACACTTCCTGGTCCGGCGCCCACGCCGGGGCGGTCGCCCCGTCCGTCACGGGCCTGCCGTTCCCGGTCTCGCGCCACACCGACCCCGCCGGGGTGCGCGTGGGCGTGCGCGCCACCGTGCGGCGCCTGATGCGTTCGAACGCGAACAGCACAAATAGCGCAGGACGCCCCGAGATGAATCCGGCGACGGGCCGTCCGCTCGTCACCGATGTCATCGGCGTCGTCGACTCCGTCGACCCGCTGCGCCTGCGCACGGCGGCCGGGGAGGTGCACGAGATCGCGGCGTCCGACGTGGTGGTTCTCAAGACGCTGGCGGACCGTCCGGTGCGCACCTCCGATATCCGCGCCGTCGAGGCGGCGACGGCCGCGGCGTTCCCGGGCATCACCAACGCCAGCGTCGGCGGCTGGCTGATGCGCGCCGGCGACGGCATCACCGAACGCTCCAACTCGGCGGTGCCGCTGGGCCCGGAGACCGGCACCACCCCGGTGCCGTTGGAGCAGATCCGCGAGTTCTACCGCGACCACGACCTGCCGACGCGCATCCTGCTGCCCGACCGCGTGGCGCGTCCAGCCGAGCAGTTGGCAGGACTGCCCGGGGCCACGTCCGGCCCGGAGATCATCGTGATGACCCGGACTCTGGAAGGTGAGCTGCCTGTGCTGCCTGACGTTGCCGGTGTGCAGGTGGAGTTCTCCGTGGCCGACGAGCCCGACGACGAATGGCTGAGCCTCTACCACTTCCGCGGTGAACCCCTGCCCGAGCACGCGCTGCGGCTGCTGGCCTCGCGCATCGACGGCACACTCGGCTTCGCCCGCCTCACCGTCGACGGGCAACTCGTGGCCGTCACCCGCGGCACCGTCACCGCCGGCGGACGCGAACAGCACCTCGGCTACTCCGCCGTGGAGGTCGACCCGCGGTGGCGCCGGCGCGGCCTGGGGCGCCTCATGGGCACCGCCATGCTGCACTGGGGACGCGAGCACGGTGCCACGCGCAGCTACCTGCAGGTCATCGCGTCCAACGATGCCGGGCTCGGGCTCTACCGCTCCCTCGGCTTCGCCGAACACCACCGGCACCGCTGCCTCACGCTGGACGACCCGCACGCGCAGGCCGCCATAAGGGACACTGCCCGAACCTAAGGAGAGCATCGCACTGGGCCGGATCCGCACCGGAAAAGATATGGTGTAGGGCATGAGGATCGCCAGCTGGAACATCAACTCCGTGCGCACCCGGGAACAGCGCGTCCGGGACTTCCTGGAACGCTCGGACGTGGACGTCCTGTGCCTCCAGGAGACCAAGTGCACCGACGCGCAGTTCCCCGACTTCTCCGACCTCGGCTACGAACACGCCCACGCCGGGGAGAACGCCTGGAACGGCGTGGCGATCCTGTCACGGGTCGGTCTGCAGGACGTGCGCACCGACTTCGGACAGCCCGGCTTCAGCAAGGATCCCGCCGAGGAGCCCGTCACCGAGCCACGCGCCATCGGCGCGGTATGCGGCGGCGTGGAAGTGTGGAGCCTCTACGTCCCCAACGGGCGGGAGATCTCCGACCGCCACTTCACCTACAAGCTGGACTTCCTCGACGCCCTGGCGTCCTACCTGGAGACGGGGAAGGACGGTTCACCTGCTGTGCCGGTGGTCGTGGTCGGCGACTTCAATATCATCCCCACCGACGAGGACCTGTGGGACCGCTCCTGGTTCGAGGGCAAGACGCACGTGACCCCGCGTGAGCGCGCCGCGCTCGAGGCGATCCGGGAGCGCGGCGGCATGACCGAGGCCACCGCACCCCTCAAGGGCACCTACTCCTACTGGGACTACCAGGCGATGCGCTTCCAGAAGAACCAGGGCATCCGCATCGACCTGCAGTACAGCCGTGGCGTGGAACCGTCCTCCCCCTCGGTGGACCGGAACGAACGCAGCGGCAAGGGCGCGTCCGACCACGCGCCCGTGATCGTGGAGTACGCGCTGTGATTACCGTGATGGCCGACGCCGCCGACGCCGCCGTCAACGCCAACGAGTTCTGGGATTTCTTCACCCCCGACAACATCGGCTTCCCCCTGTTCGGCAACGTCGTCGGCGGCGGGCTGGAGTGGTGGCAATGGGCGCTGGTGCTGCTGGACTACACCCTGAAGTTCATCGCCCTGGGCTACGTTCCCTCGCAGCGCAAACCCACCAGTGCGATGGCCTGGCTGCTGGCGATCTTCCTGATCCCCTTCGCCGGCATCATCCTGTTCCTGTTCATCGGCTCCCCGTACATCAACCGGCGGCGCCACAAGATCCAGAACCAGGCCAATGAGCTGATCCGCACCGTGAGCAACGACGAGCCGGACGTGCCCACCGGCTTCCAGGTCACCGACGAGATCCGCAGCATGATGCATCTCAACCGTCACCTGACATCCATGCCCGCGGCGACCGGCCGGATGGTGGCGCTGCACTCCGACTACGAGAAGTCGATCCAGGCCATGGCCGACGCGGTCGACAATGCCAAGAACTACGTGCACGTCCAGATCTACATCACCTGCTGGGACGACACCACCGGCGTATTCTTCGACGCGCTCGAGCGCGCCGTGCAACGCGGCGTGAAGGTGCGTCTCATGTTCGACCACGTGGGCAGCTGGAAGTACCCGGGCTACCGCAAGCTCGGCAAGCGCTTGAGCGACATCGGGGTCGAGTGGATGCTGATGCTGCCGCTGAAACCCCTGAAGTGGCGCTTCCGCCGCCCCGACCTGCGTAACCACCGAAAGATCGTGGTCGTCGACGGGCACACCGCCTTCATGGGCAGCCAGAACATGATCGACTCCAGCTACATGATGTCGAAGAACCAGAAGCAGGGCCGCCACTGGATCGACGTGATGACTGAGGTCACCGGCCCGATCGTGATGAGCCTGGACACTGTCTTCGCCGTCGACTGGTTCACCGAGTCCAAGGAGGAGCTCGACCTGCTCTCCCCCTCGCAGGCAACCCGCTGGCTCAACGCCAACAACGCCCCCGAGGTCCCGGATTCCGGCGACGAGATCCTGCAGGTCATCCCGTCCGGCCCCGGGTTCACCACCGAACCGAACCTGCGGCTGTTCACCTCCGTGGCGCACCACGCCAAGGAACACCTGGTCCTGGTCAGCCCTTACTTCGTGCCGGACGAGTCGCTGCTGGACGCAGTGACGACCGCCGCCTACCGCGGCGTGGAGGTCGAACTCTTCGTCTCTGAGAAGGCAGACCAACCCATGGTCGACTACGCACAGTCGTCCTACTACGCGGAGATGCTCCAGGCAGGGGTCAGGATCTACCGCTACCCCTACCCCGCGGTGCTGCACTCGAAGTACGTCATCGCCGACGAGGAGCTGGCGATCATCGGTTCATCGAACATGGACATGCGTTCCTTCGGGCTGAACTACGAAGTGACGATGCTCGCCGGGCACGGTGACCTGCTCGCCGCGATGATGGACGTGACCGCGGACTACCGCTCAGACTGCACGGAGCTCACCGGCGAGGAGTGGGGAAACCGGCCGCTGATGAGGCGCTACGTGGAGAATGTCGCCCGCCTTACGTCCGCTCTGCAGTAAATGGCTTACAATGTCATAAACAATAGGTCTTGGAAACTACCACGGCGTCGGACGGGGTCCGATAGCGTAGTAGCGGACAGGATCGAGATTCACGACAGAAGCTAGCCCGTAGCGGACAAGGAGCCCATCATGGCCAAAGACATCCGGGACACCGCGGACTCCACCGAGACCGCCGATGACTTCGCCGACTTCGTCAACGACCTTGGCTCGGACCCGGTCCAGGACCAGATCCGTGGTCACCGTGCCCCGGAGATCCTGCCGGAGATAGACGTCGCCGAGATCGCCACGGCGGTCTACGACTTCCTCTCGGCGCTGCGTCGCCTGATGGACCGACCGAACCACAAGCTTGCGATCTCGCAGTCCGAGATCGAGGTCCTGCACTTCATCGCCCAGCACCCAGGCTGCGGAGTCTCAGACATTGCCCGGCTGCGCTTCCTGCGAGCGTCGAACGTCTCGGCCACGGTGCGGAGGCTGATTAACTCCGGCCTGGTGCTGCGCCAGGCCAACGACCAGGACCGTCGGGCCCAGGACCTGTACCTGTCCGACGAGGGCATCGAGATGCTGAACTCGATCACCGACGAATGGGCGATGCTCATCGCCCGCGCGGCCCGGCGCATGGATGGACGAGACCTGGCGAAGCTGCGCCGCGGCGTACCCGCGCTGCGTAACCTGTCGATTGCCGCGGAGAGCCTCATCGAGGACATCCAGCGCAGCCGGAACTGACGCTGGCCCGGCCCGTACTTTTGGCCCGCACGTCTGGCCCCTGCACCTGGGACGGTGCGGGGGCTGACGTGTAGGTAGGGGGTGGGGGCTAGCCGGGAGGGTCCTCGGTGTCGTCCGGGTCATAAGCCTGGGCCAACGGGCCGGTGGTGTGGGCGGCACAGTTTCTGTCCATTGCTCGGGTGCGGGGCCCCGTCACAGTTCGGGTCGGTACGGGTGTCGTCAACGAACCGTCAAGCGACTCATCAGTTCGCCTCTTCCGTGAGATTCTTCGCGGCCCGCCGCAGGATGTCGTGTACCGCGCCCAGTCGAGCGTTGTCGCGTTCGAGTTGGCGGCCCGCGGGTTGGAGGAGAACCGGACTACCCAAGTTTTGAGGGTATTGCGGTTGATGCCGAGTTCGGCGGCGACGGACTTCAGCGAGTCGCCGGTGACGTATGTGAATCCGGTCAGAGTATGATCGGGCTGACCAACGCAGTCCATCACCTGGGAGGATGGGACAATGGAGACACCATCCACAGTTCGATCTGACCGGCCTCGCGTACGTCAGTTCAAGCCCTACTGCCTCCCGGACTCCCTTTCCGACCTGGCTGGGCCGTCTGAGGGGCTCATCCATCTGCCGATAGACCTGTACTGGGCCAGGCCGGGTGGTGTGACTGTAGACCTCGGAACACTGGCGGGGCGGCGTAAAGCCTACGGGGCTGCTATGGAGGAAGGCACGGTCGCTGACATCTGCCGGATCGTCAACCGCGACCACCTGATCAACGACTGGCCAGATCTGTTCTGGTCGCTGGCGCTTCGCCAAGTCTGGGAAGACAGGTTCCCCGAGCTGCGGGGACAGCACACGCAGTGAGTTCTGACCTTGAAGGCTAGCTGCAGTTCCCCGTCTGTTGCTGCGCCCCACGCCGACCGTAGAGACCGCCGACTGCGGCGACGCAGGCGCACACCACCATGACCGTGGCCATGGTCAGCAGACCGTCCTCCCCCAGTCCCACCAGCGGCGCAACGATGCCGGCGGCGAGGAACTGCCCTGCACCCAGCAGCGCCGAACCTGCCCCCGCACGCCCCGGTGCCAGATCCATCGCCAGGGCAGTCGTATTGCCCAGGTTCAGGCCCGTACCGATCGTCGCCACGAAGGTGAAGATGATCACCGGCACCAGCGAGTGCACTGTCAGGGCGATGACGAGCAGCCCGAGGCCACCGGTAATCAGCAGAATTTGCCCGATCGCCTGCATTCGGGCGGGACCGGCCAGGGCCACGACCCGGGCGTTGACCATATTCGCCAGCACCAGTGCTACCGCATTTCCGGCAAAGACCAGGCTGAACTGGGACGCGCTAAGGCCGAACTGTTCCTGCATCACGAAGGATGAACCGGACACGAAGGCGAAGAACCCACCGAAGCCGATGGCGAAGGCCACGAGGTGCCCCACATACGGCCCCACACGGAAGAGTCCGGCCATGCGCCGGTACACCACGAGCATGGCGCCCTCGGTGCGTTTCTCCGCCGGATGGGTCTCCGGAAGGAGGAAAGCCACCAGCACCTGGGCTACGGCGATGCCCGCCAGCGTCCAGAACACCGCCCGCCACCCGGCCAGGCCGGCGACTGCGCCACCCACCACAGGGGCAATGATCGGCGCGACGGAGGTGAAGATCATCATCGTCGACAGGGCCGCCGCCGCGGAAGCGCCGGACAACCGGTCGGCGATCATCGAGCGTCCCAGCGTCACCGCCGCGCCACCGGCGGCACCCTGGAAGAAGCGCACCACGATGAACAGCCAGATGGACGGAGCCAGCGCACACACGATAGATGCCGCCAGGCCCACCACGGTGGCCGTGACCAGCAGGCGGTGGCGTCCTGCGCGGTCGGAAAGCGGCCCCACCACGAGTTGGCCGACGGCCATCCCGACCATGAAGGCGGTGATCGTCAGCTGGGTGAGGGACGCCGTAGTCCCGAGGTCGTCGGTGATCTCGGGCAGCGACGGCAGATACATGTCCGTGCCGAAGGGACCGCCGGTGGACAGCAGCGCGATGCCGGCGAGCATCGCCAGGGAGATCGTCGCAACGGATCCACCTGCAACCCGGGACTCTGCCCGGGAGGAGTCGTCACGCATCACGTCGACGCAGCGTGACCGCACCGATGACGAAGACGACGAGGCAGACCACCACGAAGTAGAGCACCGAACCGTTCTGACCCCACGGCGCGTCCGCGAGGTCGTTGAGGTTCACCGCCGAACCGATGTTGTTGAACGGGAGGTACTGGGGAACCCAGTCCTGCACCTTCGGCACCATCGAGACAATGTCCTCGAGGACGAGGACCCACAGCAGCAGGACGGCCATGGCACCGGCGGTGCGGCGCACCAGGTACGCCACGCCGATCGCCAGGGCAACCGCGCCGAGCGAGTAGATCACCATACGCAAGATGACCGTCCAGGCGTCGTCGGCAGACAGCGAGATATTGGACAGGATCGCGTCGTCGTCGATCTGGGTGCCGGCCGCCCACCGGGTCACGAGCACGCTGATCACGGCGGACACGAGTGTGACCACCGCGGCGATCACGCCGTAGACGAAGAACTTGGCCACCGGGATCTGCCAGCGCTTCGGCACCGCCAGCACATTCGACTTGGCGGTGTTGTTGCCGTATTCGCCGGTGACCAGCAGCGCACCCTGGATCAGGATGATCATCACCCCGAAGAGCTGCAGGCCCAACAGCGCGCTGGAGAAGGTCAGCCCGTCCACGCTGAGGGCGGCGAGATCCGCGTTGCCGTCGTCGACGGCCATGTTGTAGTTCATCGCATTCGCCCACCCCATGAACCCGCCGAAGGCCACGGAGAAGACGACGATGAGCGCGGAGGTCCAGTAGACCGCCTTGGTGGTGCGAATCTTGATCCACTCGGCGTTGATCGTGTGTGCGAGCATTACTTCTCCCCCTCGGAGGTCGGGGTGGTCGGCAGGGCGCTGAGGTCGGGGACGTCCCCGATGCCGTCGGGCCCGGCGCCCAGATTCGCGTGGTAGTCCACCGCGTGCCCGGTCATCCGCATGAATGCGTCCTCCAGGGAGGCGCGACGCTCGCTGAGCTCGCGCAGCAGCAAACCGTAGGTGTAGGCGATGGCACCGACCTCGTCGGGTTCGGTGTCCTTCAGGATGAGGATGTCGCGGCCGTCGTCGTCGGTGCTCTGCTCGAAGGCCACGGACTCCTCCGTGAGCGCATTCTTCATCTCCGGGAGGTGATCGGTGCGCACCACCGTGGTCGCCGTGGAGGCGTTCTTGATGAAGTCGTGGGTGGAGGTGTCCGCCACCAGCCGGCCACGACCGATGACCACCAGGTGGTCGGCAGTCAGCGCCATTTCGCTGAGCAGGTGCGAACTGATCATCACCGTGCGCCCCTCGGACGCCAGGTGGCGCACGAAGTCACGGACCCACCGGATGCCCTCCGGGTCCAGGCCGTTGACCGGCTCGTCCAGGATCAGAACCTCCGGGTCACCCAGCAGGGCGACGGCGAGGCCGAGGCGCTGGCCCATACCCAGGGAGAAGTTCCCGGCCTTCTTGCCGGCAACGTCGCTCAACCCGACGAGGTCGAGGACCTCGTCCACGCGCTTGCGCGAGAATCCATTCGCCGCCGCCAGCCACCGCAGGTGGTTCGCGGCGGTGCGGTTGGGGTGCACCCACTTGGCGTCCAGCAGCGTGCCGACCTTGTGCAGCGGCTTGGAGTACTGGTCGTAACGCATTCCGTCGATCGTGGCAGTGCCGGCAGAGGCGCGGTCAAGGCCGACGATCATACGCATGGTGGTGGACTTGCCTGCACCATTCGGCCCCAGGAATCCGGTGACGATCCCCGGCTGCACCGAAAAGTTCAGGTCGTCCACGACGGTCGCGGAACCGTACCGCTTGGTCAAGGATTCGACGTCAATCATGTCCCCTATCGTGCCATACCCGCCAAGCCCCGGGCACTGACACTTCTTCGCCCCTCGAATGTAGGATGTCCTACATGCCCGTGCCGACAGGAGATCCGAGCGACGGGGCCACCAATCCGGCCCCGACCGGCACGTTCACGACCCTGAACGAAGGCCCCGCGATCGGCCCCGGTGGCCGCCGTCAGGACACCGACCGGTGGATGGACGACACCACCACCGACGGCCACGGGTCGCGCCGCTTGAGTGTGTTCACTC
Organism: Corynebacterium sp. AOP40-9SA-29; assembly: GCF_052377405.1. Classification (NCBI taxonomy): domain Bacteria; kingdom Bacillati; phylum Actinomycetota; class Actinomycetes; order Mycobacteriales; family Corynebacteriaceae; genus Corynebacterium; species Corynebacterium sp. AOP40-9SA-29. The sequence continues at coordinate 49,903 of NZ_JBQSWR010000007.1, read as the reverse complement.
CGGCGTTGGAGATCCCCCGGCGTTTCCGCCGCTTCGTCTCGGCAACCCCGGGACTGCTCACCGTGGTGTCGGTCGTCCTGGTGCTAGCGATCCTCGCCGCCGGCGGGGCGATGGCCGCCCAGTCGTCCCAGCAGCAAGGCGACCTGAACACCCTGGTCAACCGAACCGAGCCGGTCTCCTTCGCCGCCCAGGAACTGTACAACTCCCTGTCCGTGGCGGACTCGGTGGCGACCACCGGCTTCGTGGAGGACGCCGCGGGCGGCACCGACACCGATGCGTCCTACCGCGAGGCCGTCGACATCGCCTCGCGGGCGATCATCCGCGCGGCGAACGGTATCGACGATCCCTCGACCCGCGAGATGGCGCTGATCCTGGAGATTCAGGAGAAGTTGCCGATCTACACCAGCCTGATCACCGAGTCCGGGGTGAACAACCGGCTGGCCAACCCCGTCGGCGCGGCCTACGTGACCCAGGCGAGCACGATGATGCAGGAGGAGATCCTCCCGGCCGCCGGCGAGTTGTACTCCAACACCAGCTCCGAGGTCGCCGAGCAGCAGCTCGCCCTGACCAAACCCGGCTGGTTCGCCATGTCCGGCCTGGTCGCTGCGGTACTGCTGCTGCTCGTGGCCCAGTTCTGGCTGGCCGCGCAGACCAATCGACGGATCAACGGCGGCTACGCTGCGGCGACGGTGCTGATGACCCTGTCGCTGCTGTGGGCCGGCGGCGCGGCGCTGACCACCTGGACCGACGGCACCCGCGGGTTGGACGGCACCGCCCAGCCGTTGGAGTCGCTGACCTCGCTGCGCATCACCGTGCAGCAGACGCGCACCACCGAGGCCCTGGGCCTGGTGCAGCGCGAGTACACCGACGACACCCAGACCAACTTCTCCGACCAGGTCACCCGCCTGGACAGTGGGTTGGAGGCGCTGCGCAACTCCGTCGGTGACCGGGAGGTGCTCGACGAGGCACGGGAGAACCTGCGCGCCTGGGACAACGCCCACGCGCAGATGCTGGCCCACGTCCAGCAGGGTGACTACGCCGCCGCGATCAACGCCACCATCGGGGACTCGGACACCCACCCCTATCAGCAGCTGGACGAGAACCTCCGCTCGTTGATCGACGACACCCGCGACCAGTTGCGCACCTACCTCGCCGACTCCCGGGTCTCTGCCCAGCAAGTCTCTGCACTGGTGATCCTGCTGGGCGTCCTCTCCGCGCTGTGCATTATCTACGGAACCCGGCCCCGCCTCCAGGAGTACCTGTGAATACGCACCCTCGCCTCCGTACCGTCCTCACCTGCGTCGTGGCGGCCGGTTCCCTGGTGCTGGCGTCCTGTGCGACGAATGACCAGGAACTGCAGCAATGGCCCGACGAGCCGAGCCCCACGCTCGCCCTACCTAATGGGTCGTCGCTATCCGACAACGTCGACGACCTCTCCACGCACACCAGCGAGGAGGGCATCGACTCCACGCGCGGCACCTACGGCTCGCTGCGTCCGGACGTGAACGCGGAGACCGGGGAGGACGTCTCCCCCGCCCGGCGCGTGCCCGAGATCATCGAGCGCGGCCGCCTGGTGGTGGGCGTCGCCCAGTCGCTGAACCAGGTCGGTTTCCGCGACCCGGTGACCGGCGAACTCGCCGGTTTCGAGATCGATCTGGCCCGCGAGGTCGCCCGCGACATCTTCGGCGACCCGACCAAGATCGAGTACCGCTACGTGGAGGGCAACGACCTGGAGGACGTCCTGGCCGCCGGCGCGGTGGACCTGGTGGCGCGCACGTTCACGATCACCCCGGCACGCCAGGAGCAGGTGGAGTTCTCCGTGCCGTACCTCACCACCTACCCGCGCATCCTGGCGATGCGCGATTCCGGCATCGAGGACGAGGACGACCTGGCCGGCAAGACGGTCTGCGTGACGCGCGACTCCACCAACCTGCAGGCGCTGCGCGACGAGGTGCCGCACCGCGACATCCTCGCCACCCAGACCTGGTCGGACTGCCTGATGGCGATGCAACGCCAACAGGTCGACGCCATCTACTCCGACTCCGCGATCCTCTCCGGGCTGCAGGCCCAGGACCCGTACACCGAGATCGTCGGTGACGACTCCAACGGCACCGACTACGGCATGGCCGCCGCCCTGCCGCAGCAGCGCAATACCACCGGGCTGATCCGGCAGGTGAACTCCACCATGGAGCGCATCCGCGACGACGGCACCTGGAACAGGATCTACGACAGGTGGCTCGCCGGCTACCTGGGCGAGGCCGACCCGCCGCCCGCGGAGTACCGTTCCGCGGCGGAGAACGCGGAGCTCAACGCGATACGCGAGCGCGCCAGTTCAACCGACTCGAGCGACTCGGCTGACTCGAGCGACTCGAGCGACTCGAGCGACTCGAGCGACTCGAGCGACTCGAACGGATCCGGAAGCGAGGACGACCAGTGACGAACTCCGACGAACAAGGCCCGGACGACCGTCCCTCGGAGGGGCCCGCCACCGAGGCGACCTTCTTCGACCCCTTCGCCGACGACGATGATGAGTCCACCGACGGCACCGAATACAACGACAGCCACAATGACAGCCACAGCGACGGTGACAGCGAGCCCACCGGCGGCGAGTCGACGCAGGCGACGCCTTTCGACCCCTTCGCCGATGACAGCGAACCCACCCCCGTCCCAGACGGCACAGCAGGCACAGCCAGCACAGCCAACGCAGCCGGGGACAACACCAATGCCACCGACCGCCAGCCCACCATTGACTCCGGCGAACGCAGCCGCCGTGAGGCTTTGTCGACGTTCCGCCGCCGCCGCGGCACGTCCCGCGCCGGCGCGGAGGTCGCCGGCGGCATGGTCCGTCTCCCCTTCATCCCGCCGACGAACCCGCAGGACGCCGTCATCAGCGACGACGCCATCGCCAAGGCCGTCGAGGACGGGACGGACTCCCCGGTCCTGAAGCCCGGCGACATGGTCGCCGCCCAGTACGAGGTCCTCGGGCCGATTGCCCATGGTGGGCTGGGCTGGATCTACCTCGCCGTCGACCACAACGTGTCCGACCGCTGGGTCGTGCTCAAGGGCATGATGGCCACCACCACCGCACACGAGCGTGCCGTGGCGGAGTCCGAGCGCGCCTTCCTCGCCGACATCACCCATCCCGGGATCGTGAAGATCTTCAACTTCATCGACGACCCCCGCAGTCCCGGCGGGTTCATCATCATGGAGTACGTCGGCGGTCCGTCGCTACGCCACCGTCGCCGTCGTCAGCCGGGTAATACGCTGCCCATCGACATCGCCATCGGCTACATCCTCGAGGTCCTTCCTGCCCTGGACTACCTGCACTCGCGCGGGGTGGTCTACAACGACCTCAAGCCGGACAACATCATCATCACCGAAGACCAGGTCAAACTCATCGACCTGGGCGCGGTGTCCGGTATCGGCGCCTTCGGCCACATCTTCGGCACCCGCGGTTTCCAGGCCCCGGAGATCTCGCGCACCGGGCCGACCATCGCCAGCGACATCTACACTGTGGGACGCACGCTGGCCAGCCTCATCGTGAAACTGCCCGTCACCGACGGGGTGTACGACCGTGGTCTGCCCTCGCCGACCGACGAGCCGCTGTTCCGAAAGTACCTGTCGCTGTACCGGCTGCTGCTGCGGGCCACGGACGAGAACCCCGAGCGCCGCTTCACCTCCGCCGGCGCGATGGCCAACCAGATCATCGGCGTGCTGCGCGAGGTGCTCGCTATCCGCGACGGACGCCAGTACCCGCACCTGGACACCCGCTTCACCGCACAACGTTCCACCTTCGGCACGAAGCACCTGCTCTTTCGCACCGACCAGCTCATCGACGGCATCGAACGTTCCGTGGAGGCCACCGCGCCTGAGGTCATCGCCGCGCTGCCGACCCCGCTGACCGACCCGAACGACCCTGGTGCGTCGCTACTGTCCGCGGCGAGTCTCACCGAACCCAGCGAGGTGCTGGACACGCTGAAGGCCGCGCAGAAGCAGCCGGACCTGTCGTCGTCGACGGAGATCCCGCTGACCATCGTGCGCGCCCAGCTCGACCTGGGTATGACCACCGAGGCGGTGCTGACCTTGCGGGGTATGGACGACCGTTTCCACCGCGACTGGCGCCACCAGTGGCTCTCCGGAGTCTCCAACCTGCTGACCAGTGACTACGTCACGGCGCAGGCGTGTTTCAATGAGGTGCTCAACACCCTGCCCGGTGAGCCCGCCCCGAAGCTGGCCTTGGCCGCCACCGACGAGCTGATGCTGCAGCACCAGGGGATGAACACCACCCGCCTGCTGGACTCCACGGTGCAGAAGGCAGCCCTGGCGTTGACCTATACGCAGGGTGCGCAGCAGTCCCCCGACTACAGCGAGGTCCCGGGCTGGACGCACCTCTCGCAGGATCCGGTGGCGCTGCGCTTCCACACCATCCGGCTCTACGGGCTGGTGTGGGCGACGAACGCCTCGACGGTGTCCGCCGCATTCGGCCTCGCCCGCCAGCTGCACGCCGAAGGGCTTGTGGACGCTGCGGTCGCCGCGCTGGACCGCGTCCCGCAGTCCTCGCGGCACCACCGCATGGCGCGCCTGACCACGGTGCTGATGCTCATCACCGAGCAGTCCACGCTCAACGAGGCGCGTCTGCGCCGCGCGGCCCGGCGCCTGGAGATCCTGCCCACCAACGAGCCACGCATCCCCCAGGTCCGCCTGGCGGTGATGGCTTCGGCGCTGGATTGGCTGCGGGCCCAGCAGGAGAAGTCGGAGGCTCCGGTGCACGTGGCGAAGGCCCCGCTGTTCGACGTGGAGTTCACTGAGCGGGGCCTTCGTGCCGGAATCGAGCAGGGGTTGCGCGAGATCGCGCGCCAGTCCCCCTTCGCCAGGCACCGCTTCCGGTTGGTCGATATGGCCAACCGGATCCGGCCGCGGACCTGGTTCTAAACGCTGGTACCTAGGCCTGGGAGAGCTTCAGCGCGGCCCGGGCGATCGCCAGCTCCTCGTTGGTGGGCACGACCAGCACCTTGACCGCGGAGCCCTCGGTGGAGATCACCCGCGGGCCCTCCACACCTTCCTCGTTGCGGTTGCGGGCCTCGTCGATCTCGATGCCGAAGTTCTCCAGGTCGGCCATGGTGTCGCGGCGGATGCCGACGTGGTTCTCACCGACACCGGCGGTGAACACCACCGCGTCGAGGCGGCCGAGCTGCAGCATGAAGGCACCCACGTAACGTCGCACGCGGTGGACGTAGATGTCGTAGGCTTCCTTCGCGTTCTCGTCGCCCTCGTTGATGAGCTCCTGGATCAGGCGGAAGTCGTTGGCACCGGCCAGTCCCTTCAGCCCGGAGCGCTTATTGAACAGGGTGTCGATCTCGTCGATGGTCATCTTGCCCTCACGGTAGAGGTGGAAGATGATGCCGGCGTCGATGTCACCGGTACGCGTGCCCATGACCAGGCCCTCCAGCGGGGTCAGGCCCATGGTGGTGTCCTGTGGGACGCCGCCGCGGATCGCGGCCATGGACGCACCGTTGCCCAGGTGCAGGGTGATCTGGTTGATGTCCGCGGCATCCTTGCCCAGGACACCTGGGACAAGACCGGAGACATACTCGTGGCTCGTGCCGTGGAAGCCGTAGCGCCGGATGTGGTACTGGTCGGCGACCTCACGGTTCAGGCCGTAGCGCGAGGCGGCCTCCGGCAGCGTGTGGAAGAAGGCGGTGTCGAAGACGGCAACGTGCTCGACGTCCGGCAGCAGGGTGCGGGCGTTCTCGATGCCGTCGATGTTGGCCGGGTTGTGCAGCGGCGCCAGCGGGATGAGCGAGCGCATGTCCTCGACGATCTCGTCGTTGATCACGACAGGTTCGGAGAACTTGCTGCCGCCGTGGACCACACGGTGACCGACCGCGGAGATGTCGAGGTCCTGGGGTCCCACGCCGAGCAGGGACATCATGCCGAAGGCACGCTCCAGGCCCACGGAGTGGCTCAGGATCGGGCGACGGTCCTCGATGGTCTGGTCTTCGGTGATGAGCTTGATGTGGCCGCGGCTCTCCCCGATCTGCTCGACCAGCCCGGACAGGAACGGGCCGCTCTTCGAGTCGGCGTTCAGGTCGATGACCTGGAACTTGATCGACGAGGAACCGGAGTTGAGAACGAGGACGTACGTTTTGCTCGAGGTCATAGGAAGGTCCTTTCGGTTAGTTTCCAGCCTGGATCGCGGTGATGGCCACGGTGTTCACGATGTCGGGGACGGTCGCTCCGCGCGAGAGGTCGTTGACCGGCTTGTTCAGTCCCTGCAGGATCGGGCCGACGGCGAGGGCGTCGGCGGTGCGCTGCACGGCCTTGTAGGTGATATTGCCGGCGTTGAGATCCGGGAAGACGAATACGGTGGCCTTGCCCGCCACGTCGGAGCCGGGCATCTTCTTCTGGCCGACGGACTCCACGACCGCGGCGTCGAACTGCAGCGGCCCGTCGACTTCGAGGTCGGGATCCTGCTCGCGGGCGATCTGCACGGCCTCGGCCACGGCCTCCACGCCCTCACCCGCGCCGGAGCTTCCGGTGGAGTAGGACAGCATGGCGACCTTGGCGTCGATGCCGAACTGGCTGGCGGTTCTCGCGGAGACCACAGCGATCTCGGCGAGCTGCTCGGGGGTGGGGTCAGGGTTCACCGCGCAGTCACCGAAGGCCCACAGGACCCCGTCCATGACCATGAGGAAGATCGAGGAGACGATGGACGCGTCCGGCGCGGTCTTGATGATCTGGAAGCTGGGCTTGATGGTGTGGGCGGTGGTGTGCGCCGCCCCGGAGACCATGCCGTCGGCCTTGCCGAGGTGGATCATCATGGTGGCGTAGTAGGAGATGTCCTTCATCGTCTCCCGCGCCTCGTCGATGGTCACGCCCTTGGCCTTGCGCAGTTCGGCGAATTCCTCGGCGAAGTGCTCGAGGTCGTCGCCGGTGGTGGGGTCGGTGAGGGTGGCGGAGCTCAGGTCGAATCCGAGCTCGTGGGCACGTGCGGCCATGGCCGCCGGGTCGCCGAGGATCGTCAGGTCGCACACCCGGCGGGCCAGCAGCTGGTGGGCGGCCTCCAGGATGCGGTCGTCGTCGCCCTCGGGCAGCACGATGTGCGCCTTGGCCTCGCGGGCCTGAGCGATCAGATTGCGTTCGAAGACCTCGGGGCCGATGACCGGGGTGCCCGGCTCTGCCTGGCCGACGGTGTCCAGGGCGACGAAGGGCACCGCGGTGCCCTCGGACTCCAGGGCGGAGGACGACGCCTGCGGGCGGTCGAGCAGGGAGATTCCGCGCGGGATGCGACCGGAGCGCACGAGCTGCCCGGAGACCTGCTGGAGCTGGAGGTGGTCCTGTTCCCCGGCGGCGATGAGGAAGTGGGCCACGCCGGCCGCGGCGGCCAGCCGCGAGTCGAACATGGGCTCACCGGTGGCGACGAGGACGTCCTCGCTGCTGGTCAGGGCGGTCTCGAGGGCCGAGCTGAAGTCTGGCGCGGCAGGACGGAGCGTCTCGAAGATGTCCGTCACCGGGCCCTGGAGGCTGGTGATCAGTTCGTCTCGGCGTCCTGCGGCGGTAGCGATCGGGCTGAGCACGGCTCGAACGGTCACGGGGTCTCCTTCACATGGTCGACGGTCCCCGGCACATCCGGTGTGTGGTGTCGCACCCAAGGATGTGGGGGATGTTCCTCCCCCATTGTGCCGTGAATCACTCACACCGACCAACGCAAAGGTGCCCGATTTCTCTCAATACCCCCATTACTGTGCTTTAACCCACCCAAGCCGGGGGTGAAAGCGGCGGTGCACCCGGCCCGGGGGTGTCACCTTTGTGCGTCTGCGGCGATAACTACCGCGTCGGACGTCTCGGGCGCGCCGGACGCGCCGGACGCATCGCCCGTTGCGGCCACGGCAGCCGCTGCCGCCGTCCTGCGTCGGCGGGCGAGCAGGGCGCGGCCGATCACGACCAGGCACAACGTGACTGTCACGGCGGTGAGCAGGCCACCGGCCCATCCCAGCGAGGCGCTCACCCGAGCACCGTTGAGCGCCACCAGTACGGCACCGACGATGCCGCCGAGCACGTCCGGTTTGATGATCGTCACGATCCACGCGGCGATGGGTGCACCGATCAGACCGCCGATCAGCAGGCCGAGCACCGGCTGCCAGGAGTCGTGCACCTGCTCCAGGCCGATGATGAACCCGAGGGAGGCGGACACCGCCACGAGGAACTCGGCGGTGTTCACCGTGCCGATGATCTTGCGCGGTTCACTGCGTCCCACGCTCATCAGCGACGACGTGGTGACCGGCCCCCAGCCGCCGCCCCCGGAGGCGTCGAGGAAGCCGCCGCCGAGACCCAGGGTGACCAGGCCCAGGCGGGAGCGTCGCGACCCGGAGGACACCGGCGCTGCATCTCCTGCCCCGGCGTCCGACCTCTTCCACGGCACCAGCACACTGCGGATCAGCACATAGGCGCCGAGCAGCAGGAGCAGTGTGGAGACCACCGGTTCGGCCGACTCGGTGGACAACCCGGACAGCACCGTCGCCCCGGCAAAGGCGCCGACGGCACCGGGGATGCCGAGGAAGACGACGGTGGGCCAGTGCACATTGTTCAGCCGCCAGTGCGCCACCCCGGAGAAGAGGGTCGTGCCGACCTCGGCGAAGTGCACGGCGGCGCTGGCCTGTGCCGGCGCGGTGCCGGACAGGATGAGCATCGTGGTGGCGGTGACGCCGAAGGCCATGCCCAGCGCCCCGTCCACGAGCTGGGCCATCAGGCCGGCGACGGCGAACAGCAGCAGTTTCACCGGGGTCCCTCCTCTCCTTGTGTGGCGATGACGGCGTTTATCCGGGACACGATCAGGGGTGCCACGGCGGTACCCAGGGGTTCACCGAGGGAGACCGGCACGTCGATCTCACGGAGACGGTCGACGGCAAGGTCCCAGAGACGGCCCGGGGAGATGAACAGCGGTTCGACCGCCACGGTGCCGCCGGCACCGGCCTCTTCCACGCAGGACGCCAGGGCGTCCGGCCCGGTGGACGGCCCGCCGGTGGCGACGCGCGCGTGCGCGGGGACGCCGAGGCGGCGTCCAACGTCCTGCGCCAGGGCGGCGACGGTGTCGTTCGCCCCGGCCACACTGGAGCCCACGGAGTAGAGGACGAGGGAAGCTGCCGTATGACGGGCGGCAATACGCCCGGCGAGCAGTTCGGCGACGTCCTCGCCGGTGCCGACACCGCCGGCCAGGTGCAACTCCACGCCGGATTCCGCCGTGGCCTCGGCGATCGCCTCGGGCACGTCGGTGGTCATGTGGAAAGCGGTGGTGAACAGCAGCGGGACGACGATCGCCTCGCGGTGGCCCTCAGCTGCCAGCAACCGGGTGACGGTGGTCAGCGTCGACGGCGAGAAGTCGAGGTAGGCGGCGCGCACGATGCCGCCGGTGAGGTCGGCGACGGCGGCGGCGATGTCGACGACCGAAGCGTCCGACGCGGGGTTCCGGGAGCCGTGCGCCAGGCAGATCACCGGGGCACGCACTCCCGCCTCCCCCATCATGGTCAGACCTGGTTTCCCTCGGTGACCAGGCCGGCGGTGAGCGTGTCACCGGTCGACGGGTTGATCAGCAGGAAGGAGCCAACGCGGCCGCCGCGGCGGTAGGCCTCGAAGGGCAGCGGCTCGGCGACGGTGACGCGCACCTCGGCGATGTCGTTGAGCGCGAGCTCGGTGCCGAGGTCGCCGTCCTCCTCGTTCTCGTCGAGGATGTGCACGCGGCTGACGATCTCGTCGACGCGGGCACGCACGGTGGCCGAACCGTAGCGCAGCAGGACGTTGCCGCGGACCTTCACCGGCGTCTCTGCGAGCTGGAAGACCAGTGCGTTGACGGAGTTCGACGGGGTGGGCACGGCGTCGCCCTCGACATCGGAGGCGATGAGGTCACCGCGGGAGATGTCGATGTCGTCGGTCAGGCGCAGGGTCACGGACTCGCCACGCTCGGCGCGGTCCTGCTCCCCGGCCGGACCGTCGATGCCGGCCACGGTGGTGGTGCGGCCGTCATGGCCGCCGACGGAGACGGTATCGCCGACGGCGATGGAACCGGACGTGAGGCGTCCTGCGTAGCCGCGGTAATCGGTGGCGTGGTCGCGGATGACGACCTGCACCGGGAAGCGCAGACCGCGGATCTTGCCGGCGTTGACGCGGGCCGGGCGGGCCTTCTCCAGGATGTCGAGCACGGTCGGGCCGCCGTACCAGGGGGTGTTCTCCGACGGGGAGACCACGTTGTCGCCGAGCAGGGCGGAGGTCGGGACCACGTCGATCTTCGGCAGGCCCAGCTCCCCGGCGAGGTCGCGGACCTCGGAGGTGATGGAGCGGAAGATGCCCTCGTCGAAGTCGACGGCGTCGATCTTGTTCACGGCGACGACCACCTGGGAGGTCTTCATCATCGCGGCCACGGTGAGGTGGCGGCGGGTCTGCTCGATCACGCCGTTGCGCGCGTCGATCAGCACGATGACCAGGTCGGACGTGGACAGTCCGGTCACGGTGTTGCGCGTGTACTGCACGTGGCCGGGGCAGTCGGCCAGGATGAAGGAGCGCTTGTCGGTGGCGAAGTAGCGGTAGGCCACGTCGATGGTGATGCCCTGCTCACGCTCGGCGCGCAGGCCGTCGACCAGCAGGGACAGGTCCGGGTTCTCCAGGCCTTTGGCGGCGGAGACGCGCTGCACCGCCTCGTACTGGTCGGCGAGGATGGACTTGGTGTCGTGCAGCAGGCGTCCGACGAAGGTGGACTTGCCGTCGTCGACGGAGCCGGCGGTGCACAGGCGTAGCGTCGGGACGGTGGTGGCGTCGAAGTTATCGTCGGCGCCGGCGGTCTCGGCGGCGCGGTCGGCGCTCACGGGGGTGGCGGTAGCGGCGGTCATCAGAAGTAACCTTCCTTCTTGCGGTCCTCCATGGAGGACTCGGAGAGCTTGTCGTCGGCACGGGTGGCGCCACGTTCGGTGGTGGTGGACAGGCGGATCTCGTCGATGACCTCGTCAATCGTCGCCGCGTCCGACAGGACAGCGCCGGTGCAGGACATGTCGCCGACGGTGCGGTAGCGCACGGTGCGGGTCTCCACGGTCTCGCCTTCGGCGGGGCCGCCCCACTCGCCGGCGGTCAGCCACATGCCGCCGCGGGCGAAGACCTCACGGTCGTGGGAGTAGTAGATGTCGGGGATCTCGACGTCGCGGGCACGCAGGTAGTCCCAGATGTCGGCTTCCGTCCAGTTCGAGATCGGGAAGACGCGGATATTCTCGCCCGCCTGGTGGCGGCCGTTGTACAGGCCCCACAGCTCGGGTCGCTGCCGGCGCGGGTTCCAGCCGCCGAAGGAGTCGCGCACGGAGAAGACCCGCTCCTTGGCGCGGGCCTTCTCCTCGTCGCGACGGGCGCCGCCGAGCACGGCGTCGTAGCCGCGGTTCTGGATCGTCTCGACGAGCGGGACGGTCTGCAGCGGGTTGCGGGTACCGTCCGGACGCTCCTGGATCGCACCAGAGTCGATCCAGTCCTGCACGTGCGCGACGTGCAGGGTGATGCGCGGGTCCTCGGCGACGCGGTCGCGGAACTCGATGACCTCCGGGAAGTTGTGCCCGGTGTCGACGTGCACCAGCTCGAAGGGCACTGCCGCCGGGGCGAAGGCACGCTTGGCCAGCTCCAGGACGACGACGGAGTCCTTGCCGCCGGAGAACAGCAGCGCCGGACGCTCGAACTGGCCGGCGACCTCGCGCAGGATCTCGATGGCCTCGGCCTCGATGCTGGCCAGGTGGGGGGTCAGGGTGGAGTGTTCTGTCGCAGTAGTCACAGGTGGAGTCCGCATTCTGTCTTGGTTGAGTTGGCCCAACGGCCGGAACGGGGGTCGTCGCCGGGGGCGACCGGCATGGTGCAGGTCGCGCACCCGATGGAGGGGTAGCCCTGGCGGGTCAGCGGGTGGATGATCAGGTCGTGGGACTCGATGTAGTCCTCGACGTCCTGGTCGCTCCACGCGGCGATCGGGTTGATCTTCAGCCGGCCGGTGCGGTCCACGTCCAGGATCGGGGTGTCCTTACGCAGTTCGCTGTCGACCCGCTTCACCCCGGAGATCCACGCCTCGTAGGGGTTGAGCATCCGGGCCAGCGGCTCGACCTTGCGCATCCGGCAGCAGGCCGTGGGGCTGCGCTTGTACAGGTCGCGGCCGTAGACCTCGTCCTGCTTCTTCACGGAGTAGACCGGCTCCACGGTGCGCAGCGGCAGCGTGTAGCGCTCGTCCACGTCGTTGGCCACGTCGATGGTCTCGTCGAAGTGGTAGCCGGTGTCGAGGAAGACCATCTCCGCGTCGTGGACACGGCCCTCGGCGAGTTCGGCCAGGACGGTGTCCTGCATGGACATGGTGACCGCCACCGTGCCGGTGACGTGCTCATTGACCCAGTCGAGGATCTGCTCGGCGGTGGCGCCGTCGAGCTTGTCGTTCCACTCGTCGACGAGTGCCTGGTGGGCGGCGGTCTGCTCGTCGGTGAGGTGGGTGGTGGTCGTCGGCGCGCCCTCCGGGCTGACCTCCGGGTCGGTGAGCTCCTGAGCCTCCTGCTCTGCCCGGCTGCCGATCACGCCGACCAGGCCGGTGAGAGTCGCGAAGCCGCCCTCTGGTCCTGTGTTCGTCATTCCTGCTCTTCTTCCCTGCCGTTCGCCGGTTGGTCTCTGGGATTGCTGCTGTACTGCTGTGTTGCTGTGTTGGGCTGTCGTCGTCACGTGTGGATCGCGTTACGACCGGCACCCAACAGACCGGTCGGTCTGCGCCATAGGGCACAACACTAGAGCAGAGCGACCAGCGGAGCAACCGGTTTTTCGTGTATGGACCCAAAGATCATTTGTTGATCCAGGTCACCAGGCATATATCCCCTAGACCGAGAGGTCTGCAACGGGGCCGTCAGGACGCTCAACGCGGACCATCCGACGGTTTTCATTCGCCCTGAAATCCCCCAAGAACCTCCCAGGCAATCCCCCACCGCCGGTCACCGGCACGGCCATGGGGGAACCGAGGTCAGAATCACTCACGCCATCCGGGCATCTTGTCATCGCGATACTCGTCAAACACCTGAGTGCCCTCGACGCTCGGCAGCGGGTACCCCCGGTAGATATTCACGACCCGGCCGGTGAAAAAGTCCTCGTCGGCGAGATGCAATCCAAAGAGGCCACATGCTTCAGCCAGATCCTGGTGGGTGAAACGGTTGCGCACCCGGACCTTCTTCTTCGCCAGCCGGTCAATGGCGGCAAATCGATAGTCCGGGTCATCTGGCCAGCGAATCGCGGACCTCAGGCCGCGCTCACCCCAGACAATCCCCGCACCGTATTCGATCGCCTCCGGAGGCCTGTCCGGGTTTGTTTTCCCGTACAGGCCGATCGACATTCCGCCGGGATACAGAGCCTGCGCATGCTCCGACAGTGTGCGGGTATCCGGATCCCGGACCACCTCGACCGCGATCGCATCCGGCACGGCAGGAGCGTGTACGCCCCTGCGTACACGCCACAACAAGCCGTTGTGGACCTCGGTTGGGGTGACGAGAACAGCGACCCACTCGTCGTTCTTCGTTTCAGCGACTACGACTCGCCGGCGTTCGCGGTCATCACGCACGCCAAGAGCCAACAGTGCAGGCCAGTCACTCAGCGGGGCGACCATGTCATCCTGGTGCAGACTCCAGTAGTTACTGGTCACCACACCTTCATGCCGGCCCACACTTTCCTGGCTTAACGTCTCGACAACGGCATCAAGTGGAGCCCGGACGAACAGCATCTCGTACGAATATGGGGCGATCGCATCGATCGGCCACCTAAAGTACGGATTTCTCTCATCGCCCATCTTCACGACCCTACCGACCGCGCGACCAGACCTCCCACAGTTGGGCGTAGCGTCCGCCGGCGGCCACGAGGTCATCGTGGGGGCCCTGCTCCACGATGCGGCCGTCCTCCATCACCAGCACCTCGTCCGCCAGACGCGCCTGGTCCAGGCGGTGGGCGACCGTCAACGCGGTGCGTCCTTCGGTGAGTCGCCGGGCCGCGGCTTCCAGGGCCTGCGCGCCGGCCGAACCGGCCTCGGCGGTGGCCTCGTCGAGCACCACCACCCGCGGATCGCGTAGCAGCACCCGGGCCAGGGCGATCTGCTGGGCGACCACCGGGTCCGGCACCAGGCCACGGGCACCGACCACGGTGTCCAGGCCGTCGGCCAACCGGCGGAACCAATCCCCGGCCCCGACCTGTTCCAGGGCGTCGATAAGAGTGGCGTCGTCGGCGCTGCCAGACTCGCCATCCACCGCCAGCCCCAGGTCATCGCGCAGCGTCCCGGAGAAGGTGTGCACCTCCTGCGATACCAACGCCAACCGGTCGGCACGCTCATCATCGGACAGGGCCGTGACCGCCACACCGTCCACCGTGACCGCACCGGCGCTGGGCTCGCGCAGCCCCGCCAGCAACGTGGCGACCGTCGTCTTGCCCGCTCCCGAGGCACCGACCAGGGCGACCGTGCGCCCGGGTTCGATGGTGAAGTTCACGTCCTCCACCGCCCAGGAATCCGTCCCGTAGCGGAAGTCCACACCGCTCAGGCGCACCTCGCCGCGCGGCGCGGGCGCCCCGGAGTCCGGCACCGGACGCGGCGGGTCCACCGTCACGCCCACGATGCGCGCCAGGGAGGCGTAGCCGGACTGCGCCACGTCCAGCACCCGCATGATCTGCTGCAGCGGGCCACGCACGCGGATCAGCATCAGCGTCGCCGCAGTCACCGCACCCACGCCCAGCACACTATGGTCGACCAGCACGAAACCAAGCACGATCGCAGTGGCGAGCATGACCAGTTCGGCGATGAGCATCTTGTTCATCAGCGAGACCATCACCCGGTTGGCGCTGACCGCGTTGTTCATCACCTGGCGTGAGGAGTCGGCGATGCGGTCGTGCATCTCCTCCTCCATCCGGAAGGCGCGCACCGTGGCCCGGCCGTGGATGGCCTCCAGGACGCGGCGGGCGCGCAGCCCCATCGACGCTCGCTCCGCGGCGTACAGCGCCGGAGCCCGGCGCAGGTAGGACCGCGCGGCGAACCAGTACACCGGGGACACCACCAGGATGATCAGCAGGAAACGCCAGTCCACGGTCAGCAGGCTGATCGCCGTGGCGCCGATGACGAACACCGCGCCCGACAGGATCGGCAAGGCCTCCATGATCGCCGCGGACACCTGGGCCACATCATCCGTCGAGCGGCTCACCACGTCGCCGGTGCCGGCGTCCTCCACCTCATGCATCGGCAGGCCCAGGGCCGTGCCAACCATCTGCTCGCGCAGGTTGGCGATCAGCCGCTCAGACAGGCGGGCGAGGATGAAGTAGCCGGACCCGTTGAACACGCCGGCGCCGATGGCCACGGCGACCATCACCGCGGCGGTGCGCCACAGATCGCCCTCGGCCGCGCTCACATCGGAGGTTGCCGTAGAGACAATGTCGACGATGCGTCCGAGCAGCCGCGGGATGGTGACCGTGCAGGTCGAACCGATCGCCAGCAGCACGAAGGCGAACAACGCCTGTCTGCGCGCGTGCGGCACCGTGCGCGCCTGCGCGGCAACCTCGCGGCGCGCCTGCGCCCACGTGGCCAGCGGGAAGGTGCGCACCGGCTCGCCGTCGTCTCCACCGGTGTTCACCGGGGCCAAGGACGCTGCCCTCATCGCGACACCTCCGCATCTGCTGCTTCTGCTACTTCTGCGAGGCCAGCGACCTCAGCGATCTCTGCCGGTCCCCACTCGCGGTCCGCGGCGACGTGCCACGCCGGGGCGTCGCTGACGACAAGCACCCGGTGTTTCCCACCGCCGTAGAGCCGTCCGACACGTTCGGCAATATGCTGCTCGGTCACCGAGTCCACCGCAGTAGTCGGATCCGACAACACCAGCAGTTCAGGGTCCGCGGCGATCGCGCGGGCCAGGGCGACACGTTGGCGCTGCCCGCCGGACAGCCGTCGGCCGCCCTCCCCCACCGACCGGTCGGGGCCGCCGGGGATGTCGGAACAGTCGGCAACCTCCAGGGCGTGTGCGGCGACCTGCGGGTCCGGGTGGACGTTGTCGCGCACCGACCCGTCGAAGAGGTCCGCCCCGTGCGGGGCGACGACGACCCGCTGGCGCGGCAGCTGCTCGAGTGCGGCGATCATCCCCGGTGCCGCCTCGGCGGCACCGCGCACGACGGTGACGCCGGACGGCACGGCCGCGAGCACTGCCGCGGTCGTGGCGTCCGACGCCTCGTCCGGCGTGGCGAACGGCGCGTTGAGCACCTCACGCACGCGGCGTCCCGACGCCGCCGAGATCGCCACTCTGGTGGCGAAGTTGCGGCCCAGCATCGTCATCGGCATGACCACGTACTGCGACAGGCCGACGACGGTGATCAACTGGCCCACGCTGAGTCCGTCGTGCAGGGCGATCCAGCCGGCGGTGACACCGATGGCGACGACGTACACCGCGCCGACGGACTCGGTGACCATTGTCAGGCGCGCCTCCGCCGCGTTCGCGCGCACCGTGGCGTTCAACGCGGTGGACGAGTAGCCGTGGTAGCGGCGACGCATCGTGGCGACCACGCCCAGACCCTTGACGATGCGCAGGCCCTGGACCGCATCGGTGGCCGCGGCGGCGGCCTGCGCCAACGCCTGCTGACGGTCCGCCGCACGGCTGCGCAATGGACGAGCCGCACGCACCGACAACGCCACGACCAGCGGCGCACCGACCAGAACGGCCAGGCCCAGTTGCCAGTGGATCGACAGGACAACGACCGCGACATAGAGGATCGAGCCGAGCTCGGCGATCGGGAAGACCGTCATCACCACGATCTCGGCGGCCTTGTTCGAGTCCGTCGACGCGATCGACAGCAGGCCACCGGCGGTACGCTCCCGGCCCTGGATGCCGCGCGGATCCTGGATGCGGTCGGTGACCGTGGTGCGCAGGTCGTGGCTGAGCTGCTGCAGGGTGATCTCCATGTAGCGGCGGGCGAACCACACCGCCACGGCGTTCACCGCGAACAGCACCATGAGCAACGCGACCCACAGCACCAGGCGGTTCCACCGGCTGGTGGCGACCGCGTCGTCGATGGCGCGTCCGACCACGATGGAGGTCGTGGCGGTGCAGATGAACCCGGCGAGCATGCCGAAGGACGCCACAAGCTGGACGGGCCGCTGGGCGAAGGCGAGCTTCAGCAACCAGCGACGGTCCGTGGGGTCGGGCAGTTTCGAGGGGAAGCTACGAAGGATCCCGGATCTTATCGTGTCGTCACCGGTGTGTTCCCTCGTCGCATTTCCCGCCATGGGGGTTGAGCCTACAGCACCGGCAAGGGTGCCCTTTACGCGGAGTTATACCCCAGGCGTCGCGCCCGGGCGCGTACTCACACACCGCGCTCGATGTGTCCGTGCAACTTCACGGAGAACACCCGGCAGCAGTCGCGGCACTGCCAGGCGTTGTCGGTCTCGGAGTCGGGGAAGAGGTTCTCCGACGTGCAGTACGGGCAGTTCATGACCGTCGCCCTCCTCGGGTTGGGGTGTGCGCTCTTCCCGGGGATCCGGGAGTTCGTGTCGTCCATGTGTACTCCTACTGCTGCGTGCTGTCGCCTGCTGCCGCTTACTGCAGCACGGCTTCGTCGGCGCGCAGTACCCAGTCGCGGAACTGCTCACCGTCGGTGCGCTGCTCCTTGTAGTGCTCCACGACGCGCACCACGTAGTCGTCCAGTTCGGCGGAGGTGACCTTGTGGCCGCGCAGCTTCTTGCCGAAGTCCGGGTGCAGGCCGATCGCGCCGCCCAGGTGGACCTGGAAGCCCTCCACCCGATTGCCCTCATTGTCGGTGACGATCTGCCCCTTCAGGCCGATGTCGGCGACCTGCGTGCGGGCGCAGGAGTTCGGGCAGCCGTTGAGACTGATCTTCAGCGGCACGTCCAGGTCACCCAGACGCTCCTCCAGCTGATCGGCCAGGGTGATCGCGCGCTGCTTGGTGGTCACCAGGGCGAGCTTGCAGAACTCCAGGCCGGTGCAGGAGATGATGTCGCGACGGAAGGACGACGGGCGGGCGGACATACCCTCGACCTCGAGGGCATCGACCAGGGCATCGACCTTGTCGCGTTCGACGTTGAGGAAGATGAGCTCCTTGTCCGGGGTGGTGCGGGTGTCGGTGACCCCGTGGGCCTCCGCCAGGTCCGCCAGACGCTGCAGCTGGTCGCCCTCGGTGTGGCCCACGGTGGGCTTGACGCCCACGTAGAACCGTCCGTCGCGCTGCTCGTGCACGCCGACGTGGTCGCGGTAGCCGGGGAAGACCTCCGGCTCCGGGCCGTCGGTGAGCTTGTGCCCCAGGTAGTCGTCCTCCAGGATGCGGCGGAACTTCTCGATGCCCCAGTCGGCGACGAGGAACTTCAACCGGGCACGGTTACGCAGCTTGCGGTAGCCGTAGTCGCGGAAGATCCGCACCACCCCGCACCACACCTCGGGCACCTCGTCGATGGACACCCACGCGCCGAGACGCTGGGCGAGCATCGGGTTGGTGGACAGCCCGCCGCCGACCCACACGTCGAAACCGGGGCCCTTCTCCGGGTGCTCGGAGCCGATGAAGGAGATGTCCTGGATCTCGTGGGTGATGTCCTGACGCACCGAGCCGGAGATACCGGACTTGAACTTGCGCGGCAGGTTGGCGAACTCGTCGCGGGTGAGCCAGTTGTCCTTGATCTCCCGGATCGCTGGGGAGGCGTCGATGATCTCGTCCTTGGCGATGCCGGCGACCGGGGAGCCCAGGATCACGCGCGGCACGTCGCCGCAGCCGAAGAAGGTGTCCAGGTTCACCGCGGCCAGACGGTCCCAGATCTCCGGGACGTCCTCGATACGGATCCAGTGCAGCTGGATGTTCTGCCGGTCGGTGAAGTCGGCGGTGCCGCGGGCGAAGTCGGTGGAGATGCCGCCGATGACGCGCATCTGCTCGGAGCTCATCATGCCGCCGTCCAGCCGGATACGCATCATGAAGTAGCGGTCCTGCAGTTCGGCGTTGGACAGCACACCGGTCTGCTCACCGTCCATGTCCTGACGACGCTGTGTGTACATGCCGATCCACTTGAAGCGCGGGGCGAGGTCCTCGGCGGGGATGGAGTCGAAACCCTGCTTGGCGTAGATATCGCGCACGCGGTCGGCGACGGCGAGGCCGGCGTCGTCCTGCTTGATGCGCTCGTCGTTGTTCAGCGGCTTCTTGCCGTCGATGAGCCACTGGCCCTGCGGCTTCGGCGCTGCACGATCGGCCTTCTGCTCCTCGGTGAGCTCCACCGGTTCGGACGCTGCGGCGGCTGCTGCCTCTGCTGCTGCCTGCTCCAGCGCTGCGTCCAGCGCCTTCGCGGCCTTCTGCACGGCCTTGCCGGCCTTCAGCTCGTTCCAGCGCGCCTTGCGCGCCGCCGAGAACGCCTCCTGATTGTCGGGGTCCGCCTCGGTGGCGGCCTCCGCGGACTTCGTCGTCGCGGCGAGTTCGGCCTGCTCGGCCTCCGCACGCTGCAGGGCCTCGCGGGCCTCCACGACGGCCGCCGGTTCCGGGGCGGGTTCGGACGCTGCGGCGTCGGACGCTGCGGCGTCGGACGCTGCGGCCGCCTCGGTAGCGGCCTGTTCCAGCGCGGCATCCAGCGCCTTCGCGGCCTTCTGCACGGCCTTGCCGGCCTTCAACTCATTCCAGCGTGCCTTGCGCGCGGCGGAGAATGCCTCCTGGTTGTCGGGATCCGCCTCGGTGGCGGCCTCGGCGGACTTCGTCGTCGCGGCGAACTCGGCCTGCTCGGCCTCGGCACGTTCGAGAGCCTCACGGGCCTCGATGACGGCTGCCGGTTCCGGGATAGGTTCGGACGCTGCGGACGGCTCGGACGACTCAGACGCCGTGGCGTCCTGCGCGCTTGACGCGGTCTCGACGCCAGCGGCGGAGCCGGTGGCCTGCAGCGCCAGCGCGGCCTGCTGCTCGGCCAGGCGGATGGCGCGGGCGGCCTCGGCGAGCTGGGCGTCCTGCGGGTTTTCCGCGGCCGCACGCTCGGCGGCGAGCGCGGCGACGGACAGCACCGAAGCACCCGACTGCACCAGCGACAACGTCTCGCCCAGCGCCAGGCCGGCACCGGCCGGCGCGGTTGCGGCGGTCGGGGCGGTCGGAGCGTCCTGTGTGTCCTGCGCGGGCTGTGCGCCGTCGGACGCGGCGGCCGGAGCGTCCTGCGTGTCCTGGGATTCCTCCTCAGCGTCCTCGGCGGCGTTCTCGGCAGCCTCCTTCGCCTTCTTCAGCCCGCGGGCGGCCTTCTTCTGCGCGGCCCGGGCACGACGCGCGGCGGCGGCGAGCTGCTTGTCGTTCGGATCCGTCTCGGCGGCGGCCTCCGCGGCCTCCGTGGCCGCGGCCGTCTCGGCGACGCGCCCCTCGGCCTCCGCCACGGGGTCGCCGCCGATGCTGGCAACGGTGTCAGGCTTCTCTTCGGTCGCCGTCGTCATACGATCACTTCTCCTGATCTTCCTGGTCTCGTTCCGGCCGTCGTGTCATGGACCGAGGGCGCTGGAGCCGGTCAGGACACCGGCATTGCAGACCGCTTGGTCTGCCCCAAAGGTGTCGCCCCAGACTAGACCGGTCTGTCCGCGGATACAACGTAGGAGATGCTTACCCGGCGTGACGTGGGCTTTCGTAATCCGCTCTTGCTCACGACAGACCAAGTGGTCTATAGTCTCTGCCTGACACCAGGTCACACCTGTACGTGACCCTCCTCACCTGCGCCGTGCCCGACAGCGTTCACACATTGTCGACACTTTCCGTTCGGGCCAGGGCGGACTAACGTACAACTACAAGACCACACCCCTGTCCGGCGGAAGATCGCCCCCGATCGATCCACCCCGGGCTGCCGCACGAACCCGCCAACCACGGATTGGACCTACGTATTCATGTCTGACAACCGCCCCCTGCGCGTCGCCGTCATCGGATCCGGCCCGGCCGGCATCTACGCCTCCGACGCACTGATGAAGTCCGGCAAGGACGTCTCCATCGACCTCTACGAGAAGATGGCCGCCCCCTTCGGTCTCATCCGCTACGGGGTGGCCCCCGACCACCCGCGCATCAAGGGCATCATTAAGGCCCTGCACAAGGTCATGGACAAGCCCCAGATCCGGTTGCTCGGCAACGTCAACGTCGGTGAGGACATCACCCTCGAGGACCTGAAGAAGCACTACGACGCCGTCATCTACGCCACCGGCGCCACCGACGACCGGGACCTGAACATCCCCGGCGGCGAGCACACCCACGGTGCCGGCAAGTTCGTGGGCTTCTACGACGCCAACCCGCACTTCGAGGACTCCTGGAACGTCGATTCCGAGTCCATCGCCGTCATCGGCGTCGGCAACGTGGGCCTCGACATCGCCCGTGTGCTGGCCAAGACCGGCGACGAACTGCTCGTCACCGAGATCCCGGACAACGTCTACGCGTCCCTGAAGAACAACAAGGCCAAGGACGTGCACGTCTTCGGCCGCCGTGGCCCCGCCCAGGCGAAGTTCACCCCGCTGGAGCTCAAGGAGCTCAACCACTCCGACACCATCGAGGTCGTCGTCAACCCCGAGGACATCGACTACGACGAGGGTTCCGAGAACGCCCGCCACAACTCCAAGATCACCGACCAGGTGTGCACCATCCTGGAGAACTACGCCGTCGCCGAGCCCAAGGGCGCGCCGCACAAGCTCTACCTGCACTTCTTCGAGTCCCCTGTCGAGGTCAAGACCGACGACAACGGGCAGGTGACCGCCCTGGTCACCGAGCGCACCGAACTCGATGGCACCGGCGGAGTGCGCACCACCGGCGAGCTGACCGAGTGGAACGTGGGCCAGGTCTACCGCGCCGTCGGCTACAAGTCCGATGAGCAGAAGGACCTGCCGTGGGACGGCAAGGAGAACGTCCTACCCAACGTGGGCGGACGCGTCCTGACCGAAGGCCCCACCGCCGACGGCATCGCCGGCGTCCCCGGCTCCGCCGACCCGGAGGCCGAGCTGCGCGAGACCCTGCCCGGCGTGTACGCCACCGGCTGGATCCGCCGTGGCCCGGTCGGTCTGATCGGCAACACCAAGGGCGACGCCAACGAGGCCGTCGCCAACCTCCTCGCCGACTTCGACGCCGGCATCGGCTTCGGCCCCGCCGCCCCGGGCGAGGACGACGTTATCGAGCTGCTGCACTCCCGCGAGGTCGACTACACGACCTGGGAGGGCTGGTACAACCTCGACGCCCACGAGCGCGCCCTGGGCGAGGCCGAGGGCCGCGAGCGCAAGAAGGTCCGCTCCCACGAGGAGATGGTCCACTACTCCTCCGGTGAGGCACGCGTGAAGGCGTAGTAGCGCGCCTGTAGCGGGTCCCTAGCGGGGTCCGAGGGGCCAAGATCGAGCGTGGGAGCGTTGAACCCAATGGTTCAGCGCTCCCACGCTCGATCCTGGCCCCTGTGTCGTCTCCGCGAGCCCCAGTAGCGGGGTTTTCCGGAGTGGTCGATACAGGCAAATCATGTCGTTATTCACCGTGAAAAATTATAATGTCCAGCACAATTCCGGGCCCCAAAGGCACCGCAAACCCCCTGGTACGGGCGTTTTTTCGCGCGCGGAAGAAAAACTCGGCTTTTCTTCTGTCTTTTGGTGATTCACGACGTTCATACCGTTATCCTTAACGACATGAGCGACACCACGAACACTGCCGGCAAGAACCCAGCCACCGAGGCTCCCGACATCCACATCACGGGCAAACAGGTCCTGAACATGCAGCCCCAGCAGGTCCACGCCCTGTACAAGCTGCGAGTGGACGTCTTCGTCAACGAGCAGCGCTCCAGCTTCCCCGAGATCGACGACACCGACATCGACCCGGGCACCCACCAGCTCCTGGCTTACGTGCACCCCGGCTCCGGCCCCGAGTTCCCCTGGGGCGTGCCCGACCCGGGCTCGCCGCTGCGCCTCGTCGGCACGCTGCGCGTCTTCGGTCCGCCCGAGGAGCAGCACATCGGCCGCCTGTGCGTGCACCCCGACTTCCGCGGTTTCGGCATCGCCTCCCAGCTCGTTGACGACGCCCTCGAGGTCATCCGCGGCCGCGCCGCCGCCATCGACCCCAACGTCCAGAAGACCGTGGTGAAGATCGAGGCACAGACCTACCTGATGTCCTTCTACAAGTCCTATGGCTTCGAGGCCACCGACGAGCCCTTCATGGCTGAGGGCATCGAGCACCAGGAGATGCACCTCACGCTCGACTAGGTGCATCGGGCCAGCCCCACCGGCGATAGAATCACCAGCGTGGGAACCAAAGGCACCAACTCCGAGACGCGCATCCTCCTCTTCTACCGCTTCACCCCCGTCGCGGATCCGACGGCGGTGATGCTGTGGCAACGCACACTCTGCGAGTCACTGGGGTTGCGCGGCCGGATCATCATCAGCCGCCACGGCATTAACGGCACCGTCGGCGGCTCCCTCACCAGCGTGAAGCTTTATATCCGGCGCACCCGCGAATACCCCGGCTTCCACGACATGGAGTTCAAGTGGTCCCCCGGCTCCGCCGAGGACTTCCCGAAACTGTCGGTGAAGGTGCGCGAGGAGATCGTCAGCTTCGGCGCCGCCGAGGAGCTGCGGGTCGACGAGCACGGCGTGGTCGGCGGCGGCACCCACCTCTCCCCCACCGAGGTCAACGACCTCGTCGAGCAGAAACGCGCCGCCGGCGACGAGGTCGTCTTCTTTGACGGACGCAATGCCATGGAAGCCCAGATCGGACGGTTCAAGGGTGCGGTCGTCCCCGACGTCGACACCACCCACGACTTCCTCCGCGAGATCGAGTCGGGCAAGTACGACGACCTCAAGGACCGTCCCGTGGTCACCTACTGCACCGGCGGCATCCGCTGCGAGGTGCTCAGTTCCCTGATGCGCAAGCGCGGGTTCACCGATGTCTACCAGATCGACGGCGGCATCGTCCGCTACGGCGAACAGTTCGGCGACGCCGGATTGTGGGAGGGCTCCCTCTACGTCTTCGACAAGCGCATGCACATGGAGTTCAGCGAGGACTCCGTGTCCCTCGGTGCCTGCGTTCACTGCGGCGCTGCGACCAACACCTTCCACAACTGCGTCAACGGCGACTGCCGGGAGATGGTGCTGCTGTGCGACGCCTGCGCGGCAGCGCCGGCGACGGCGCACTGCGGCGCGGACACCTGCCACACCGCTGCGTCCTGACGCGGCCCGCTACCCTTAAAGACAGTTGACGTACCCTCGCGACCTTCAAGCAGGAGCCCACCCCATGATCCGCAACCGTAGAGTCGCCGCAGCACGCACCGTAGGCACAGTACGCACCGTCGCAACGCTGGCGACCAGCACCGTCCTGCTGTTCGGCCTCTCCGCCTGCTCCTTCGAGACCGTGTTCACCACCACGCAGGACGACGGCAGCGCCGACCGCGCGCAGGCGCTGTCCGCGCCCGGTAGCGCTCAACTGTGGCGCACCTCCGGCACCGGGCCGGACGTGCTCAACGCCGACGCGGAGGACGGCTCGGCGATGTCCTTCGTCGACTCCGACCTGCTGGAGGACGGCGAGCTCCCCGCCCGCATGAGCGTCACTGAAGCGCAGTCGCTGCAGGTCCTGCAGAAGATCGCCGACATGGTGGAGCAGGAGGGACGCCGGATCTCCGAAGTCGCCTCGTTGCGGGTCTACCTCACACCCGAGGACGGTGCAGAGGGTGAGGACGCTGACGGCGACAACGCCGAAGCGGAGGCCGATTTCGCGGGGTGGGAACGCGCCTACCGCAAGTTCTTCGCCAACCTCGACCCGCTGACCGGCGACTCGCTACTGACCGGTACCTCGGCGGTCACGCTGACCGCGGAGACCAGCCCCTCGTCGAGCTCGGCGACGTCCGAACCGTCCTCCCCGTCGGAGTCCGCGACCTCCTCGGCACCGTCCTCCCCTGGCGCCGAGCCGACCGACACCACCGGCGACGATGATGACGAGCCGCCCTACTCAGGAGAGACGAACCCGACGAAGCCGACGGTGGTCACCGTCGGTGTGGCCGAGCAGCCCGTGGCCGGGTGGCTCGTGCAGGTCGAGGCCGAGGTCCTCTACGACAACGATTAGTGACGCTACGCGCGTCCCCAACCGTCGGTGACAACCTCAGGCGCGGCAACCTCAACAGGCTCAAGACCGACGGTGACGGCGGACGCGGCCTGCGTGGCGCGCTCGCGGGCGGCGTCCACCGTCTCGGCGGTGGAGAAGGCCACGCCCATGCGGCGTCGTTCATGGCTGACCGGCTTGCCGAAGATGCGGACCTCGGTCTCCGGGACGCTCAAAGCGTCCTTCAACCCGGTGTAGGTCGGGGCGGCGTCCGGCGCGCCACCCTCCACGCCGCCGTAGATCACCGCGGAGGCGCCCGGGGAGATCAGCGTGGTGTCGATCGGCAGGCCCAGGATCGCGCGGGCGTGCAGGTCGAACTCGCTGAAGCGCTGCGAACCCATGGTCACCATGCCGGTGTCGTGCGGGCGGGGGCTGACCTCGGAGAAGTAGACGTCGTCGCCCTTGACGAAGAGTTCCACGCCGAATACGCCGCGTCCCCCCAGCGCGCCGGTGATGCGAGCGGCGACCGATCGCGCGGACTCCAGCGCCGCCGTCGTCATCTGCGCCGGCTGCCAGGACTCCACATAGTCGCCCCGGTCCTGGCGGTGCCCGATCGGCTCGCAGAACCAGGTGGCGTCCTCCCCGGAGTCCGGATCCACCGAACGCACCGTGAGCAGCGTGATCTCGTAATCGAAGGGCACGAACTGCTCGATGATCACCCGGCCCGACGACACGCGCGCCCCGCTCATCGCGTACTCCCACGACGTACGGACGTCGTCCTCCGAGCGCACGTAGGACTGCCCCTTGCCCGAGGAACTCATCACCGGCTTGACCACGCACGGCATGCCGATACGCTCCACCCCCTCTGCGAACTCCTCGTAGGTCGAGGCGAAGACGTGGCGGGAATTCGGCAGGCCGAGGTCACGGTCGGCGAGGGTACGGATGCCCTCGCGGTTCATCGTCAGACGCGTCGCCCGGGCGGTGGGGATGACCGTCGCCAGGCCCTCGTCCTCCACGTCCTGCAGTGCGTCGGTCGCCAGCGCCTCGATCTCGGGGACGACGAAGTGCGGACGCACCTTCTCGACGAGACCGCGCACGGCGGCGGCGTCCGCCATGTCGATGGTGTGGTGCGCGTCGGCGACGTGGTGCGCCGGCGCCCCGGCGTAGCGGTCGGCGGCGTGGACCTCGACCCCGTAGCGCTGCAGGGCGATCGTCACCTCCTTTCCGAGCTCCCCGGATCCCAGCAGCAGGACCCGCGTGGCGTTGGGCGCGAGAGGTGTACCGATGACGTCAGGCGTGTACATGGGACAAGACGCTACCAGCCGGGTCGCGGGAAACCCGCAGTCTCGTCAGGGTGCAGTCACTGTTCAGTCACTGTTCCGTCACGCCACCGCCAGGTTTCCCGGATAACCAGGCAGGCGGTCCTCCTCGTCGATGACCGAGTACGCCGAGGCGTCCCCGGTGATCACGCGCGAATGCTCGCCGGTGATACTCACCGGCACGGGCCCGGCGAGGGTGACGCGATGGTTCTTCCGCGCCTGGTCGCCGAAGTCCGCGACCCCGTAGTGCTGGGTGGCCAGATTGTCCCAGATCGCCACGTCGCCCTCCTCCCAATGCCAGCGCAGCGTGTTGTCCGGCGACAGTATGCGGGCCTGGAGCAGCCGGACGAGGTCACGGGACTCGTCATCACGCAGGCCGGCCAGGTGCGAGACGAACTGTCCGAGCAGCAGCGAGCGCTCCCCCGTCGCGGGGTGGACGTGGACGACCGGGTGCTCGGTCTCGAAACGCACCCGGGTGAACTCCGCATAGGAGAAGCCGCTGGAGTCGGTGGAGTCCTTGTTCTGCGCCTGCTCCCGCGCGGAGGCGTAGTCGTAGTCATTGGTGTGCACCGCCCACAGTCGGTCCGCGAGTTCGCGCAGCGGCTCCGGCAGCCGCTCATAGGCGGCGACCGTATTCGCCCACTCCGTGGCCCCGCCGTAACCGGGCAGTTCCACGGCACGCAGGACGGAGATCTTCGGCACCCGGTCGACGAAGGACACGTCCGTGTGCCAAGCGTTCGCCGCCCCCTCCAGGATGAGACGGTCCTGACCGTGGGAGGCCACGGTAGGGTGCGCCAGGGTGGGCGTGCCCAGCAGCCGGGCGAAGGCGTACTGGGAGTCGTCGGTGAGGTGGTGCTGGCCCCGGATGATGAGGACCTTGTGGACGGCGAGCTGGGAGCGCAGCCACCCGGCGGTGTCTGCGTCGAGGTCGCCGTCGAGACGCAGACCCTCGACCTTGGCGCCGACGCTGTGGGACAGGCGGGTGAGTTCGATAGACTGATCTGTCTGTTTCTTGGTCATGGGGTCAGCCTGGCACAGCCCACCGGGACCGTGCACCGGTTCCAGTCGGTGTGAATCTTACTGCGCCTTGCGGCTCACCAGTGGGGATTGTCCAGGTCCACTCCCTGGTCTGCAGCGTTCGCCTTGATCAGCTCCACCAGGTAGTCGGTGTGGTCCACGCCGTCCACCGTCCAGTTCGTGCGGAACCGGTCGTCGCCGACGTACATCGCCGACAGGATCACCTGCCGGTCGTGCGGGCAGTCGTACCACTGCGAGATCGAGCGACGCTGACGCTCCGCCAGGGCATTGCCTTCCTCCGAGCCCGGCGCGACGTCGCGACCGTGTGCCTCGGCGAGCGCCCGGGCGAAGTCGTCGCCCTCGGCGCGGATCGCCGTCCAGTCGTCCTCCCCCATCTTCTCCATGACCTGCTGCGAGCGACGCCATTCCTCGGTGTCACCCCAGCGCTCCTCGGCCTCGCGCTGGTAGTCGGGGTCCCAACCGTTGCCGAGGATCTCGCGCACCCGCTCAGCGGGGACCGGGCCGGTGTACACGCCTGACTCCGTCTCGGCGAGCAGGTCCTCCACCGCGGCGAGCATTCGCTCGACCCCCTCACGGCGGTCGCGCAGCATCTCGCGCTGGCGCAGCAGGTGTGTGCGCTCGTCGGCACCGTCCAACATCTCCGCGATCTCGCCCAGCGGGACGCCGGACTCGCGGTAGACGAGGATGCGCTGGCCGCGGACGAGGTCGTCGTCGGTGTAGATGCGGTAGTCCGACCAGGTGCGGACCTGCGGGACGAGCAGTCCCTTCGCGTCCCAGTGGTGCAGGGTGCGCACCGTGACGCCGAGGAAGTCGGCGGCCTGGCTGACGGTGAGTTCTGTGAGTTCTGTGTTCTGTTCGTTGTGTTCCATACCTAGGATCCTCGCCCCTGACGCTGCGTGAGGGTCAAGCGCAACTTTCCGGGCCGATTCTGTCGATGCCCTACAACGCCACATGCCAAATCGGCCCGGATAGTTACAGGACGTGGGAGCGGTCGCTGACAGCGTCGGCGAAGGCGGCATTGTGGCAGGACCACAGCACCGCCGGCGCAAGCGCCTCCTGCGGCGCGAGCCCACGAGCGGCCAACTCCGCGTGGTACTCCCCGGCCGCATATCCGCGCATCACCCTGACCAGCCACGCATAACCCGCCGCGTCCAACCCCACGGTCGGCTCGTCGAGGATCAGCAGGCCCGGACCCCGCACCAACGCCGCGGCAACGGCGAGCATCCTGCGCGGCGAGCTCGGGACGTCCAACGGGTGGACGTCGCGCCAGCGCTCCAGCCCCACCCACCGCAGCGCCGCCTCGGCGTGCGCGGCATCCGTCCCCACCGCAAGCTCCTTGAGGACGGTGCGCTTCGAGAACGCCGAGTCCATGTGCGTCGGCGCCCAGCCGGGCGTGGGGACGTCGAGCGTGCCGTCGTACGGAAGCAGGCCGAGGACGGCGAGCATCAGGGTGGTCTTGCCTGACCCGTTCGGACCGGCAAGGTGAGTGACCTGCCCACCCTGCACGGTGAGGCTGACGGGCCCCAGGGTGAAGGAGCCGCGCGTGACCGTCAGGTCGCGCGCCGTCAGCACCGTCCCGCGGGAGGACGCTGCGGGCGCAGCGTCCGG
The DNA here is from genome assembly GCF_052377405.1 of Corynebacterium sp. AOP40-9SA-29. Taxonomy (NCBI): domain Bacteria; kingdom Bacillati; phylum Actinomycetota; class Actinomycetes; order Mycobacteriales; family Corynebacteriaceae; genus Corynebacterium; species Corynebacterium sp. AOP40-9SA-29. Next base: position 20,888 of record NZ_JBQSWR010000007.1, on the reverse strand, counting down.
CACGGGATCGGGAGCGGCGGCGGGCGTGGCGTCCAACCGCATCTCGTGGCGTGCGTCGTCAGCGAGCACGGTGCGCACCCGGTCGTAGACGGTGACATCGCCGTCGAAACCGGCGAGGGTACGCCGCAAGGTCTCGACGGCCGCGGCGTCCAACCCGTCGGTCGGGCAGTCCAGCACGAGGGAGCCGGGGTCGCGCAGCAGGGCCGCGGCGATGGCGACCCGGCGCGTCTGGCCGGTGGACAGCCGGGAAGGTTCCCGGTCGGCGAGGGCGCGCAGCCCCCAGGTGTCCATCGCCGTATCAATCCGGGCGGCCATGATCTCCGGTGCGATACCCTGCTGCTCCATGCCGAAAGCCAGTTCCTCGCGGACGGTGGCGCGCAGCAACGAGACGTGGGCGGCGGCGTCGTTGCCGACCCAGGCCGCCCCGGATTCCTCCGCGGCGGCCCACGCGTGTTCGGACAACCCTGCCCCGGAGGAGTCCCAGATGAAACGGTCGATCATGAGGTGACCGTACCAGCGGGAGGGTTGAAGACTTGCGCCCGAGAAGCTCCAGAAGAAGTTCACTACGGATAATTGCACACCTACCTCATGTAGGGGGCCTAAGTGCTACGGTCACCGGGTGGCTGCAAGTTGGAATATCTTCACGCGGGACGTCGGACGGATCCTGCGCACCCCCAAGGTCTGGGTGATCGTGATCGGCGTGCTGATCACCCCTGCGCTGTATTCGTGGGTGAACGTCGCGGCGTTCTGGGACCCGTACGGCAACACCGAGAACATCAATGTCGCGGTGGTGAATGAGGACGAGGGGGGAACCTCGGACATCACCGGGCCGATCGACGTCGGCGGACAGCTCGTCGACCAGATCAGCGAGAACGACCAGTTGGGCTGGCAGTTCATGGACGAGGACGAGGCCGCCGAGGCGGTGCGTCGGGGTGATGTGTCCGCCAGCATCACCGTGCCGTCGACCTTCTCCTCCGACATCCTCAGCATGTTCCAGGGAACCTACTCCCAACCCACGCTGAAGTACCAGGTCAACGAGAAGAAGAGCGCGATCTCCCCGAAGATCACCGACCAGGGCGCGACGACCCTGGACACCACGATCAACTCGGTGTTCAAGGAGACCGTCGCCGAGGCCGTGACCACGGAGCTGCGCGAGGCCGGCGGCGACCTCGGCGACCAGCTGACCGACGCGGGCACCCGCACCGCCAACGCCTTCGACGAGACGGCCGAGACCATGGCGTCCGCGCAGGACGAGGTGACGCGCATCAGCGAGCGCCTGGAGGACGCCCGCCCCACGATCTCTGCGACGCAGGACGCACTGCGTTCCGTCGACGCGACGCTGGGCGACGCCACCACCGCGCTCGGGCAGGTGCAGACGATCATGAGCGAGGTCCAGACGCAGGTGTCGGACTTCTCCGACGCCGCGACCTCGGCCTTCCTCGACAGTTCCACCGCCCTGGCGGACGGTACGTCCTCGGCGAACTCCGCGATCGCCTCGGTCACCGGCGAGCTGGAGCGCGCCGGTGCCGGCATCGGCACGGCCACGCGCGAGGCGTCCGGCATCGTCCGGCAGGCCGATAGGGCCATCGACCAATTGCAGAGCCTGGTCGACAGTGCCGCGGTCACGCCCGGCGTCGCCGGTCCGCTCAGCGACACCCTCGACGAACTGCGCGAGCGCAATGCCTCCAACCAGGCGATCATCGACGACCTGACGGGCCTGCAGGACAATGCGTCTGACACCCTCTCCTCCGTCAACGCCGCGGCGGACGCCCTGGCGGACGCCACCAGCGACACCCGGCAGACCGCCGAGGGCCTGCGCAGCGCCGTCGGCGACTCCATGCCGGCGCTGAATTCGGCCATCAACCAGGTCAACTCCACCGCCGGTGCGTTCTCCTCCGCACTGAGTTCCCAGCGCACGCTGATCGGTGAGTCGATCAACCTGCTCGACGGCGTCGACGGGCAGATCGGCACCACGCAGGACGTCCTGGGCAACTTCCGCGACGACCTCTCCGGCATCGAGGACGGCCTGGGCACGGCGCGGGCGGACGTCCTGGCGTTGAACGCCGCGTCCGGCTCCGGGGTGCTCGGCACCGTCGCCGGGCTGGACTCGGTGGGTATCTCCGAATTCATGGCCAGCCCCGCCGAGGTGGAGAGCCACGCGGTGTACCCGGTCGGCAGCTACGGCTCCGGCATGGCCGCCCTGTTCACCAACCTGTCGCTGTGGATCGGCGCCTTCATGCTGATGATGATCTTCCGCACGGAGGTCGACACCGCCGGGCTGAAGAAACTCACCGTGGCCCAGGCCTACCGCGGGCGTCTGCTGCTGCTCGCCGTGCTGGCCGCGTGCCAGGGCGTGGTGGTCTCCGTCGGCAACCTGATCATCGGTGTGCAGACCGTGAACCCCGTGATCTTCGTGGGCACCTGCGTGCTCGTCGGACTGTGCTACCTCAGCATCATCTACGGGCTGGTGTCCGCTCTCGGGCACATCGGGCGGGTGATCGCCGTGGTCCTGGCGTTCCTCCAGATACCGGGAGCCTCGGGCATGTACCCGATCGAGATGACCCCCGACTTCTTCCAGGCACTGCACCCGATCCTGCCGTTGACCTACGGCATCGACGTACTGCGTGAGACCATCGGCGGCTTCTACCAGGACCACTACTGGAAGGCGATGGGTGCGCTGGCGCTGATGGCGGTGCTCGCCTTCGTGGCCGGCACCCTGGGACGCCGCGGCCTGTCGAATGTGAAACGCATGGTCAACCGGCAGCACGCCGCGTCCGGCCTGATCGTCAACGACCAGGTCGAGATCGTGGGCAGCAGCTACCGCCTGACCGACGTCATCCACGCCATGCGCGACCGCGACGCCTTCCGCGACGAGATCGACCACCGGTGGAAGGCGGTGCGCGACAACTACACCACCCTGCTGCGCGCCGCCGTGATCGCCGGCGTGGTCGGCGTGATCGCCCTGTGCGTCCTGTCCCGGGTGTACTCCGGGGAGAAGGCGGTGATCTTCGGCCTGGCGTGCCTGTGGGGCCTGCTCATCGTCGGCGTGATCGCCGCGCTGGAATACGTGAAGCAGAGCTTCGCCCACGTCCAGGAACTCACCGACCTCTCCGAAGAGGAGCTGCGGGAAGCCGCCGCCGCCCAGGCCGAACGGCACAAGACCTACTCCCTGGACGGTGACAACGCATGAGCAACGCCATGAAGATCCTGCGCAGCGACCTGCGCGGGCTGCGCAACAATGTGATGTCCTCCGTGGTGGTTGTGGGTCTGATCCTGATCCCGCTGCTGTTCTCCACGTTCAACGTGCTGGCCAGCTGGAACCCCTTCGGCAACACCGACCAACTCAAAATCGCCGTGGCCAGCACCGACGAGGGCCACGAGAGCGACCTTGCCTCCCTGAAGATCAACCTGGGCGACCAGGTGCTCTCGCAGCTCAGCCGTAACGACCAGATCGACTGGGTCATCACCGCCGAGGACGAGGCCATCGAAGGCACCAAGGCCGGCGACTACTACGCCGCCATCGTGCTGCCGCCCACGTTCAGCACCGACATGCTGACCTTCTACGTGGAAGGTTCCGAGCCTTCCACGCTGGACCTGTACACCAACGAGAAGAAGAACGCGCTGTCCACGGTGATCACCTCCCAGGGTGCCGAGGGCATGATCTCGCAGATCAACGAGACCTTCACCCGCACGATCAGCAGCGTGGGCCTGGGCCTGGTGTCCTCCCTGGACGACTACCTGGAGCAGGACGACACCCAGGCGGCGATCCAACGCGTGGAGTCGCGTGTGGAGAACGTGAGCACCCGCCTGCACTCCGGCGCGCAGACCGTGCGCTCGCTCACCGGCCTGCTGGACACCTCCATCCCCCTGGTGGAGGGCGCGGGCAATATCGTGGAGGCCGCCGGCGGGCAGTTCGACGACCCCTCCAGCCAGGCCGGCGACGGTGCCGGCGCCGCCAGCGACCTGGACTCCACCCTGCGCGGTGCCACGGACTCGCTCGAAACCGCGCTGGACGCCACGGGCCAGAGCTACGCCGCCGTTGGTGAGCGTCTCGACGAGCTCTTCGACAGCGCCGACGCCACCAGCACCAGCACCGCGTCCACCTTCCGCACCATGGCGCAGCGCGTGCAGGAGCAGGTCGACTTCTTCCAGTCGCTGCGCGACACCCTGGATGCCAATGTGTCCGGCGTGCTGCCGGACGTGGCCGAGCCCGGCTACGAGCGCGTGCTCTCCCGCATCGATGCCGCCATCGACCGCAGCACCGACCTGCACGACAACCTCGCGCAGACCGCCGAGGACATCGAGGCCGGCACCAGTTCCTCGGAGTCCTCCCGGCAGGAAAGCCGCGACGCGATTTCCCGGGCGCGCGCCGCCGTGACCGACGCCGTGACGTCCTACCGCGAGGACCTCAAGCCGCAGCTCGATTCGCTGGGCGACACCCTCGACTCGCTGGGCAATAACATCGCCAGCGTCCGCGAGGACCTGGGCGACATCCGCGGCACGATCTCGGACTCCCCCGGTTCCGTGGGCGAGGCCCTGTCGCGCACGCGCGACGCCACTGCCACGATGGCCGACCGCCTCGACGAGCATGCCGACCGTTTCTCCGAGCTGCAGGAGGCCCTGGCGACCGCCGGCGACACCGGCGACTTCTCCCGCCTCGCCGAGGTCGTGGGCTCGGACCCGGAGGCGCTGGCCTCGCAGCTCGCCGCCCCGGTGGAGGTGGAACGCGACCCGGTGTTCCCCGTCGCCAGCTTCGGCGTGGGCATGGCGCCGCTCTACACCGCCCTGGCGCTGTGGATCGGCGCGACCATCACCGCCGTGCTGGTGCGCACCGGCCTGCCGGAAAAGAAAACCGCCGGGAAGGACGCTGCGGGCGCCGCGTCCGGCGACGGTGGTGATGGGGGCGACGGCGGTGACGGCAGTGACGGCGGTGACGGCGCTGCCGCCGCCACTGCGGCTGACGGGGAGGACGCTACGACGCAGGACGTCGCGGCGGCCGAGCCGTCCGACGCGGCCAGTGCGTCCGACGCCGAGCCGGAGTACACGCGGGCGCAGCAGTACTTCGGACGCTTCGGCATCTTCGCGCTGATCGGCCTGGCGCAGAGCACCCTGGCGGTGCTCAGCCTGATCTTCTTCGTGGAGATCGACGCCGCGCACCCGTTCCTGCTGATGGTCTGCGGCTGGGTCACTTCGCTGGTGTTCATGCTGGTCGTGTACACGCTGGTGCTGTCGTTCGGCAGTGCGGGCAAGGCGATCGCCGTGCTGCTGCTGGTCTTCCAGGTGTCCGGTGCCGGCGGCGCGTACCCGCTGCCGCTGCTGCCCCAGTGGTTCCAGAACATCAGCCCGTGGCTGCCCGCCACCCACGCGATCGACGCCATGCGCGCCGCCATCGCCGGGATGTACCGCGGCGACCTGTGGATCGAACTCGGACTGCTGCTGCTGTTCGCGGTCCCCGCCCTGATCCTCGGCCTGGTGCTGCGCCGCCTGCTCGACGGCTACAACCGCAAGACCACCGAGGCCATCGAGTCGACGAAGATCATGTCGTGAGAGAGTTCGTGAGAGAGTAGGCCGTGTGAAGAAACTCGCGGCCTTCGACTTCGACGGGACCATCCTCTTCGACGACGGGGTGCACCCCGACACCTGCCGCGCGATCCGCGCGTGGCAGGACGCCGGGCACCTCGCCGTCGCCGCCACCGGCAAGTCCCTGTCCGCCGCCCGCTACGCCCTGCAGGACGTGGACATCGCCTTCGACTACGCGGTGCTGTTCACCGGCTCCGTCGTCACCGGCCCGGGGTGGGACGTGCTGCACCACACGCCGCTTCCGTCCGAAAGCGTCCGACCGCTGGTGGAGATGCTCGCCGGCGTGGAGGGTATCGCCGTCTACGGCACCATGCTGCACGGCCGTGACGTGCGCTTCAGCACCACCATCCCCGACGATCCGGGCACCACGATCCTGCGCGACTTCCGGGAGATGGGCTTCGACGAGATCGACGACCACGAGTTCATCGGCGTGCCCGTCCGCGTGCCGGGCAACGAGGAACTGAAGCTGGAGCTGGTCGCACGGATCCGGGAGGCTGTGGGCAGCGGGGGCGCTAGCGGCGCTGTGGGTGCCGACTGCGTGGTGAACCAGAACTTCATCGACGTGATCCCCGCCGGAACCACCAAGCAGGCCGGGCTGGACTGGCTGACCGGCCACCTGGGCGTGGCGCGCGAGGAGCTGGAGGTCCACACCTTCGGCGACTCCTTCAACGACCTGCCGATGCACGCCGGTGCCGACCACTCCTACAGTCTGCCCTGGTCACCCGACGAGGTGAAGAACGCCACCGATGAGGTCATCGACTCGGTGGCGGGGACGCTGCACCGGTTGCTCGCCGAGGACGATCCCACGCCGCGGTGAGGGATGGTCTGGCAGTACACCGAACAGCAGTCACTTCCGCGGCATGATCGACGATGCTTGACTTGAGGCGTCCCTGAACAGGGCATACTTGCTCCTTCCCCTCAAGAACGGATCGTCCCCATGTCGAATACTCCTTCAGACCTCGTCGCCGTCGTCACCGGAGCGTCCTCCGGCATCGGGGCGGCGACCGCCCGGGCGCTCGCGGCGACCGGCTACCGCGTGGCCCTGCTGGCCCGGCGTCTCGACCGGATCGAGGCGCTGGCCGCCGAACTGGACAACGGGTCCATCGCGATCCAGGCCGACGTCACCTCCCACGAGCAGCTCCTCGCAGCTGCGCAGCGGGTGCAGGATGAACTCGGCGGTGCCGACGTCCTGGTCAACAACGCCGGGACCATGCTGCTCGGGCCATTCTCCGCCGAGCGCCACGACGACTACCGCGCCATGGTCGAGGCGAACCTACTCGGCGCGATCACCGCCACGGAGGTCTTCCTCGACCAACTCACCGCCGGTGGCGGCGACCTGGTGAACATTTCCTCCGTCGCCGGACGCACCGCGCGCCCCACCAACGGCGTCTACGCTGCCACCAAGTGGGGAATCAATGGCTGGTCGGAGTCTCTTCGCCAGGAGCTGCTGCCGGACGTGCGCGTCCTGGTCATTGAGCCCGGGGTCGTGGACACCGAACTGCCCACCCACATCACCCACGACGCCACCCGTGCCGCCGTCCAGGAGGGTTACGACGCCGCGACGGTCAAGCCCGAGGAGATCGCCGACATCATCGCCTTCGCGCTGACCCGCCCGCGCCACCTCGCCATCAACGAGATCCTGGTGCGGCCCTCCACGCAGGCCGGGTAGCACGGGGTTCAGGCGGTCAGGCGTCGCGGGCTTCCTCGCGGATCTGCTCGACGGCATCATTGAAGCCGTCGCCACAGCTGCTCGAGCCGGCGAGGAACCCGACCTCGACGTCGTCGATGCTCTCACCGACCACCTCGTCCGGCAGCGCGGCGGCGAAACGCTCCTGGTAGCCGCGGGAGGTGTCGTTGTTGTCCTCCATGAGTTCCGATTCGACGTCCGTGATGAGGTCGTCCTCGATGGTGACCGTGAAGTCCATGTGGGACGGCGCCCCGCCGTAGACGCCGCGGGCCGTGTACGTCCCGTCGGTGTAGCCGCCGGTGCTGGTGGGTGCGGCGGTTGTTGTTGGACTCGGCTCGCCGCCTCCGCTGCATCCAGCCAATACCGTGGCAAGGGACACCGAGGCTGCGGCACCGAAGGCCGCGCGGGTCAGAATATGGGACTTCATGGGGAGGGTCTCCTTAGGTGGGTTCTAGATGAAGAGCTCGCCGGTGAAGTTGTCCGACCACTGGACGCGGCCGTCGGCGAGCATGCGTACCCAGGCGGCGTCGAACGCGCCCACCTGCCCGGGATCGGCGAGGAACAGTGCGGTGGCGAGCCCGTCCGCCGTGGCGGCGTCGGCGGCGACGACCCACGTCCCGACGACGTCGGTCACCGGTGTCCCGGTGCGTCCGTCGAGGATGTGGTGCAGGCCCTCGCCCCAGGTACGACGGTTTACCGCCGAGGCGCAGAGCGCCGCGTCCTGCAGCGCGACGGTGCCGATCACGCGCCCTGGGCGCGTGGGATGTTCCAGACCTGCGACGACCGGCTCCGGTCCGACGTGTCGCACGTCTGCGCCCCCGTCGACGAGGGCGTTCTCCACACCGGCATGCCGCAACAGCTCGGCGACCAGGTCGACCAGGTGCCCTTTTCCGGCGGCCCCCACGTCGATCACCAGCGGCCGCTCGGTGACCAGCGTGTTTCCGTCCCCCGTCCGACGGACGTCACGCGACCAGTTGTCCAGTGTGCGTGAGGCGAGGCCGTCCCGGTCAGGGATCAGGGAGTAGCCGGCGTCGTAGCCGAGCAACTCCAGATCACGGCCGACCAGCGGATCAACCGCCCCACCGGTGGCGTGGAAGAGACGGTCGTAGAGGTCCAGCAGAACCACGTCACGCGCGGGAATGCGGAACGATCCCCCAGCGTCCGCACGCGCGATCTCGGCGACGAGGGAGTCGGCGCGGAACCGCGACCACACCCTGTCGACGTCCTCACACAAGGACAGGACGTCCCGGCGCAGCGCGCCGGTCAGCGGTTCGTCGGTGGTGACGCGCCAGCCGGTGCCGATCGCGTCGAAGGCGAACACCGTGCGTCCCATGGCTACGTCCTGCGGTCAGGCTTCGGGGATGTCGCGCCCGAACGCCTCCGTGGTGATGGACTCGGGGTCGGGTCCGCCGCGGACCCCGGTGTCGAGGCTGTTGACCTTGGCGAGGTCGGCGTCGGTCAGCTCGAAGTCGAAGACGTCGAAGTTGGCGGCGATGCGCTCCGGGTTGACGGACTTCGGGATCGCCGAGCGCCCCTCCTGGAGGTGCCAGCGCAGCATGACCTGCGCCGGGGTCTTGCCGTACTTGTCGCCGATCTCGCCGAGGACCGGATCGTTGAAGGTCGAGCGGTCCGAATCGCCGCGGTAGCTGGTGATGCCACCCATCGGCGACCACGCCTGGGTCAAGATCCCGTGCTCCTTGTCGGCGGCCTGGACGTCCTGCTGGGTGAAGTACGGGTGCACCTCGACCTGGTTAACTGCCGGGACCACGTCCGTCTGCTCGATGAGGTCGCGCAGGACCTCGGGCATGAAGTTGCTGACGCCGATGGCGCGCACCTTCCCGTCCGCCAGGAGGGTCTCGAGCGCCTTGTACGCTGCGACGGTCTTGTCGAACTCGGTGGGCATGGCCTGGTGCAGCAGGAGGAGGTCGATGGTCTCGACGCCGAGCTTGCCGGCGCTCTTGTCGAAGGCGTGGAGAGCCTCGTCGTAGCCGTAGTCGCTGATCCACAGCTTCGTCTCGACGAAGATGTCGGAGCGGTCCACGCCCGAGCGGCGAATCCCCTCCCCCACCTCGCGTTCGTTGGAGTAGGCCGCTGCGGTGTCGATCAGACGGTAGCCGACGCGCAGCGCCTCGGCCACGGAATCTGCCGTGGTCTCCGGCGGGGTCTGGAAAACGCCGAAGCCCAGTGCGGGCATCTCAACGCCGTTGTTCAAAGTTACGTTAGTGGTCATGGTTACCGACGGTAGCGCGGGTCGGGGGCGTTAGGCAGTGACTGTCAGAACACCCCTCGGCGCGGCGGTCACCGGCTACCTGAGGCCAACTACCGGTAGTCCGAGTCGGTAGCGCAACGAGCTGCGGACCTGGGGCCACTCTGTCGCAATGACTGAATAGACGCAGGTGTCCCGCAGCGACCCGTCCAGAGTCCGAGTGTGTTGCCGGAGCACTCCGTCGAGCTTCGCGCCGAGTTTTTCGATTGCGGCCCGGGACCGATGATTGTGCCAGGACGTACGAAACTCCACGGCCGAGCATCCCCACTGCTCGAAAGCCTGTGTAAGCATGAGGAGCTTGGACTCGGCGTTGATCCCTGTCCCCTGGGAGCTGGCCGCGCTCCATGTTGACCCGATCTCCACCCGCGGTACCGTCGCATCGATGTTCATGAAGGTCGTCATGCCGATGATCCGCGCATCACTGAGGTCCCGGATGGTGTACGCGATCATGGTGCCACGGTCCTGCGCCTCCAATCGTCTAGTGATCTCCGCACGCATCTCATCAGGAGACGGAACGCTCGTGTACCAGAGATTCCACAGTTCACCGTCCTTCACTGCGTCACAAAGGCCGTCCTCATGGTCGAGACTCAAGGGCTCCAACCGGACGCGACGGCCTGAGAGCTCAACAGGCTGAATACAACTCATACAGGTACCTTATCGTGACAAGCGAAGACCTCGGGTCCAGTCGTCCGGCTGGGGTCCCGAGGTCTTCTTCCGATCCTGTCGTAACAGGTGGCAATGGCTCGAGGTTAGCACTTTCGTGCACCTGGGCGTCGTGGTCGCGGTGGTCGCGAAGCTAGAGGAAAACCCCGCCGACGATCACGACCACCGCGGTGGCGACCATCAACCACCGGCACGCCTGCTGCACCGTGGAGTCCGCGACCGGCATGAGCAGCGTGCGCGGGCCCGGCTCGCCGATCCCTGTTCGCTGCAGGGGACGCGCGCGCTGGGACGCGTCGTCGATCAGCCCCACCACCAGCGGCAGGACCGTCGCTCCCCGGGAACGCCACGTGTCCACGTCCACCCCGCGGGACGCCTGGACCTGCCGGATCGTCCTCCACCGTTGCTGCGCCATCGGCAGAAGCCGCACCACTGTGCCCACCATGTAGACCAGCGGTGCCGGCACGCTGAGCTGGAGTCGCCGCATCAGGGCGTCGGCGTCCACGAAACTGCCGAGCACCAACCCCGCACACGTCATCGCCGCGAAGCGCAGACCCAGGTCCCAGGCGATCCACGCACCGTCCGACGTGACCGGGACCAGGAACCGGGCGACCTCCACGTCCCCGAAAGGCACGTAGATCAGGGCGTACGACAAGAACGCCGGTGCCGACAGCACCAGGCCGGCGACCAGCGCACGGCGCTGGCGGCGTCCTCCCGCGCATGTAAGAACCACCGCGAGCAGCAGGAACCCGGCGGAAACCCACGGATCGTGCACCACCATCACCGTGATGATCGAGCACACCGCCGCCGTCAGCGGGGTAAGCGGACTGACCGGACTCATGCCGTCGCAGGGGCCTTTCGCGCCTCGGCGGCGTCTGGGTCGAATGTCCTGAGCGAGCGCTCCGGCAACGACCGCACCACCACCCACACCACAAGGAAGACGATCACCTTGTCCAGCGGGTCCGAGGTCCACGACTGCAGGAACACCGCCGTGGTCTGCGACGCCCCGAGAGACTGGTAGAAACTCACCAACAGGCCCGTGCCCGTGCCCGCCGTGCCGCCGAAGATGAACGACGCCACCGGCGCGGACACCAGCGCCGACAGGAAACCGAGCACCAGACCCGCGACCGCGACCTTCCACCACGAGGACCGGAACAGCCTCCTGACCAGACCGGCAGCGAGGCCCATCAGAGCGTAGCCGGCGGCGAAGGGGACGATCGTGGGGTTGAACGTGCCCCACACCAACGCCGAGAGCCCGCCGGTCGCCAGACCCGCCGCCGGGCCCGCCAGCACACCGACCAGCACGGTGCCGAAGGAGTCGAGGTACAGCGGGATCGGCAGGCCCATCGTGCCCACGACCTGCCCGACAACGATGTTGAGCACCAGCGCCACCGGCATCAACGCCAACGTGCGCACCGGCAGCGTGGGAATCACCACGACCAGGGCGATGATGGTGGGCACCAGGAAGCCGACGAGGGCGATCGTGGTGGAGGCGGAGTCCGCCATGGAGGAGAAGTCGGAGTCCTCCGGCTGGTTGAGCACCAGGTAGAGCCAGGTCACCGCGTAGATGACGACGGCGACCGAGATCAAGGTGATGCGTAAAGGGCGTGACAGAGGACGCACGGGGGAGGCTCCTGGGTGGGACGGGACGGCGCGCGGGGATGCGGCACCGTGGCCGCTCCCCTATGTCACCTCGGAGGACGGCCTGTGGCTGGCTGCTGGTCGGTAGCCCGCAGCCGGTCTGTAGCTCGTCCCAACTTGCCTAGTCGCGGTGGCCGGAGCAAGACGGGGTGCGGGTTGCTCCTACGAGCGCTGGTCAATTCCCCCAACGCCGCACAGCCCAGCTCTCGTGCATACGGGCCTCGGCTCGTAGACTCCGCAGGACGCCGGGGATCCTCTCGGAGAGGCTTCCCGCTGTGCAGGCCACCGCCGGCTCCGCCCTGGACATGGCCATCAAGGCCCGCGCACGGAGCACCAGAGGAATGAAGGCATTGACCCTGTTGTCCGGCATCCTCATCCCTGCAGCGAAAGAACCGGCCACCAACTCCTCCGCTCCTTGCACGGTGAGCATGGTTCCCGAGCGCACGATCCAGGTGTCGAGCTTCCGGACATAGACACTGGTCGGGCCGACCAGAAGCACCGAGGTCCTCGTGCACGAGGCGAGCTCTTCAGCCAGCGCCACCGGGTCCAGCTCCTCACTCTGCTCGCCTGACGAGCCACCCCATGCACTCAACGCCGCTTCCGCGGTCGGCCGGTCAATAACCAGCACTACCTGCCTCGCCCCTCTGACCTTCGCCTCTTTGGGAGGCCGCTGCCCCGAGTGAATCCAGTCCAGGACCGCGGTGCGCGTAGCAACGATCATCCGGGCGTCGAGGATCCTGTCGTCCACATCCCCGGAGCACAGCACCCACGGGATCTCCTCACCGTGAGTATCCCCTTCTTGAAACGCCACCTCGACCGCCGGCAGCATCTGTTCAATGCGTCCGGCAGCCGCTGGATCAGCGACGATACGGCAGGCCGTGCTCGCCGCCGCCCCTGCGGCAACCAGTGTCGGAGTGCCGGGTTGGCAATCCGGGACTCCGGCGATCCCGATCGTCGGCATCACCGGTGTATCCGAGGGGTACGCACTGGCAACCACAGAAAGCTGACTGTCACCGTCATCACCGACCAGGGAGCCGAGGAATTGAACAATTCCTTCGTACGAATTGAGCAATGCCCCTTCCGCCCCTTCCGAGTACGCGGTGAACACCGGGACAGTGTCATCAGGCCAGGGGTCCTGAGCAAGGAGGGCCCGTCGACCCCGAACCGGGACATAACCGTACTCGTCGAAGAAATCTTGATAGTCGCGGTTCGTGTTGTCCTCGTACTCGATCCGGCCCAGGAACCTCTCGACCCCGGTCTTCACGACGACCAGACGACCACAGTCTTCCCGCAGCAGATGGACGGGGCGTAGTCCACCGGCGACAACGGTCACCGATGCGGTGAAGCCGCCCAGCGCTGGCGACGCATCCGTGAGGTCCATCGTCCGGCCGGTGTCCGGATTCATCCCGGTCGGACAATCGACGGCGACGACGTCCGACGCCTTCCAGAGTATTCCCGCCCACAAGGTCGCAGGTCCTCGGAGCCTGCCGTCGAATCCTCGACCACAGATCGCGTCAATAGCGATACAGGGCGTCCAGACGTCATCACTACCCCGGCGCGTTGTGTGCTTGCCGTCGAGAGCCAGGAAATCCTTCAGCACGGCGTGGGACGCTGGCGGCGCGTCCTTATGCCATAGCCCTTGAGGATCATCGCAGTAGTCGGGATATCCGTCGTACCGGTCCCGCTCCTGAGGTGCCGGTACAAGTTGAACCTCCACGCGGTATCCACGCTTCAGTAGCTCGATACCGGCCCGAAGTCCTGCCCGTCCATTTCCGCCGGCCCCCGCGAGTACCAGGACCGGAAGCGGCCTCCGCTCACCCGGCATCTTTGCTTCCACGCAGTCCGCGACGGCCACAGCCTCGTCGTTGTAGCAGGCCTGCCGATAACGATCGGAGCGACGACTCTCGGGATCGGCTTCATCCCGGTCCCAGTCAGCCAAGGCCGCGCGGTACTGCTCTCCTGTGTAGACCCTCCACATCACACCGACACTACGTGACGTGCGCTGTATCGCGGACGGATCATCTACGCAGGATGCTCTCATCCTCGAGGTGCCCGATCTCGCGGTCACCCACCTCGTCCTCCAACTCAACCAACAGCGAGGCGGCCCGTCCCACGTCCGTACACGCTGAAGGCGCCTCGGGAATAGTGCCCGTGATCGTCGCGACGAGGATCTCATCGGAGTCCTCCTGCACGGCCGCACGCGTCCCGTAACAACTGGTGGTCCCCGCCGTGAAATGCACCCGGAGACTCGTCGCTGCTACCTCCTCGACGGACTCCCACTGGACGATGCGCTCGTCGGTCATGTCATCACGCGGTTCGTCGTCACCCGCGTCCGTTACGGAGCTCGACCCGCCCTCCTGGTCGTCCCGATTCTCCACGGAACATCCGAGCAGCAATGCAGGAAGCAGCAACACTGACAGGCCTTTGAGGCGGGACATTTTTCACTCCGTAGGGATTGCGGTTCGCTACACTCACTGCAGTTCCTTGTGAGCCACACTACCTACTTTTGCTGGCAACACAACCGCTCGGCCACGGTCCACTCCTGCAGCCAGACAGCGCACCGCGGGTACCTAACCTGCGCTGCGGCGAGGAGTCTGCGGAGAGACCTGAACAGACGGTGCGGCAGGCGACATGAGCGAAATAACGTGATGGACTTGACAGACTAAGCGGTCTACTGGTTACCTAGGTCGCGAAGCAGTCGACGAGAGTCGAGTTCCCCTCCTGGAGCCCCGGACGAGGTGGAACCTGCGGTGATGAACCGCAGCATGTGGTCTGCCGTTCACGGTCGTCATCAGCGTTCTCAGCGCTGTACAACGCTCACAGCGTCTCTGACGAGAATACCGTGTCCGCGCGTTCCCGGGGCCTACCCCGAGGCGCGGCTAGAACTCTTCTAGGGCCCCACATGTGACTCACCGGTCGACGGCGAGAACCGTACATCCACATGTGAAGGATCATTTGTGACCGCACAGATCAACGCCACCGTCGCCGGGGTTCCGCGCATCGGCCCGAAGCGCGAGCTGAAGAAGGCCCTCGAGACCTACTGGAAGGACGCGTCCACCGGACGCAACCTGGCCACCGTCGCCACCCAGCTGGTCAACCAGCAGGCCGACAACCTCACCCAGGCCGGCCTCGACTCCGTGCCCACCATCGGCCGTAGCTTCTACGACTCGATGCTGGACACCTCCGCCCTCCTCGGCGCCCTGCCGACCCGCGTCGCCGACATCGACGACCACGGCAACGACGGACTCCCCGCCTACATCGACCGGCTCTTCACCGCCGCCCGCGGCACCGCCGGCCTGCCCGCCAGCGCGATGACCAAGTGGTTCGACACCAACTACCACTACATCGTCCCCGAGCTCGCCGCCGACACCGAGTTCCGTCTTGACGACGCTGCCCTGCTCGCCGACCTCGGCGACCAGGTCACCCGCGGCACCGTCGCGCGTCCGGTCATCATCGGCCCGCTGACCTACCTGGCACTGGCCCGCACCACCGACGGTTCGGACGCCCTGGCCCACCTCGAGGAGATCTTCGAGGCCTACGCCCGCCTGCTGCCGCGCCTGGCAGACCGCGGTGCCGCCTGGGTCCAGTTCGACGAGCCCTACCTGGTCACCGACGTGGACAAGGACGACGCCCGCAAGGCCGACCTCCTGGCCCGCACCCGCGCCGGCTACGAGAAGCTCGTGGCCGCCGCCGGAGAGACCAACCTGCTGGTCCAGACCTACTTCGGTGACGGCGACCTCGCCGTCAAGACCCTCTCCGGCATCGGCATCGCCGCCTTCGGCGTCGACCTCGTGACCGGACGCACCGACGAGCGTCAGGCCGACGACACCAACGTCGCCGACGCCGACCTGCTGCCGTCCTGGACCGGCGACGAGGAGATCCTCGCCGGCGTCGTCGACGGACGCAACATCTGGCGCACCGACCTGGCCCGCGCCCTGGACACCCTCAAGGCCCTCGCCGCACGCGGCCCGGTCGGCGTGTCCACCAGCTCCTCGCTGCTGCACGTCCCCTACTCCCTCGCCCAGGAGACCAGCCTCGACGACGACTCCGAGCTGCGCAGCTGGCTCGCCTTCGGCGCCGAGAAGGTCGCCGAGGTCGCCGTCCTGTCCCGCCTGCTCAACGGCACCGAGACCGAGGACGACAAGGCCGCCGTCGCCGAGGCGGAGAAGGCCGTGGCGTCCCGCCGTGCCTCCGA
Organism: Corynebacterium sp. AOP40-9SA-29; assembly: GCF_052377405.1. Classification (NCBI taxonomy): domain Bacteria; kingdom Bacillati; phylum Actinomycetota; class Actinomycetes; order Mycobacteriales; family Corynebacteriaceae; genus Corynebacterium; species Corynebacterium sp. AOP40-9SA-29. The sequence continues at coordinate 4,859 of NZ_JBQSWR010000007.1, read as the reverse complement.
GCGCACCCGCAACAGCGCGCTGCGTACCCGCACCGACGCCGTCACCGACGCCGACCGCAGCCGCAACCCCTTCGACCAGCGCCGCGAGGTGCAGGACAAGGAGCTCGGCCTGCCGCCGCTGCCGACGACCACCATCGGCTCCTTCCCGCAGACCACCGAGATCCGCCAGGCCCGCGCCAAGCTGCGCAAGGGTGACTTCACGCCCGAGCAGTACCACGAGGCCATGGTCAACGAGATCAAGGACGTCGTCGACCGCCAGGAGGCCCTCGGCCTCGACGTGCTCGTCCACGGCGAGCCCGAGCGCAACGACATGGTCCAGTACTTCTCCGAGCAGCTCGAGGGCTACCACTCCACCGATCTGGCGTGGGTCCAGTCCTACGGTTCGCGTTGCGTGCGCCCGCCGATCCTCTTCGGCGACGTGACCCGCCCGGAGACCATGACCGTCGAGTGGTTCAAGGTCGCACAGTCCTTCACCGACAAGCCGGTCAAGGGCATGCTCACCGGCCCGGTCACCATGCTCGCCTGGTCCTTCGTCCGCGATGACCAGCCGCTCGGTGCCACCGCCGACCAGGTCGCCCTGGCCCTGCGCGACGAGATCTCCGACCTCGCCGACGCCGGCGCGAAGATCATTCAGGTCGATGAGCCCGCCATCCGCGAGCTGCTGCCGCTGCGCGCTTCCCAGCAGCCCGCCTACCTGGCCTGGGCCGTGGGTTCCTTCCGCCTGTCCACCGCCGGTGCGGAGGATGCCACCCAGATCCACACCCACATGTGCTACTCCGAGTTCAACGAGCTCATCGGCACCGTGGGCGACCTGGACGCCGACGTGACCTCCATCGAGGCCTCGCGTAACGGCATGCGCGTGCTGCACGCCCTGCGCGACTCCGGCTTCGAGCTGGGCGTGGGCCCGGGTGTGTGGGACATCCACTCCCCGCGCGTCCCCGACCAGGGCGAGGTCGACACGCTGCTGGCCGAGGCACTGGAGGCCGTCCCGGCCCGCCAGCTGTGGGTCAATCCCGACTGCGGTCTGAAGACCCGCGGCTGGGACGAGACCACCGCCTCGATCAAGGTGCTCGTCGCCGCCGCCGAGAAGGCTCGCGCCAGCGTCAACGCCTAAGCATCACCGCATCACCGGCGCACTATTGAAGCGCTGCCACGCAGTAACCCCAGGGTTGGGCTTCCCATCCCCTGGGGTTTCTGCCTTATGCTGTAGGCCCCCCTAACCTCCCTCACGACAAGTAAAGGACACGAGAGTCCCATGACGAACAACCCGAACCCCAACCCCTACGACGGTGTTCCGTCCTACGGCGCCTACAACAACAACCCCTACGGGCAGGACGCCAACCACCTCGTGCCGAACCCGCGCCCCGGCGCCGGTCGCCGGCTGGGTGCGACGCTGATCGACATGATCATCATCGGCATCATCGCGACCGCGATCACCTCGCTGGCCGGCATCGAAACGGCCTCACTCGATCCTGGCCCGATGTTCGTATCGAGTCTGATCTCCTTGATCGTCTGGTTCATCGCCCGTGTCGGCAGTGAGGTCGCGTGGGGTGCCACCCCGGGCAAGCGTCTGCTGGGCATGAAGGTCGTCACCGCCGACGGCTCCAACCCGGACGCCGTCTCCTCCCTGAAGCGTAACTCCTGGTATGCCGCGCAGATCATTCCCTTCGTCGGGTTCTTCGTCTACCTCGGCCTCGCGATCTTCATCGGCGTCAAGATCTCCAACGACCCGGAGAAGCGCTCCTGGTTCGACAAGTTCGGTGACCTCAGCGTGATCCGCACCTCGTAGTACCCCGGGATCCCCGGTGTCCAGACCCCCGGCATATTGTTGGTTCTCACCTCGGGAACCAACAATATGCCGGGGGTCTGATGCGTTCATCCGGTGCCATTCCCCTGCACACGCCAACCGTCCGCGCTAGGCTGGCTGCAGCACCGCACCGTGGTTGCTGGGCGCTTCCGGACTTCCGGGGCGTTCCCGATTGAACTGGTGCGGACCGCTACGGTAACGCCTGACCAGGCAGGGGTTCGAGTCCCCACACTCCTTGAATGGGTTGCCGTCGCGCGGACCATGTTCGGCAGGAGCCTGCGGCCCGGCCCGATCCCGCACCCTGCTATCTCCTGGGTGTGGGGGACGCCCCGGTGCCCCGCCCCCGTCGGCCCCGCCCGGCGGCAACCCCTCCAACTTCCCTCAACAACCACGGTGATCACATGAGCTTCCTCCGCTCCCGCCGGTACGCGTCCGTCGGGTCCGACGCGTCCTTCTACATGCCCCTCTCCAACACCTCGAGGTGGCAGTCGTGCACGCTGCGCTCGCCCGTCGCCCTGCCGGGCCATGCCGTCCTACGGCAACGGGAAGGACGCATCGAGCGGTTGGACGCCCGGGCCGTCGCGCGTCCCGGCGACCGTTTCCGCCAGGTCGACCGCCGTCGCCGGCTGATCACCGTGCACCCGCAGACCGTCCCCACGTCCGACGCCCTGCCGGTGACCCTCACCCTGGCGATGTCGGTGCACACCGTGGACCCGGTCACCTATGTCTCCGCCGCGCAGGGCCCCGACGAGGAGATCTACCTCGCCGCCCAGATTGCGCTGCGTGAACTCGTCGCCACCATGCCGCTGGAGGACTTCGCCGGCTCGCGCATCGACCTGTCGCCCGTGCAGGACGCCCTCGGCAATACCGCCGCGTCCGTCGGCGTGGCCGTCGACTCCGTCCTGCTCAAGGACGTCAGCCTGCCCGCCGAGTACTCCTCGGCGCTGCAGGACGCAGTGGTGTCCAAGGTCCTCGCCGAGAACGACCTGGAGCGCGCCCGTAACGAGGTCAAGACCACCCGCGCCCGTCTGGCCAGCGCGAAGGTGCTGGAGCAGAACCCCGTCCTGGCGAGGATCCGCATGCTCGAGGCCCTGCCGCCGGGCTCGACGATTGAGGTCCGCCCCGACCAGGCGTAGGTCCCACAGGCCCCAAGTCCCGGGCAGCAAGAAAACCCCGGAGGTCGGTGTCGCTCAGGCCGCCATGTCATCTGTGTCATGCCCCAGGTCGAGGAACGGTCGTTTTTCCGACCTGGGGCATGACACAGATGACATCGCCCAATCTCGGCCGGACTCCCCCCTAGCGACAGCAACCCCGGAGGTCGGTGTGACCGACCTCCGGGGTTGCTATCGCGCAGTGCTTGACTAGGCGAACCGAGCGCCGCGTCCGAAACCACGTCCGAAGCCACGGCCGAAGCCCTGGCCGAAGTCACGGCCCGTCATGCCCATGCGCATCATCGCCATCCGGCCCATCTCAGCGCGCGGGTCCATCCCGTGCTCCTCGAAGCCCTCAGCGCCAGCCGGGATGTCGCCGGCCTCACGGTCGCACCACTCGGCACGGTCCTCGTCAGGACGCTGGCCACCGCGACCGCCGCGACCACCGCGCCGGCCCCGTCCACCGTGTCCGCCACGACCACCGTGGCCACCGAATCCGGGCTCGCCGCCGAAGGGGTGCGGACCGCCGAAACCACGGCCCCGACCGTCGCCGCCACCTTCGCCGCGGAAGTCGCCCCGGAAATCGTCGGGGAACTTCGCACGCACGGCGTCCGACACCCGATCCAGCAGGTCGCCGAACTGGTCGCGCTCATCCTCGGACAGCACGTCGAAGGGATCCTCCATCTCCTGGAAGCCCGACTCCGCAGTCCTGCCCTCCTCGGTGATCTCGACGTTGAAGGTGCGACGATCGGTCTCATCGCGCTTGCGTTCCACGAGCCCGGCGGACTCGAGCTTGCCGAGCAGCTCGCTCAGCGACTGGGGACGCACACCCAGCATGTAGGCCAGTTCGCGCTGCGGCATCGGGCTACGCAGGGTCAGGATGCGCAGCACCCTGCCCTGACCGGCGCGCATGCCGCCGAATGCTCGACCCCCGCGACCCATCATGTCCATACGTCGCAACATCATGGCGAGGTGAGTGAGGCGCTCGGCGAGATCCGGGGACACTGCAGTGTTCGCTGCGTTCTCGGTGTTCTCGGTGTTCTGGTTGTTCTCGGTCATGTCTTCCATGTCCACTCCTTGAGTTGATGCGGTACCTGTTGTTCAGGTACCTGCTGAAGTAGATACTACGCAGGTACCTGACAATGTCAAGCGGTACCTTCACATCTCCCCTAGTTCAGTCCCGCTCCCTCCCCGGACGCCGCGCTGACCAGCGCGTACAACACATCCCTGTCGACGTTCGCCAGACGGGTGATGTACAGGCAGGCCGTTCCGGCGCGGTACGGCCCAAGGTCGCGCATGAGTTCCGGGTACCGTTCCTCGAATCCACCGTCGAGGTAGATGGTGTGCTGGCGCGCACCGGTAGCGAACGCAGCTACCGGCATATCCCCCTCGTGGCCGGACGCGTAGCGGTAGTGCCGGTGTCCGAAACCGATGATGCGCCCAGCCCAGACCACCGGCTTCTCACCAGTAATGTCCCGCATCATCGCCACCAGCTCGTCTGCCTCAGCACGGCGAGGACCGCCTACACGGTCGAGGACGTCGACGTACGGGGTCTCGGACGGCGACATCGCCGGAGTACTTTTCTCTGCCATGTCCCTAGTTCTACTGGGCCTCAGACAGGAGTGTGACGGGTGTATGTGAGAATGCCGACTCCATTGGGTGCCACGACACTGTGCCCGAGCTCGAACCTGGCGCGTGTCCCACGATCATCGAACATGCGCTTTCCCTCTCCGAGGGTGAGCCGAAAGCCACGGCAGAAGAGCCTTGACCGGGTGTGATCCAGCGCAGGCCCGTGTAGGGTGGTGGGTGTCAGGGAGACCCCCACCTCGCCGGCGGGTGCCGCTCTGATCATAAAAACAGCCCCCAGAGCTTGGACCCTCCGGAGGCTGTCGAGCACCAAA
>NZ_JBQSWR010000006.1:0-281994 GCF_052377405.1 Corynebacterium sp. AOP40-9SA-29 | reverse complement strand
TGCGAGGGTCGCAGGCGGGGCGGGGACGTGACGGAAGATGGCGCGGGCGACCGAGTCATGAGCGCGGCCCTTATTGGCATGCGCCCATTCGTGCGCCTTGCGGTCGTCGTCGGTCGCGGGGGTCTGGTCAGGCATCAGGGGACTCCTGTCGGTACGTCGGGGTGGTTGGCGCGTCCGGGGGGTCGTCGACCTCCGGCACCTCGATGTCGGCGGTACGGCTGCGGGAATCCTCGAGGGTGAGGAGTCGGGTGTCGTGGTTGATCAGGCGGCGCTCATGGTCCGGCACCTCCACGTAGGCGACGTCGTAGAAGGTCGGTTCCATCGCGTCCAGGTCTCGTCGGAGTCGCCGGCGGACTCGCCACACGGCGACGGCGAGGCCCACGACGGCCCACACCAGGGCGATGAGGACGATGTCGGTGGGGGTCATCAGAGGTCACCCCACTGGTTCCGGTAGTTGTTTAGCTCCTCGTCGACAGTGTCGAGCATCCGCTTTAGCCGCTCGATCTCCTCCGCCTGGTCGATGACGGTGCGGGCGAGATCCGGGGCCGCAAGAGCCAGCTTGGCGACTCCGGTAGGGAATCTGGCGCCCATCGTCAGCCCCCAGTTTCCGGGGGTGTGTGCGGCGAGTAGCTGCCGCGCCTGGTCAGGGGTGATGGTCATCGTGATGTCCTTGTCTGGTTGTGGGTGCGGGGGATGTGCCAGCCGACGAGCCAGCGGGCGGCGCGGATACGCCACGGCAGGCGGCGGATCGGTCGAGTGTGTGGGGTGCGGGTCATGCGTCCTCCGTGAGTAGGTGGGTGAGTGCGGCCGCGGCCTGGGCGGGGCAGACCCCGTTGCCGATGGCCTTGAGTTGCTGTGCGCGGGTGACGCCGGGGACGGCGGTGACCCACCCCGAGGGCAGGCCCATCATCCATTCGGCGAAAGCCGAGTTCAGCCGGGGTTTTCCGTTGCGGTTCAGTTCGGTCGGGGCGGGCGCGGGGACACCTCGGATGGCCTCCCAGCGGCTGACGACCGGGGCGTACTTGCCGAAGACCGATTCCCCGTTCTCCATGACCGTGATGATCGTTCCGAGGAAGGTCGCCTTCTCGATCGGACGACCACTGGTGCGGGGCCGGCCCATCATCCCGTCCGATGCCTTCGGAGTCGGTAGATGGTCGATCCTGCCTCCGGTCTTCATGAGGTCGAGGTCGAGGACGGCGTCGATGAGCTGATGGGAGTGGCCCTGGCGCTTGTCTGTGGTCTGGCCTCCCCCGCTGCCGTCGGACGCATTGGGGGTTGGCAGGTGGGTCAGGTCGTCGGGAAGTGCACGCTGACGGTCGACAGGCTCGGTGACTTCCGCCGTGCCTGACTGGGGTTGTCCTCCCGCTTGTACTCCGATGCGCTCGGCGTCGGCAGGGTAGGCGATGAGGAAGACCCTGGCTCTGTGGTGCGGGGCTCCCACGTCGGACGCTCGAACAAGCGTCCACTGCGCGTCATACCCGAGCTCGGCAAGGTCTCCGAGAACACGTCCGAGTGCCCGAAGATGTCCTGACCTCCCCAGCCCCTCTCCCAGAGGTCCGCCGCCGGGTTCCATGTCGCTTTCGGATGCTGCTGTGGCACTTAGTGCTCCTCGAACGTTCTCCCAGACGACGAGCCTGGGTCGTAGTTGGTTGATGGCTTCGCGCATGTTCACCCAGAGGTTCGAGCGGGTGCCCTCCGTCATCCCGGCACGCCTGCCGGCAGCGCTGAGGTCCTGGCAGGGTGAGCCTCCGGTGATGATGTCAACCGGCTCAACCTCCGACCAGTCGATGGTTGTGATGTCGTGGTGGTTCGGTACGTCCGGCCAGTGGTGGGCGAGAATCTTGGAGGGCGCGTCGTCGAACTCGCAGTGCCACGCGGTACGGGCGCCCGTGACCGACTCGACGGCGAGATCCAGGCCGCCGTAGCCGGAGAAAAGGGAGCCGATGGTGAGGGTGCTCATTCGTCTTCCGCCCATTCGCCGTCGTCGGTGAGGGTGAGGCCGTAGAATTCGGCGGCTTCGTCCCAGTCGGCGCCGTGCTCTTCTGCCCACTCCCGGCAGGCGGGGCAGTGCGGGTGGGGCATGCGTACCTCCCCTTCCCGGTACGGGTCGCGGGGATCAGGACGGCCAGACGGGACAACGTCGCACACGGTGTGGGTCATGGTGGGTCTCCGATCGTGATGGTGAGCCAGAGGCCTGGGCCGTCTGGCGATGGTGGGTGGATTTTCGGCATGAGCTTGGTCATGTAGGCGCTGGTGTCGTCCGGGACTATCCCGGCGTCGACTAGCCCGTCCCACAGGGGTTTCGCCGTGGCGATGAGGTTGTCCTCGTCCCGGCGTCGGCGGTCCGGTGCTTGGTAGTGCAGGCGGGTGGTGATGTGGCCCAGGCCGGTGGGGACGCCGATCTTCCGGGCGGAAACCTTGGCCCAGGCGCGGAGGGCCTTGCGGTGCTGGTCGGTCTTAGCCCAGTGGCCGCGCTGGTTCAGCGTCAGCGGGGGCTTGTCGTACGACAGGGGCATGGTCCAGGTGGTCATGGGCCCTCCGGTTCGGTGACGTCGAGACGAGCCCGGACCTCGTCGGCCTGATAACGCTCGGCGACGCGGCGCTCACGGGCGCGCTGCGCGATCTGCGCTCGCGTCTCCCGCCACCGGTTCGTGGTGTCTGCACTCCGCGGCTCGATCGCGACCATGCCGGTGTCGCCGGTGGCCTCCGGTGCCGTGCCTGGCGGCAGTTCGCCACGCGCTTCCCGCGCCCGTAGACGGGACGACCGGTGCTCTTCGAGGATCCGCCGCCTCTCCGGGTGGGTTTCCCACACGTCACGGACGATGTGCTGCGCGGCGTCCTTGAGCTCTCTCGGGGTGGCCATCCGGTCACTGGCGGAGTTCATGGACCACCAGGCGATCGCTTCTGGCCACACGTCCGCGGGGACGCGCATCTCGCCGAGGACCATGCCCCAGGCGGTGAGCGCCTCCGGCGTTGGTCGGGGGAATCGGTCGGGGGTCAGGGACTTTCCGAACGCCAGCACGCTCGCGGCCAGCTTCTCGCGGTCGGTCAGTGTTCGATCTCCGGCCATGAGACCAGCTCTCCTTCCAGGACGTCGGGTGATCCGGGGTTGTTAAAGCCCTGCAGCCAGTCCTCCGGCCGGGTGCCGAAGGTGTGCGAGGGCCGAGGTTCAGCGACTTGCTGGTCGGTTTCCGTGACGGTTTCCCACTTGTGGCCCTTCAGCCACCGGTGGGCGTCAGGGCAGTAGTCAACGTCTGAGACGCCGGGATGGTCGGCGTACTCGCTGGTGAGGCGGAGCAGGTCGTCCGGGGCGATGATCTTGGTCGCCTTGCGCCACTCGGCGTAGGCGTCCTTCTTCGACCCGTTCTTGTGCTTCGGGTAGGTGCGCCACCACTCGTCGAACTCGGGCGGGTATGTGACTCGTTTCGGCTCGGTCGCCGGAACCGGAGGTTCGGGCGAAGTAGTTATCCCCTGCTCCCCTGCTCCCCTGCTCCCCTGCTCCCCTGCTCCGGGCAGTGAGGGTTCAGTGAGTCCTCCGTGAGTCCTCAGTGAATCACGGTATGCTTCCACCGTTTCCGCAGTTGGGAGGGGGTAGCAGTGCCCCTTCGACGGTCGGTTGATGACCTGATGCTCTTTCCACGTCGTGATGTGCAGCAGTCGCTTCTTCCCGACCATGTACCGCACGATCAGACCCGCGTTTTCAAGTGCGTTGAGGTCGTCATGAACCCTCACTGAGGCCTCAGTGAAGTCTCTTGCAATGTCCTCCGCGTAGAGGTCAGCGGCGATTACCGCCTCCCTCGCATCCCCCACACCGTTGTCGTCGGCGTAGTTCCACAGGCCGATGAACGTCAGCCGAGAGGAGATCGGCAGGGAGGTGATGTCCTCCGATCGCCAGAACTCCGGCTTAATCGACCGTATGCGCATCTTTTCCTCCTTCCAGTGGTTTGAGAATTTGAGAAATGGACTCAGCCGCGGCGACTGTGAGGTACACGGGCCTGCCGCGTTGGCAGCGCTCGCATCCCATCCAGCCGGCCACCCCGCGGGCGGTCATGTCGTCGGCGTGACGGTGGCAGTCACGGCCCGGTCGGACGATTCGAACAGGCATGCGCTTAGAAGGGCGGCGGGGTGCCGTCGTCGAATCCGGACGTTTGGGGGGTGCTCGGCGACGAGCTCCACGACCCTCCCCCACCCTGCTGCGCCTGGCCCTGGGGCTGCTGCTGCGGAGGGTTCGGAGAATCAGGCCGGATGTAGAACTCGAAGCCGGTCAGCTGGTTCTGCGACCGCTTGTTGCCCTCCCGGTCCTCCCACTGACTCGTCACGGGCTTCGCCTTCACCACGATCTGCTGCCCCTTGACCAGCTGGCCGGCAGCCTCGGCCCATCGGCCGAAGATCGTGACCGACCAGTAGACGGACTGGGTGTTCTCCCACTGTCCGGGGCTGACCTGCTTACTGTCGGACTCTCCGATGCGGAACCGGCAGCGCGGCTTCCCCTCGGGGCTGTACTCGAGTTCGGGGTCGGCGACAAGGCCGCCGGAGTAGTACTGGGGTGTGATCACGCCTGCTCCCCCTCGGTTACGAGTCCGAGTTCGTCGGCGCGCTGCCCGGCGGCTTCGGCCAGGGTGTTGATCTGCTCCCCGGCCAAGCCGAGGGTTTCGGCGTGGCCCATGATGCGGTCCAGGTCTTCGGCGGACTCCGCCGACCCGATCGCGGCGAGGGCCTTGTCTACTGGCCCCGGCCCCGACTCCTGCTTCTTCTTCGCCCGCTCCAGGGCAGACTGGCCACCCCGCGGACGATCCGTTCGCTCCGCGGTGGCACGGACGGGCTGGGACTGTTCGATGTCCTCCTTGACCGGCATACCGCCGGTGAGGTGCGGGATCATTCGGTCCGTGAGCTCACCGATGCACTTCCAGTACAGCATCTTCGACGGGCGGGACTTGTACTGCGCGCTGTTGCCCTTCACCAGGCCCTCCTGCTCGGCGCGCTGGATGGTGTAGCGCACCTCCATGCTCTGGCCGGCGGGGCTGGTCATGCGGACGGTGACGGCCTCGGCGGAGTCCTCGACGGTGTCAGCGGTGTATCCGTGCTGCAGGGCGATGGCCAACGACGTCTTGCCGTACAGCGCGGGGGCACCGTGCACGACGTAGATGGCTTTGCCGATGCTGGCGGCGGGGATGCCGAGTTCCGCGCCCTTGAGGATTGCGGCGGCGAGGTCGGCGGGCTTGCCCTTGAACGGTCCGGCGAAGTCGGTGCGGGCGAGCTGCTCGGCGATCTGCGCGGCGGCTCCCCATGCTTCGGCCTGCTGCTGGAGACCGGCGAGGACGCTGGTGTCGACGGGCGCCATCGGCATCAGGTCCGCGTCGTGGGCGGTGGTGTTGAGTTCGGTGCTGGTCATGATGTGTCCTTTCAGAACGGTGCCGCGGCGTCGTCAGCCTGCGGCGGGTTGAGGATGGTGGTGGCCTGGTCGACGAGGTTGCGGGCACCGTCCGGGTTGATGCCGATGGTCTGGCGGGCCTTCCGGAGCAGTTCGATGGCCTGCGCGTCTTCCTTCTCGTGGGTGTCGATGACGACCTGGAGCCGGTCGACGTCCTTGCGGAACATCGCTTCCCGGTTCTCGGCCATGTGCTGCTTGTAGGCGGCGTCGCGGAGCTGGTCGCGGGTCTCCTTCAGCGTGTCGGTGACGGCGTCGAGTTCGCTCTCGGTGACCTCCAGGATCTTCCGGGTGGAGTAGAGGACTTGCTGGAACCGGTCAGCCCGAATAGCTCTGCTGGTCGCGGTGTCGATCGGGTGGTCGGTCATGACCAGGCCTTCCTTTCGAACTGGAATGAGGGGTCGCCGACGGCCTGGGCGTAAAGGTCCGGGTGGTCGGCCTTGAGTGCGGCGGTGTCGAGCTTCTCGGTGGGCACCATGTACTTGGAGAGGATCCCCTGCTCGGGGAACCGCTTCTGCGCGAAGCGTCCGGGGCTGCGTCCGGCGACCTTGCGGCCGTCGAACACGGCTTTGCCGGTGTCGCCCATCGCGGCCATGACACGGTTCTCGGCGGTTTGGGCGGCGTCCTTGGCATCGGCGAGGCGGTCCCACGCGGTCTGCAGGTCGTCCATCACGTCCTGCTCCAGCACGGTCTCTGCCGTCTTCTCCGGGGTGGGGTGCAGTGCGGCGAGGACGTGGGCGGCGTTCTCGCTGCCGCCGGCGTCCGGCGGGGTGCCAGCTTCGAGCAGGCTCCAGAAGTGGGCACAGTCTGCGATGATCGCTTCGGCGAGGTCCTCGTCGTACTCCACTGGGATGATGCGCTCTTCTCCGTACTGGGGCATGAGGACGACGTCGGCGGCGTGGATGCCGGACAGTCGCATCTGCAGGGTGACCTGGATCAGCCACTTGTCGTGCACGCCCTGGTCCTTGCGGGGCGATTTCACCTCGACGATGCGGCGCGAGCGGCCCCGGCTGGCGCGGAGGTCTATGGTCGCCTGGTTCGGGAACGGCAGATCAGGATCAGTGAACGCGACCTCACCGGGCGACACGCGCCAGCCGGGGTTTGACCAGCGCCAGAACTCGCGCGCGGCGGGCTCCATCCAGTGGCCGCGTGCCATGAGCTTCTCGTCCGGCGGGTCGGGGGTCCAGGTGCCAGCCATGTCGTGGAAGAGGCTGTAGGCGTCGGTGTAACCAAGGCCGAGGTACTCACCGGTCAGCCCGTCGCGGATCATGGCGGGGGCCTTGGAGGCGGTGATCATCCGTCGCCACTGCGGTGTGCCCGGCGCGGGCGGGTTGCGTACGGGCTGGGGGGTCATGCGTGTTCTCCTTCTCGGCGTGCAAGGCGGGCCATGCGGCGCTCAACGATGCGGGCGGTGCGGCGGGCGGTGCGAGCCTCGGCTGATTGGCGTTGCTCTTGGGCGCGGCGTCCGGTGGCGATGAGGTAGTCGGCATCTTCAATGGCGTCGGACCAGGTGGCGTGCTGGTCGGTCTCGCCGTGGTCCTGGTCGAGGTGCCACAGGCCGGTGGCGTGGTCCTTGTGGATGTGGATGCGGTTCATCGGCGGTCCCAGGCGGCGACGACGAGCAGGACGATGATCGCGGCTGCGCCGGTGAGTCCGACCCACCCCCAGGCGTGCCAGGCCTGGACGGTGACCGCGGCGGCGATGATGAGGCCGAGGACCAGGCCGACGATGACGGCGAAGCCGCCCTCGCTGGCGGAGCCGATCCAGCCGGTGCGATCGGGCTGGCGGTGACGTCCCGGCGCGCCGGTTCCCGCGGGGTGGTTGACCATCGCGCGCATCAGCCGCTCCTGGTCGGTCATGTCGCGGATCATGCTGCTGTTACCTCCCCCGCGACCCACCGGTCGACGGCTTGCTTGGACCACGTGATCGTGCGGCGGACCTTCAACGGGCCGAGCCGCAGCACCGCGGCGTCTTTGTCGTTGATGCCCTCGCGGAGCGTGGTCTCGCTGATGCCGACCAGGCGGGCGACCTCGTCGGTGGTGTAGTACGTCCGGTCCTCGACCGGTATCCTGGTGTTCACGGTGACCTCCTAGTGGTCTCGTGTGAGCCGCCCCGGCCTTGGACAGTGGGGGCGGCTCTCGTGTGGGGTGGGGTCAGTCGGTGTAGCCGAAGCGTTCGAGCAGCGCGTCGCGCTGCCGCGGGCCGAGCCCACCGACCTTTCGGGTGGGGGCAATGTCCAGCTCGGTCATGATGTCGGCGGCTTTGACCTTGCCGATCTTCGGCAGGGCGGTGAGGATCTGGACCACTCGGGTTTTCTTCACGATGGGGTCGTCGCTGGCGATGACGTCGGCGATGCTGGTGGTGCCCATGCGGAGGCTGTGTCGTAGGTTGGCTCGGGCGGTTCGTGCGGCGGCGGCTTTGGCGAGAGATTCCTCGCGCTGCGGGCCGGTCAGGGGCGGGAGGGACATGGCGTTCTCCTTGTTGTCGGTGTGGGGGTTTCGGGGAGGGGTGGGGTGCAGCGGTCTCCTCGTCAGGCGAAAGTGGACCCGGTCCTGGGCCGGTGATGAAGCACCGGTGCCACGTATGCGGGCAAGACGCTTTCGCTCGGCGGAGCTTTCGGTACCGTGCTTGCGCACCCCACCCCCAGTGCCCTGATTCGTCCGTGACGACGGCGGCAGGCTCACCTGCGACCAGGGCTATAAGGGGGTCTGGATACCCCGATCGGTCGTTACCTCACGCGCTCCTGCATGGATGACAGCGTGGTGTGGGGCGGTCATGGCGCGTCTAAGTACCAGCGCTCACGTCCCGTATCTCCCCGATCGGGTTCCAGGATTCAGTTCTCAAATATCAGGGCCACCAGGGGCCTTGCTGCCAACGAGGGATTTGCACCCTCCCCACAGGAAGTGCGGTCCTGCAGGGCACTACGCGAAGGCAATGTGCTCGCCCGTGCTTCCCCACACAGGCGAACGGGGGGTCAGGCGACGGCGACGGAGTCCTGATCAAGCTGCGACAGCCAGCGCCTCACCGCACGGGCAACCGACATCGCCCCGTCCGGGGTGATCTTCAGGGTGTGCATCACCTCGCCACGGAACCTTGGGGCGTCGTGCACCTCCTGGCGCTGGAAGTACGGCTTCTTGTCCGCGTACTCGCTGTAGCGGTAGACCGTCTTCTTCTCCCCCGTCTTCGATGACCGGCGGGTGGACTCCTCCTTGTAGATCCACCCATGCTCGATCAGCAGCTCACGGAGGAACTTCTCAGTAATGCCGATGGTCGATGCGACCGTGGAGAAGCGAAGCAAGTCCTCGGTGCACACGAAGTCATCGTGATACGAGACCTTGTGCTCATCGGCGGACACCTTCGCCTGCAGTTCCTGCACCTGGCGGTAGGTAATCTGCAGGGCCTTCTGCACGACCTCTTCCTCCGTGAGGGCGGGTGCCCCGTAGGAGCCGGTGCGGCGGATAGCGGGGAGGACCTCGTCGGTGACCCAGTCCTGGAATTCCTCGGCGTCCGGGCGGCGGGACTTGAGGACCGCGGCGTAGAGGCCGGCCTCGGTGATGACCGTCATGGTCTGATCTCCGGAGGGGGTACCCACAGTGTGGGTACCCCGGTGACGGTCACGGAGGTTGCGAACCATCTTCTCGGAGTCGCGGTAACCGAGGACCTTGGCGACGTCGGCGGCGACCCAGCGGGGCTCGCCATCCTCGGCGGTGATGACGCGGACCTGATGCCCGTGGAAGTCGAACGGAGCGATGATGCTCATGCCGCCACCTGCTTTGCGGTGGTCTCGGCTTCCTGGGCGCGGCCGTCGAGTTCGGCGGCGAGGGCTTCGAGCTCGAGCCAGCCGGTAACGGACGCGGACGCCTTCAGTTCGGCGGCGCGGCGGCGGGCTTCGGTCGCGGCGGTGCGGTAGCCGACCGCCCTGCCGTACTCGTAATCTGCGGCAGTGTGCTGCATGGTGTACACTCCTTTGTGGTTGGTCCCCCGCTTCGGCGGGGGGCTTTTTCTATGTGCGGGTGGGCTACGCGGCGGCGAAGTCCTCCAGGGGCTCCGCGGCGACCAGGATCCGGTTCGGCCGGGCCCCGAGCTGCGCGAGAGCGTCGAGGATGTCCGGGGTGGGGCGTCGGGTGTTCACTGCCCGGGTCCACGTGGCCCGGCCCATCTCGGTCTTGCGTGCCAGGTCGCTGGTGCTACGCAGCCCGTTGATGCGCTTGACCCGGTCAAGTTCGTCGAGACTGATAAGAAAACGGCTCATTTGGTCACCTCCTCGGTTGCCGATGAACCAACTATGAACCACTATCGAATCAGGGTCAAGCCAGACACGCCATCGATGAACCATCTTCTGACCAAACGTCCACGTAGTGAACCACTTGCTGTATCGAAATTGAGTCACTAAGATGTGCGGCATGACAGACTTCCGCCACTGGCTCCGCGATCTCAACGGCCGCCGAGTTACCGCCGACGACATCGCCCACAAGCTCGGCGTATCCCGCACAACAGTCACGAGACGACTGGTCAGCGACGAACTAGCGACCGACGAGCTGATCACGCTCAGCCGTGCATACGACGTCAACCCCCTCCAAGCCCTGGTAGACCTCGGTCGCATTACCGATCAGGAAGTCTGGGCCTACCTAGAGTCCGAGGGTCAGCTGGTCGAAACCGCTGACGAGGGAGAGCTCGCCATCGAGCTGGCCAAGAGACTCAACCCCGCGACCCGCGCCCCCGAGATCGACCAGCTGGCTCAGCGTCGTGCTGCACGAATGCAGTCGAACGAACAGGGGCACCCACGTCCGGCCAGCAAGCATGATGGAACGGTGAAGCAGTTCGACTGGGCACCTGGCACGTACGCGGCAGACAGCTCACCGGACGAGCGAGCAGGAAGGGAGGATGAGGGCTCTGACCCCATCGATTGACGAACTGATCCACGAAGCGCGTGCCTACGACATCTGGGTTGACTGGCACCGCGGCGGACCGAAAGGCGCGTGGTGGCCCCCGGACACGATCAGCATCCAGCACGGCCTAACCGACGAGGAGTCGCTGACGACGATCGCCCACGAGCTCGCGCACGTCGCTAACGACGACCCGTGCGGCGAGGACCAAGCTATGGAGAATCGAGCCTGGAGGCAGGCTGCCGAGTGGCTGATATCCCCGAATCGGTACGCCGAAGCAGAGAGGACGTACGGAGCGCATGCGCAACTGATCGCCGCCGAACTGGGCGTGACGCGATATCTCGTCGAGGTGTGGCGAGAGCTCCACCCGGTGCCGCAGCTGCTACGGGTGATCTAAGTTCACCCATCCGCCCCTGCTAATACCCCCCGTGGCATACGCTAATGAGGATCTGGGAACTGCCAGATTCACACTGACCGCCGAGATGCTCGGCACCCCACAAACCTCGCCGTGACGTGGCGAGGGACTTTTCGAGAGGATCGATCCCCTATGACTGACCAGAACCAGTACGGCCAGCCCCCGCAGCAGGCTGCGCCGCAGAAGAAGCCGTTCTATAAGCGCGCATGGTTCATCATCCTGCTGATCATCGTCGTGATCATCGTCCTGGCTTCCGCGCTCAGCGGCGGCGACGATGAGGACTCGAGCAACTCCGACACCTCGTCCAGCAGCTCGAACAATGGCAATGACGGCGAGGACCAGGCCGAAGGCAACGAGGGCGGCGACGGGGGTGCCGCGCAGCTCGGCGACACCGTCCACACCGACAAGGCCGACATCACCGCCAGCAACCTCCGGCCCTCCAGCAGTGCCCTCGGTGGAGAGTACCTGTGCGTCGACGTGAACTTCGAGGTGACCGGCGAGGACTCTCTGAGCCTCAATGGCGCAATGGACTGGAAGCTGACCGACCCCAACGGGGTCACCCACAGCCAGACGTTCACCGAAGAGGCGAACTACGACACTGTGGAGGTCGGCCCCGGCGGTAACTACTCCGGGACCGCGTGCTTCGAGTCAGCAGCCGCCCCCGGCGACTACCGTCTGAACTTCGAGGAGGCCATGGCCTTCCTCAACTCGGCCGAGGCGGAGTGGAACGCCACTCTCTAAGAGAGGCTCCACACGACTGAAAGGCCCCCACTGCCGGGCAAGGGCGGTGGGGGCCGGGGTGTCCAACGTATATCCGCATGTCAGACAGGAGAAGACTACCATGAGCGTGCAACGACGACCGAAGACCGGCAACCCCGCCGGCGGCGGCCGACCGAAGTGGGTGGTGCGCTACCGCGACCCGAGCGGCCGCGAGCACTCCCGCACCTTCACCTACAACGACTACAAGAGACCCGAGAAAGCAGCGAAGGACTTCGACGCCGAACAGTCGAGAAACCTCGCTCAACGGACGTGGATCGACCCCGCACGACAGAAAACCACGCTCCGCACCCTCACCCAAGCGTGGATCGACGCCGCCGACAAGCCGGAAACCCGGACGACACGCCAGTCCCTCCTCGTTTCCCTCGGGCCATGGGCCGACTGGCCCGTGTCCGAAATGACCGCCGCCGAGATCCTGAAGTGGCGCCGGAAACTCCTGGATGGGCGGGACTGGCTCCCCGCCCCGAAGAAGGGGGCACGAGACCTCCGGAAACTGTCCCCGGCGACGACCGCGAACACCGTGGGCCAGCTGATGACGGTGTTGAAGGCAGCACACGAGGAGGGACTGATCGCCAAGATGCCGGTCGTGAAGGTGCCTAAGGGGGCGCCGTTGCGGGCGGTATCTCGTGGGGATCTGCTGACCATCGAGGATGTGCAGCGTATCGCCACCGCAGCCAACGCCGCGCACGGCCGGCTGAATGCCCGCCCGTGGCTGCGGTCCATGATCCTCGTCGCAGCGGGTACGGGGCTGCGGGTATCGGAGCTGTGCGCGCTGCGGGTCGAGGACATCGGCGTCGGGGTCGTCCGGGTGCGGCGGCAGATGGGGCGCGGGTGTGTGCCGATGGCTCCGAAGTCGGAGAAGTCCGTCCGGGATGTCCCCGTGGCGGAGTGGGTCACCACGGAGCTAACGGGGTGGGCTCTCGACCATCCTGGCGCGAGTGGGTGGGTGTGGACGCGGGAGGATGGTCGCCCGCATGACCGGAACTCGGCGACCCATGCCCTCGCCCGATTGGTGAAGCACTACGGCGGGCGACGGCTCACGTTCCACGATTTCCGGCACTTCTTCGCCTCGGCGCTGATTCACTCCGGGGTGCCGGTGCCGGCGGTGCAGCAGGCGATGGGGCACGCGAGCCCGTCGACGACGCTGGAGGTGTACTCGCATATCTGGCCGGGGTCGGATGATCTGGTGCGGACCGCGGGGTCCGGGGTGAGTGCCGTGCGGGATGAGTGCGGGATATGACGCAGAAACGGCCCCGTCCTGCGTGCTCTCTAGTGCGAGAACATGCAGGCCAGGGCCTGTTTCTTGTGCCCGTGGGGGCCTAGAAGCTCAGCGCTTCTCCTTGATCTTCGCAGCCTTGCCGCGCAGGTCACGGAGGTAGTACAGCTTCGCACGACGAACCTTACCGCGGGTCAGGATGTCGAGGTGATCGATGTTCGGGGAGTGAACCGGGAAGGTACGCTCCACGCCGACGCCGAAGGAAACCTTGCGGACCGTGAAGGTCTCGCGGATGCCGGAGTTCTGGCGACGGATGACCACGCCACGGAACACCTGGACACGGCTCTTGGCGCCCTCGATGACCTTGACGTGGACGTCGACGGTGTCGCCGGGACGGAAGTCGGGGATGTCGCTACGCAGCTGTGCGGCGTCGACCTTGTCGAGATAGTGCATGTTGTTTCCTTGCTTTGTCTTCGATCGGACAGAGGACCCACGACCTGCCCCGAGAGGCGGTACGCGTTCGTGCCCACACCATTGAATTTTGACGCGCGAATACCCCGCATCACGGGGAAGTTTCACGCAACCCGGCCATTATGCCAGCGTCAGGCCCTAGCGGCCAAACCCGGCCCGCTTCAGGGCGTCGGCCATGGAGCCCGAGGCGTTGGACGACTGCTGGTTGCCGCCTCCCTTTCCGCCACGACCACCGTTGCCGCCGTTATCCCGGCCGCCCTTGCGCGCCTGTCCGGGCTTCTTCCCGCCGCCGTTGCCGCGACCACCGCGGTCCCCACGACCACCGTCGCCGCGTCCACCGCCGTTGCCGCCATTCCCGCCACCTCGGCGGGCCGGCTCGCCCGGCTCGTCCTGCAGTCGCAGGCTCAGGCCGATGCGCTGGCGGTCGACGTCGACCTCCATGACCTTGACCTTCACGACCTGCCCGGAGCTGACCACGTCGTGCGGGTCGGAGACGAACTTGTCCGACATCGCCGACACGTGCACCAGCCCGTCCTGGTGCACGCCCAGGTCGACGAAGGCTCCGAAGGCGGCGACGTTGGTCACCGTGCCCTCCAGCACCATGCCGGGGCTCAGGTCGGAGAGCTTCTCGATGCCCTCGGCCAGCGAGGCGGTGCGGAATTCCGGGCGCGGGTCGCGTCCGGGCTTGTCGAGCTCGGCGATCACGTCGGTGACCGTGGGCACGCCGAAGGTGTCGTCGGCGAAGTCGCGCGGGTTGAGTTTGCCGAGCACCGCGGTGTTGCCGACCAGGTCGGTCACGGCCACGCCCGTGGCCTCAGTGATACGGCGCACCAGCGGGTAGGCCTCGGGGTGCACCGCCGAAGCGTCCAGCGGGTCGGTCGCGCCGTGGATGCGCAGGAAGCCGGCGCACTGCTCGAAGGCTTTCGGCCCGAGCCGCGAGACGTCCTTGAGCTGGCGGCGGGTGGCGAAGGCGCCGTTGTCCTCGCGGTGGCGCACGATGTTGTCGGCGATGGTGGCGTTGACCCCGGCCACGCGGCGCAGCAGCGGCACGGAGGCGGTGTTGACGTCCACGCCCACCGAGTTCACCGCGTCCTCCACCACGGAGTCCAGGCCGGACGCCAGCAGCGCCTGGTTCACGTCGTGCTGGTACTGCCCCACCCCGATCGACTTCGGGTCGATCTTCACCAGTTCCGCCAGGGGGTCCTGCAGGCGACGCGCGATCGAGACCGCGCCGCGCAGCGCGACGTCCATGTCGGGGAACTCCTCGGCGGCGAGCTCGGAGGCGGAGTAGACCGAAGCACCGGACTCACTGACCATCACCGGCGTGGGACGCGCGCCGGTGGCGTCCGCCACCGTGGCCGAGATCTCGCGGGCGAGCTTCTCGGTCTCACGCGAGGCGGTGCCGTTGCCCACCGCCATGAGCTCCACGTTGTGCTTGGCGCACAGCGTGGCCAGGGAGGACGCCGCGGCGTCCCACCGGTTCTGCGGCTTGTGCGGGTAGACCACCGCGATGTCGAGCACCTTGCCGGTCTGGTCGATGACCGCGCACTTCACGCCGTGGGCGTAGCCGGGGTCCAGGCCGATGGTGGCGCGCTGGCCGGCGGGGGCGGCCAGGAGCAGGTCGCGCAGGTTGCGGGAGAACACGTCCACGGCGGCCTCGTCGGCGCGCTCCTTCAGGCGCATTCGCACGTCCACGCCGGACGAGACCTGCAGCTTGGTGCGCCACCCGAAGCGGGCGCACTCGGCGCGGAAGCCGTCCGCAGCGTCGCCACGGGGCTCCAGGCCACGAGCCAGGGCGATCATGCCCTGGTAGATCTCGTCGTCGCCGGCATCGAGGTTGAGCTGCAGCACGCCCTCGGACTCGCCGCGCAGCAAGGCCAGGATGCGGTGGCTGGGCAGGCTGGTGAAGGACTCGGAGAATTCGAAGTAGTCGCGGTACTTCTGCGCTTCGGTCGAGTTTTCCTTGCCCGCGGCGACGCCGGCGGTCATCGTCCCGGTGTTGAAGTAGCGTTCACGGACCTCGCCGACCAGGTCGGCGTCGGTGGAGATCTCCTCGAGCACGATGGCACGCGCACCGGCGAGCACGGCCTTGGCGTCGGCGAAGCCCTCGGTGACGAAGCCGGTCGCTAGCTCGGAGGGGTCGGTGGTGCAGTCGCCGAGCAGGGAGTCGACGAGCGGCTCGAGGCCGGCCTCGCGCGCGATCGTGGCCTTGGTCCGACGGGTGGACTTGAACGGGAGGTACAGGTCCTCCAGGCGGGCCTTGGTCTCGCAACCGACGATCAGGTCGCGCAACTCATCAGTCAGCTTGCCCTGCTCGTCGATGGCGGCGAGCACGGTCTGCTTGCGCTCCTCGAGTTCACGCAGGTAGCGCAGCCGGGATTCCAGGTCGCGCAGCTGGGTATCGTCCAGCCCGCCGGTCACCTCCTTGCGGTACCGGGCGATGAACGGGACGGTGTTGCCCTCGTCCAGCAGCCCGACGGTGGCGACCACCTGGGACTCGTCGACCCCGAGTTCCCGGGCGAGAGTCGCAGTGATCGTGGAGGTGTGGGTTCCTGCGTTGTTTCGGACGCTCATTCGCACGATCGTAGCGTGGAGGTCTGCCCGAACCAGAGGCCGGGCGTGCCGTCCGGTGCCGGCGGCAGACAGCCGGCCACCTCAGCGGTGATATCAGCGGTGCCCGGCACCTCCCCGGCAGTCTCCCCTGTCCAGCTCGCCGACACGGTGAGGCGGTGAACCTGCCCGCTGATCGCGGGGCTGTCGAAGCGTTGCTGGTACTCGGCGAGCAGCATATTGTCCGGCTCGCAGGCGGACTCGATACCGGTCAACTCCACCTCCACCTGGCTCGCTCCACGCCGCGTGAGGACGCTGCGGACCGCCTCCACGACCTCCGACCCAAGGTCGGGTCGCAGCAGGACGTTCATATCGGTCCACGTGCCATGTGCTGTCATATCCGCCATCCTAACCACCTCAGCCGTCCCAGCCACCGCCAATCAGAACGCGGGGTACTCCTGGCTCGCCAGACGTGGCGGCTGCCCGCGGTGCTGCTCATAGAGTTCGCGCTCCTTGAGGTCGTCGTCCACCGCACCATCGACAACCTCGCGCAGCCGGTGGATCGTCACCGTGGAGCGTGGGATCAACGATCCGGAACCCGAGGAGGTAATCAGTCGGTGCGGACTGGCGATGAGCCAGTCGGCGACCGAGACCTCCACCGCCCGGTCCGCCGACGGGCAGTAGGCCGACTCGACGTCCGGGTAGCGCCGATGCCACGGGTTGTCCTCCACCATCGGCCGAACCGGAGCCCCGTAGTCCTGATCACCGGGATCCGCGCCGTCGTCATCCTCCCCGTCGCACTCACGTCCGCGCAGGTCACGCTCACGCTGCAAGTCGGCCTCCTGCTCCTCGATGTGGGCACGCAGCCCAGCGTGCCGGTCGAGTCGACGCCAAATAGCGTCCATATGGTCCAGCGTCATCCGCCCATCCTCCAGCGCCGCCCAGTACATCTCCGGCATCCGCCACGACAGTTCGGTGGCGTGCCGGAAACGCGCGGCGTAGGCAGCACCCCGGGTGCGCACCATCTCCGAGATCGCCGCGCGTTCGGCCGCCGAGCGTCCTTTCATCCCGCTCTGGGCCATCCGGAGTTCCATCCGGTTGAACGGGTACACGGTGAGTTCCTCGACCGATGGACTGTTCACCGGTTCGGTGACTGGCATGGTGTTCCTCCCCCTCGCACATGGCCGGCAGTTGTCCGGCCCTCGCCGCGAACACTAACCCCCGCCACCGAGCCCACCCTGCACTCAGCACGCATCCGCCCAGGACGCTGTGGACAACCCCGCCCCTGGGGAGAACTACTCCCCCAGTACGCTGCGATCGCGGGCGTCCAACCCGCCGTCCTGCTCCAGGGCGTCGATCAGTTCAGGACGCACCGCCGCGGTCCTGCTCAACGCCTGGTCGCGACGCCACCGATCCACCTTCGCGTGGTCGCCGGACAGCAGTACGTCCGGCACCTCCAGATCCCGCCACACCCGCGGTTTGGTGTAGCTCGGCCCCTCCAGCAGTCCGTCCTGGAAGGAGTCCTCCTCGTGGCTGCGCCGATTGCCCAGTACCCCGGGGATCAGTCGCACCACGGCCTCAGCCATCACCAGCACCGCGACCTCGCCGCCGATGAGCACGTAGTCTCCGAGGGATACCTCCTCGACGCGGTAGCGGTTGGCCGCGTCGTCGAAGACGCGCTGGTCAATGCCCTCGTAGCGTCCACAGGCAAAAACGAGCCGGTCCTCGGACGCCCACCTCTCGGCGGTCTGCTGCGTGAACGGCGCGCCGGCCGGGGTGGGCACCACGAGTACGGGGCGGTCGTCAGACGGCGCAGCGTCCTGCAGGTCGGACGCCGTGTCGGACGTCGCAGCGTCCTGCGCCTTTCCAGGCACGTGAGCCTGCGCGCTGCGCAGGCTCTCGCCGACGGCGGCGGGGCCGGTCAGCGCGGCGACGTCGTCCAACGCCGGGCCCCACACCGTGGGTTTCATGACCATGCCGGGCCCACCGCCATAAGGGGTGTCGTCGACGGCTTTGTGCACGTCGTGGGTCCAGGAGCGCAGGTCGTGGATACCGACCTCGAGGATGCCGCGCTCGATCGCCCGCCCCAGCAGGGCGTGCCGCAGCGGGTCGAGGTACTCCGGGAAGATGGTGACAACGTCAAGACGCATGGGCGTTGATCCTACCCGAGCTCCAGCAGCCCCTCGGGCGGGGTCAGCACCAATGCGCCGTTGTCGAGGTCGACGATCGGCACGATGGCATGTCGGAAAGGCACCAGGATCGTCGACCCCGCGGTCGACAGGGACGACTCGGCGTCGACGTCGACCTCCAGCAGCGTGCCGGCGGGACCGTGGACGACACCGCTGACCTCGCCGATGTCGACAGGCTCGGGTTCCACACCGTCGTAGGCGCGGGCATTGGCGGTGTCCTCGTCGACCTGGCCGCAGTCGAGCACGCGCAGGCCCACGAGCTGGTGGTCGTAGTAGCCGTCGTCCCCCTCGTCGAGCACCGGGTCGCCGAAGAAGCGCAGACCGCGCAGGGTCTCGGCCTCGGTACGGTCGGCAACCTCGGCGACGGTGACCAGGAGCCGCCCCTGGTGCGGACGCGCCGCGGTGACGGTGAGCGTGCGCTCGACCCCGCGGTTGCGTCCGGTAAGGACGGCACCGACGGCGAAGCGTCCCCCCGGGTCGTCCGTGGTGGCATCGACCACGAGTTCCCCGCGCACGCCGTGCGGCTTGATGACCCGTCCGATCTGGAGCTGTTCAGTGCCTGACATGGAGGTCAGGATACCGTACCTGCCCCGCCGGGCGGGTGCCGGCGGGTGCCGGCCAGATCATTCCCTAGATGATCCCCTGTGCGGCCATCGCGTCGGCGACCTTGCGGAAGCCGGCGATGTTCGCGCCCACCACGTAGTCACCTTCCATCCCGTACTCCTCGGCGGTGTTCGCCGTGGTGCGGAAGATGTTGCCCATGATGTCGCGCAGACGCTTGTCGGTGTAGTCGAAGGACCAGGAGTCACGCGAAGCGTTCTGCTGCATCTCCAGGGCGGACGTCGCCACACCGCCGGCGTTGGCGGCCTTGCCCGGGGCGAAGTCGATCTTGCGCTTCGAGAAGACCTGAACCGCGTCGTGGGTGCAGGGCATGTTCGCGCCCTCGGCGACGTACTTCACACCGTTGTCGGCGAGCAGCTCGGCGGAGGCGCCGTCAAGCTCGTTCTGCGTGGCACACGGCAGCGCCACGTCCGCCTCGACCTCCCAGACGTTGCCGCCCTTGTGGAAGGTCGCGCCCTTGGCCTCCTTGGCGTAGTCGGCGACGCGCAGGCGACGGACCTCCTTGATGTCCTTGAGCAGCTCGACATCCACACCGTCCGGGGTGGTGACGTAGCCCGAGGAATCGGAGAAGGCGACAACATTGGCGCCGAGCTCCTGGGCCTTCTCGATGGCGTAGATCGCCACGTTACCCGAACCGGACACGATGACCTGGGCGTTGTGGAGACGCTCGCCGCGGGCGGCCATCATCTCCTGGGTGAAGTACACCGCGCCGTAGCCGGTGGCCTCGGTACGCACCAGCGAACCGCCCCACTGCAGGCCCTTGCCGGTCAGCGTGCCGGACTCGTGACGGCCAGCCATACGACGGTACTGACCGAAGAGGTAGCCGATCTCACGGCCGCCGACTCCGATGTCGCCGGCGGGCACGTCGATCTTGTCGCCGATGTGGCGGCCAAGCTCGGTCATGAAGGACTGGCAGAACCGCATGATCTCCAGGTCGCTGCGACCCTTGGGATCGAAGTCGGAGCCGCCCTTGCCGCCGCCGATGGGCAGCCCGGTCAGCGAGTTCTTGAAGATCTGCTCGAAGCCGAGGAACTTGATGATGCCCAGGTTCACCGACGGGTGGAAACGCAGACCACCCTTGTACGGCCCGAGCACCGAGTTGAACTGCACGCGGAAACCACGGTTGACGTGGACGTTGCCCTGGTCGTCGACCCACGGGACCCGGAAGATGATCTGACGCTCCGGCTCGGTCAGCCGCTGGATCAGGCCCATGTCTGCGTAGTGGGGGTCCTTACGCAGAACGTGGGTGAGGCTGTCGAGAACCTCGGAGACCGCCTGGTGGAACTCCGGCTCACCTGCATTGCGCTGGAGGATCTGCTCGTAATAGGTCTTGACTGTGGCATCGACGTCCATCGTGCTCCCTTCGGTGAAATCTTCTTTACCTGGGATATTTTACCTGCCGGACACAGTCGATTTAACGCCCTCGCTACACAAGTGACCCATGACACACATTCTGACCTCGTTTGTTTCGTCCACAGCCAGCACAGGAAATAGTGCCGAAACATTAAAGAAATGTTCCGCGGACGCTCCCCAGGCACCCTGATCACCCCCGTCAGCCACCCCTGTCACTGATACCGGTAGCACCATCGCGCCCCGCGGCAGTGCCCCACAGCCCCAGCAGGCCCCGGACACGAAAAAACGCCGCCTCCACCGTATGCACGGTGGAGGCGGCGTCCGACTGGCCCGCCGAGGGCCTACAGCAGGCCCAGCGGGGAGACGGGAGTCCTACTCGGACTCAGCAGCCTCGGCGTCGTCAGCCTTCTCGGCTTCCTTCTCAGCGGCCTTGTCGGCAGCCTCAGCCTCGGCAGCAGCCTTGGCCTCAGCCTCTTCCTTGGCCTTACGCTTCTTGTCGGTGATGGCCTCAGCGGTGGGCGCGTCGGCAGCCTCGGCGAGAGCGGCGTTGAAGAGGTCCAGCTTGGAGGTCTTCTCCGGCTGGGGCTTCAGGGTGCCCTCGGAGCCCGGGAGACCCTTGTGGGCCTGCCAGTCACCGGTGACCTTCAGCAGGGCGAGGACCGGCTCGGTCGGCTGGGCACCGACGGACAGCCAGTGGCGAGCGCGATCGGAGTCGATCTTGATGACGGACGGCTCAGCCTTCGGCTCGTAGATGCCGATGTTCTCGATCACCTTGCCGGAGCGGGGGGTGCGGGCATCGGCGATGACCACGCGGTAGTGCGGGGTACGGATCTTACCGAGGCGCTGGAGCTTGATCTTGACGGACATGGTGGTCCTCTTTCCTGTTGACGGTCACCGGGCAGTACGGTCACCCGCTCCCCCACGCCTCCCACCACGGTGGGGACCTCTGGAGTCACGGGCCGGTTCAACCCTTGGATTTATCCTGCGCGTGACCACCGGACGACCGGGGTCGTGATCGGTGTTACGCAGACTGCTCGACACTACAGTGCGGCAGGTCAGACGAACAAATCCGCAGGACGCGCCGGCCGCTCCGCGCGGCCGGCCGGCGCGCACCTCACGGGAAGGTGCCTCGCAGGAAGGCGCCTAGCGTCCCTTGCCGAAGTCGAGGTTGTCCATGTCGATGTTCTCGAAGCCCTCGGGCATCTGCTGCTGCATCTTCTTCAGGTCGGCCATCGACGGCATTCCGCCGCCGCCACCGGGCATCCCCGGCATGCCTCCCATACCCGGCATTCCCGGCATCCCCTGCGGCATCTGCTGCTGCGACGGGCCCTTCTTCGCGGGCTTGCGCTTGCCGTTCTTACCCTTGCGACCCTTGGGCTTCTTCTTCGTCGCCGAACGGCCCATACCGCCGCCGCCCATGCCGAACTGGCCGGCCATCTTGCCCATCATCTTCTTCGCCTCGTGGAAGCGGCTGACGAGCTGGTTGATGTCGGCGACGGTGACACCCGAACCCGCGGCGATGCGCTTACGGCGCGAGGCGTTGAGGATATTCGGGTTCTCGCGCTCGGCCGGGGTCATGCCGCGGATGATGGCCTGGATCCGGTCGAGCTGCTTCTCGTCGACCATGTCGGCCATGTCGTTCATCTGCTTGCCGCCGGGCAGCATCTTGAGCACATTGCCCAGCGGGCCCATCCGGCGGATCATCAGCATCTGGTCGAGGAAGTCCTCGAGCGTGAGCTCCCCGGAGGCCATGCGGGCGGCGGAATCCTCCGCCTTGCGCTGGTCCATGACCTGCTCGGCCTGCTCGATGAGGCTGAGCACGTCGCCCATGCCCAGGATGCGGTTGGCCATGCGGTCCGGATGGAAGACGTCGAAGTCTTCGAGCTTCTCACCGGTGGAGGCGTACATGATCGGCTTGCCGGTGACCTCACGGATCGACAGGGCGGCACCACCACGGGCATCACCGTCGAGCTTGGTGAGCACCACACCGGTGAAGTCCACGCCGTCGCGGAAGGCCTCGGCGGTGGTGACGGCGTCCTGACCGATCATCGAGTCGATGACGAACAGGACCTCGTCGGGGTTGACCGCGTCGCGGATATTGCGCGCCTGGGTCATCAGGGTCTCGTCGATGCCGAGACGTCCGGCGGTATCGATGATGACCACGTCGTGCTTGGTGCGCGCAGCCTCTTCGATACCTGCCTGGGCCACGGCGACGGGGTCACCGTGACTGGTGCCCATCTCGTGGTCCAGCGAATCCAGCGAGGTGCCGGGGTCGGGCGCGAAGGTGGGTACCTCGGCGCGCTCACCGACGATCTGCAGCTGCTGCACCGCACCAGGACGCTGCAGGTCACAGGCCACGAGCATGGGCGTGTGCCCCTGCTTGGCCAGGTGCTTGGAGAGCTTTCCGGCCAGGGTGGTCTTACCCGCACCCTGCAGGCCGGCGAGCATGATCACCGTGGGCGGATTCTTAGCCAGGTTCAGACGCCGGGTCTCGCCGCCGAGGATGTTCTGCAGTTCCTCGTTGACGATCTTAATGACCTGCTGCGCCGGGTTGAGCGCCTCGGAGACGACCACGCCATTGGCGCGCTCCTTGACCCGCTTGATGAAGGCGCGGACGACCGGGAGGGAGACGTCGGCCTCCAGCAACGCCAGACGAATCTCACGCGCGGTGGCGTTGATGTCCGCCTCGGTCAGCCTGCCTTTTCCGCGCAGGCCCTTGAGGGCGCCGGACAGGCGATCGGACAAGGACTCAAACACTGTTGAACTACTCCCTTACGCAATGGCTTCTGACCCCACCACCGTACCCGGTGTGTGCGGACCTTCCTACTTACCCCCGAAAACGACGCAGGACGCACCGCGTGCGCAGGACGCCCCGCGGCCGGTGGGCCGTGGGGCGTCCGATGCGTCCGGCGCGTCCGGTGCGTCCGGTGCGTCCGGTGCGTCCGGTGCGTCCTAACTCTTTTGGTGCGCCTCGTCGGCGAGGTCGTTGGCCCGGTGGGCATCGCCCTGGGCGGAGTCGAAGTCGTCGACCTCCTCGAACTCCTCCTCGTCGGAGTAGGAGTAGGCGGACTCGGCGTGCTGGGTGGTGTCGATGCCGGCGGACTCGTCGTCGCCGGAGATCCTCCAGCCCATGGTGTACTTCAGCGCCAGGCCGATGACGGCGGTGACGATGGCGCAGAAGACCACGGCAACCAGAGCAATGACGATCTGGACGATGAAGAGCTTGAATCCGTCCGCGCCACCACCGGTGAGCAGGCCACGGTCGGTGGCCAGCAGGCCGATAGCCATCGTGCCCCAGATGCCGGCAACCAGGTGGACGCCCACGACGTCCAGCGAGTCGTCGAACTTGAAGCGGAACTTCAGGCCCACGCCGACGGCGGCCAGCGCACCACCGATCGCACCGAGGATGATGGCGGTGAGCGGGGTCAGGTCACCGGCGGCCGGGGTGACCGACACCAGGCCGGCGACAACACCGGACGCGGCACCCAGCGAGGTGGTGTGCCCGTCGCGCAGACGCTCCACCAGCAGCCAGCCGAGCATCGCGGCACAGGTGGCGGCGGTGGTGTTGAGCCACGCCAGACCGGCCTCGCCGTTGGCGCCGAAGGCGGAGCCGCCGTTGAACCCGAACCAGCCGAACCACAGCAGGGCCGCGCCGAGCATGACCAGCGGCAGGTTGTGGGGGCGCGAGCCCTCCTTCATGAAAGTGCGCGAACGGCCGATGATCAGGGCCAGCACCAGGGCCGCCACACCGGCGTTGATGTGCACCACAGTGCCGCCGGCGAAGTCGATCGGGGCGATCGCGGCGACGGTCTCGCCGTCCTCGGTCGCGGTGCCGAACATCATCGCGGCCAGGCCGTCCTCACCGTCGGAGAGCAGTCCGCCGCCCCAGACCATGTGGGCCATCGGGAAGTAGGCCAGCGTGGCCCAGATCCCGGCGAAGACCATCCAGGTGGAGAACTTCACGCGGTTGGCCAGCGAACCGGAGATGATCGCCACGGTGATCACCGCGAAGGTCAGCTGGAAGCCGATGTCGATCACATTGGCGTACCCCTCGGCGCCGACGATGTAGTTGCCGGCCGAGTCGGTGACGGAGTCCTTCAGACCGAAGAACTCGAAGGGGTTGGAGAACAATCCCCCCACGGTCTCTGTGCCATAGGACATCGACCAGCCCCAAAGCACGTAGATCACGCCGATCAGCCCCAGCGTGCCGAAGGACATCATCATCATGTTCAGGGCGGACTTCTGACGCGACATTCCGCCGTAGAACAGGGCCAGTGCCGGTGTCATCAGCAGCACCAGTGCGGCGGACATCAGCATCCAGGCCGAGTCGCCTGTGGCTGCCGCCATTTCCTCGGGTGTCATTTCGGGGGACTCCTCAGGGTTGCGTGGGGGTTGTCTCCGGCCGGTAGCGCCGGTGTCTCACCCTGAGTAGTTAAGTTGCCCGATGTTTCGACTGTTCATGCCGCATGATTTCGTGTGCATGAAAAACACCGCCGTAAGATTACGGCGGTGTTTCAGTGATGCGGTTCTAGGCTTGGAGTTAGCCCAGCAGGGCGTCCACGAAGCCCTCGACCTCGAACGGGGCGAGATCATCGGCGCCTTCGCCCAGGCCGACGAGCTTGACGGGCACGCCGAGCTCCTCCTGCACCTGGAAGACGATGCCGCCCTTGGCGGTGCCGTCCAGCTTGGTCAGGGCGACACCGGAGATGTCGACGACGTCGCGGAACATGCGTGCCTGGACCAGTCCGTTCTGGCCCACGGTGGCGTCGAGCACGAGGATGACCTCGTCGACCTTGGCCTTCTTCTCCACGACACGCTTGACCTTGCCGAGCTGGTCCATCAGGCCCACGGAGGTGTGCAGACGCCCGGCGGTGTCGACCAGGACGACGTCGATGCCGTCGTCCACGCCCTTGGCCACGGCGTCGAAGGCGACGGATGCCGGGTCAGCACCCTCCTTGCCGCGCACGGTCTTCGCCCCGACGCGACGTCCCCAGGTCTCCAACTGGTCGGCCGCTGCGGCACGGAAAGTGTCCGCCGCTCCCAGCAGGACGGAGTGGCCCATGCCCACGAGCACGCGGGAGAGCTTGCCGGTGGTGGTGGTCTTACCGGTGCCGTTGACGCCGACGACCATGATCACCGCGGGCTTGCCCTCGTAAGGCATCGCGTGGATCGAGCGGTCGAGGCCGGGCTTGCAGGCGTCGATGAGGCAGGAGCGCAGCAGGGCGCGGGCCTCCTCCTCGCTGGAGACACCCTGGTTGGAGATCCGGTTGCGCAGATCCTCGACCACGGCGAGGGTGGTCTTGGTGCCGAGGTCCGCCATGATCAGCGTGTCCTCGATCTCCTCCCAGGCGTCCTCGTCGAGGTCGCCGGCGGACAGGATGCCGAGCACACCACGTCCGATGACGTTCTGCGACTTGGAAAGGTTGCCGCGCAGGCGGCCGATACGTCCCTCGACCGGGGCGATCTCCTCGACGGGCTCGGGAGTCGGCTCGGGTTCCGGGGCGGGCTCTTCTTCCGGCTCCGTCTCGGGCTCGGCTTCGGGCTCTGCTTCGGGCTCGGGCTCGGGAGTCGGTTCCACGACGGGAGCAGGAGTCTGCTGGGGCTCCGGCTCTGCTTCGGGCTCCGGCTCTTCTTCCGGCTCAGGCTCGGGCGTGGGCTCGGGTTCCGGGGTGGGCTCCACGACGGGAGCGGGAGTCAGCTCAGGCTCGGGGGTGGGCTCGGGTTCCTGCTCAACCTCCGGCTCCACTTCGGGCTCAGGAGTCGGCTCAGGTTCCGGGGTCGGCTCAGGCTCAGGTGTGGGCTCGGGCTCGGGAGTCGGCTCAGGCTCCGGAGTCGCCTCCGGCTCCGGCTCCGGGGCTGGCTCAGGAGTTGTCTCAGGCTCAGGTGTGGGCTCGGGTTCGGGAGTCGGCTCAGGCTCAGGCTCCGGCTCCGGAGCAGGCTGCGCAACCGGCGGCGTCGGCGTGGCCGGCGGCTCCTTGTCCCCGCCGAGTTCCTGACCCGGAAGAACCTCAGGTTCCTTCTCCGACACACCGGCGGCGCTACCGGCGCTGAAGTTGAATCCACCCTGCGCCTGGTAGTTGCCAGAGGTCGGCTTCTTCTCCTCGATCTCCGACTTCTTCTCGAAGGAGATCTCCTTCTGCTTGCCCCGACGGATGCCGAGGACGATCAGCAGGGCGACGATGACAATGACCGCGACGGCGGCTATGACTATCCAGATAATCGGGTCCATGCCACCAGTGAACCAAACGACCGCCGCCCCGTGTGCCGCAGGGCGCGGATTTCTCCCCCAGCGCCCCCGTCTCCCCCGCCGCCGTCCACCAATTCGGGACGCCACCTTGACCCCTCAGGTCGCCGTGGCTCCTCCTCAACGACCTGAGGGCTCAAGGTGCGGCACCTTGAGCCCTCAGGTCATCCCAGCCCCTGCGAAACGACCTGAGGGCTCAAGATGAGCTCAGGACGCCCCGGAGGGCCAGCGCGCTACTCGCTGATGATGGAGTCGATCGCCGCATCAGCAGCATCAACCTCTGCCGAAGCATCAGCCTCAGCCGAAGCATCATCCTCCACCTCATCCGGCCCGAACACACCAAGCACCATCGCGTCGGCGGCGACGAGGTCACCGGTCACGAGATCAGGCACGATGCGCGCGATCTCCGCCCAGCCCGGGTATGCCGAGGACAGCTGCCCGGTCGATCCCAGCCGCCCGTGGGCGTGCATGCGTGCGGCAATCGCCAGAATCATGCTGATCACCGGGGTCAGAGCCCAGCGGTTGTCCGGGTTGTCGGTGTCCACGTTGTCGAGCTTGTCGAAACGCACGCGCGCGGAGGTGTACAGCTGCCGGTTCGTCTGGCGGATCCGGCGCAGCAGCGCCAGCGCCACGCGCAGCAGACCCGGATCGGCGAGCACCTGGCCGAGTTCCTCACGGTGACGGAAGGTCTCGAATACGGCGATCAGTCGCGAGTTCTCCTCCGACAGCGCACCGGGCACGACCTGCGAGCCGGCGAAGAAGGTCGACAGCACGGCCTCCTGCTGCTCCGGGGACAGTTGCGCGATCTGCACGGTGGTGGCGTCGATGCAGGACGTCTCCAGCGTGGCGTCGCGTCCGGTCTCCACGGTCTGCGACAGCGGTGTGCCGCCGATGCCGGAGAGCCGGCGTCCGATCTCACGGCGAGCCATGGTGTCGTCGTCATCGGTGGCGGCGAGTTCGCCAAGAATTTCCAGGGCGGCAATCCAGGCCACGCCAGGGCGCGGGTCCGGGGAGGTGGAGCGCAGTGAGGCGTGCACCAGCCCGGACAGGATGAACTGCGCCGGACGGTCCGAGGACGGCACCAGCGAACGCGACATCGCGCGCAGTGCTTCGCGCGGGTGGCGCGCCAGGGCTGCGTGCATCGCGGCACTGGCGTCCGCGGTGGCTTCTCCGGTCAGCCAGCCGGCCAGCACGTCCCACAGCACGGTGAGGACGTCGGTGTCCTCGGGCAGTTCGTCGGACGCTCCGGCGAGGTAGGCGGCGAGCTGCGTCCAGGGGCCACCGTCGTCCGGACGGGCGTGGCCAGGCACGTCGACGCGCAGGGAGCCGGGTCCGGGGGACGCGGCGGGGTGCAGCGGGCTGAAGCGGTCGCGGTTGTGGAACTGCACGCTCAGCGCGCCGGCATCGGTCAGCTCGGCGGGCAGTTCAGCGACGCCACCGGTGAAACTCAGGACGCGGGCGGACATCCACGGGGCGGTCAGCGACCAGACCCACGCCGGGGAGTCGACCTTCGGCGACACGCTCAAGCTGCCGCGGGTGCCGTCGCCTTCCGGGGCGGTGTAGGTCAGGGTGCGGTCCTCGGCAGGACGCATCGTCACCAGGCGCACACTGTGGCTGCGTCCGTCGGCGACGAACTCCAGCTCGCAGGAACCCTCGGTGAGCAGCGGAAGCGAGCCACGTACCGACGACAGCGACACCGACCAGGTCACCTGGTCCACGGTGCCCAGGCGCAGGGTGCGCACCGGGGCACCGTGCCGGTCACGAATGACCAGACGCGGGGACTCCACGGGCATGCCGGGACGGATCCGGAAGCGGGTGGCGGAGTTGATCTCCACGGCCGGGGCCACGAGCGACTCGGTGCGCCACATCGGATCCTCGCCGATCAGCGGCAGCTGGAAGCGCAGGCGCGGCGGCTCCACGACCAGCGGCAGAGCGTCGCCGGCATCGGTCTCGGCGATAACCTGGACGGACTTCTCATCGGTCTTCACGTCCACCGTGCGTGGGATGAACAGCTGCTTGTCGCCCTGGAACAGGGAGACGGTCACCGGGGTCAGCCCGGCGGCCAGGCCCAGTCGGGGGCTGGCCGGAGCCTCGATGTCCATGCCCTCGACGATGGCGAACTCGTGGCGGAAAGACTCATTACGCGGGCCGCGCAAGCGCACCAGGTACTCCCCGACCCACGGGGTCTCGTAGGCCTCGGGGTCGAAGACGTCGAACATGCCGCCCTCGGCGGGCACCTCCAGCGGCTCCTCCTCCGTGACCTCTTCGCCGGTCTCATCCGGGCCGGCCCAGGAGCTCACCGACAGGAACCAGATCTCCGGCGCACCGGAGACGGTGGCCGGGAACACGGCCTGCAGGCTCGAGGAGTGCACGGGCAGTCCACCGACGGTGCGGATGGCCTGCAGCACGTTCTCCGGCTCGCGGAACCACACGCGCTGGCGGGCGTCCACACAGCGCACGGTGCCCATCGCCGGACGTGCCACGCCCGGACGGTCGATCAGCAGTGCGGTGGCCTCGGACAGGTCCAGATCACGGATGACCCAGCCGTCCCACGCCTTGACCTGCCACTCGCCCAGCACCGGGATGGTGCGGTCGGCCACCGGATCCACCGCGGTGGAGTCTTCAGGGCAGACCACGAGCACGCGCGAGTGGTGCAGGGAGACACGGTCGGTGAGGTCCTTGCCGCGGCGGGTGAAGACCATGACCGGGTCGGCGTCGTCGACGACGGGCAGCACCCAGGACTCGCCGTGGGTCAGGTCGCGCACGCCGATCTCGCGCACCGGACGCCGCACCGGCAGGTCCAGCGTCTCGGTGACCGGACGCCCGGGGGCGTCGGAGCGACGCGTGCGGAAACCGGCCGGACGTCCGTCGACGTCCACGTGCCAGCGCACCTCATCGATAGATTCGACAGAGTCGACAGAATCATCAGCGTCGCTGGGATCCTCGAGCGGCTGCTCCGGAAGACGCAGCACCACGCGCTGCCGGGCCAGGTCGATGGCCAGGCGCGGACGGTCTTCACGGGTACCCACACCAACGCGGTGGCGTCGGGCTGTGGTGCCGGCGGGACGCTCACGCAGTTCCTCGACGACGTCCTCGAGCACCAGCGGCGCGACCGCGGCGTCCTGCCCTGAATCAGAACGAGCATCAGAACGGGCTTCCGTCACGGAGTTGACCCAGTGGTCGGGGTGTTCGGCGGCGAGCTGCACCACGCGCACCACCGGGGCGATCAGTCGCTCAGCGAGCGCGGGCAGCGCGGCACACAACGGGCCGGCCTGCAGGGACTCCTCGGCGAGCACGGCGACCACGGCGGCGGCTTCCTCGGCCGGGGTGGCCAGGGCCTCACCGGCGAGACGACGAGTGTCGATCAACTCAATGAGCTCGGGCACCCAGTCGGTGGCGATACCGACGTGGGCGAACAGGCGCCCCAGGTCCCCGTCGGAGCCGGCGGCCGCGGCGTCCATGGGGTCCAGGCCCGCACGGGTGAGGATCTCGGCGTAGTCGATCAGCGAGACCCGCTCGGCGGTCGGCTCGATGCCCAGGCCGGTCCAGAACTCCGACTCCAGCTCGCCGACCACGTTGAGCCTGGCGGCGCGGAAGATCAGGGTGGAGGCGGTCAGCGCGGGGCAGGTGCGCAGCAGCGCGTCCTCCCCCGCACCGGCGCGGATCTGGCGGGAGAGGAACTCCCCGTAGAAGATGGTGAGGCGTTCAAGCTCATCACCGGTGATGTCCAGGTCGACGAACACGGCGGGGTCACCGCTGAGTTCGCCGAGACGTCGGGCGAGTTCTATCTCCGTGCTGGACGCCCAGGCGAGGAGATTGTCGGAGAGATCGGCGATGGGGCTGTCTGCAGGAGTCGGGGTGTTGCTCACGTCGACCTATTCTAGGAGGAGCCGGAGGGTTCGGCAGGTTTGGGGTCCATGCGTTGGGAAATGACCCGCGTGACGCCGTCGCCGCGCATGGTCACCCCGTAGAGCACATTGGCCACGTCCATGGTGGGTTTCTGGTGGGTGATCACGATGAGCTGCGAGTCTTCGCGCAGTTCCTCGAACAGGGCGATGAGCCGGCGCAGGTTTACATCGTCCAGCGCGGCTTCGACCTCGTCCATGACATAGAAGGGGCTGGGGCGGGCGCGGAAGATGGCGACGAGTAGCGCCAGGGCGGTCAGCGACTTCTCTCCGCCGGAGAGCAGCGAGAGACGTTTGACCTTCTTGCCGGGCGGGCGGGCCTCGACTTCGATGCCGGTGGTGAGCATGTCGTCGGGGTCGGTGAGCACCAGGCGTCCGGCGCCGCCGGGGAACAGCGTGTCGAAGACGCGGGGGAATTCATCCTCCACGTCGTTCCACGCCTCGGTGAACAGGGTGAGGATGGTGTCGTCGACGTCCTTGATCACCCCGTCGAGGTCATCGCGGGCCTTCTCCACGTCGTCGAGCTGGGTGGCCAGGAAGCGGTGGCGTTCCTCGAGGGCGGAGTACTCCTCCAGCGCCAGGGGGTTGACCTTGCCCAGTGAACGCAGGGACTTCTCGGCCTGCTTGAGTTCGCGAGCGGCGAGGTCGCGGTCGAAGTCCTCGCCGGGTGCCTCGGCGAGTAGCTGGGCGGAGGTCATGGCGAGTTGGTCCATGGCCTGTTCCAGGGCCTGTTCGATGCGCAGCTGCGCCTGACTGCGGGCGATCTCGGCGGTGTGGGAGGTATTGGTCAGGTGATTCAACCGCAGGGTCAAGGTGTTGACCTTGTCCTTGCGCTCATTCAGCGCGCCCTGCCACTGCCGGTGCGCCTCGTCGGTGCGCGCCCGCGTGCCTTCGGCACGGTGCAGGGCATCGCGGATGCGCAGGTCCACTCTCCTGGCCTGCTCGGCGACGACCGCAGCGCGTTCACGGGCTGCCCGACGACTCGCCGCCGCGCGTTCGAACTGCTCGCGTGCCGCGGTCTCCTGGCGTGCCTGACGGCGCAGCCCCTCGCCGCGTCCCCGGTGGTTGCCGGCGCGTTCCTCGGCGGTGCGCAGCGACAGTCGGGCCTCCATCTCCATGGCGCGCGCCTGGGTCAGCGCCTGGGACGCCGCATCGCGTTCAGCTGTGGACGGTTCGGCGCCGCTGCCGGCGCCGCCGCCGTCATCTTCCTCGTCGAGCCGTGCCAGACGCTCGGCGACCTCATCGGCCTCGGTGGCCAGCGCGTCGCGTCGGGCTTCTGCCTCGTCGCGTTGGGCAACGACCTTGTCCAGCAGTCGGCGCGCCTGGCCCGCACTGCGTTCGGCGGCCTCGGCTCGCTGACGAGCTGCGGTGAGCCGGGTGCGGTGATCGCGCACCGCGGCGGTCGCCCCGGCTGCGGCGGTGCGCAGTTCCTCGGCGGCCTGCTCGGCGCCGGTGAGTGTGGCCTGCAGGTCGGCGAGTTCTGCCTGACGCTCGGCGATCTCCCCGGACGCCCGGTCGATGCGGGTGGACAGCTCCACCGGGGTCGTCCCTCCGGAGCCGGCGGCGACCCAGCCGGCGCCGAGGAGCACCCCGTCGGCGGTGACGGCGCGCAGGCGCGGATCGGCGGCGACCACGCGGCGTCCTTCCTCGACACCGGGGACGGCGACGACGTCGACGAGCAGGGCGGTGACGGCCGGCACCACGGCGTCGTCGACCTCCAGGTGGTCGAGCAGCCAGCCGGCGTGCGTGGTTGACGTGGTGATCGCCTCAGAGTCCAGCCGCCAGGAGCCTGAACTTTCTCCGGCACCGTCACCGGCGAGCAGGACGGCGCGCCCTTCCGCCGCCTCCACGAGAGCGTCCACCAGCGAGTCGACGGAGCCGGCGTCGCCGCCGGCGAGCCCGGCGGGCAGCACCGCGGCGACCGCGCGCTCCCAGCCGTCGTGCACGCTCAGTAAATCGGCGAGAGGACGCAGCGCGTCCAGCCCACGCTCGGCGGCCGCACGCACCGCCACCGCCGCACCGTCGGTAGGACGCAACTGGTCGCGCCACGCGTCCACCGACGCCTCCAGCGAGGCCACGGCGCGTTCCAGGTCGCGTTCGGAGCCGCGCAACTCCCCTACCCGCTGGTCGGCGCCGGTGGACTCCTCGGCCGCGCGCGCCGCAGCGTCCTCCAGTCCGGCGCCCTGGTTCTCCAACTCGGCCAGGGCGTCGGCCGCATCGGCCGCCTCGGAACCGGAGGTGGCCTCCAGGGCCTCGCGTTGCTCGTCGACCGACTGCTGGAGCCTCTCGATCTCCTCGGCGGCGGCGGTGCGCCGCTGGTCCACGGCGTCCTGCTGGGCAAGAAGCCGGACGATCCCCTCCCGCCGGTCGGCGATCGCGCGGACCTGGGCAAGGTGCTCGCGCTCGGCCTCGCGGGCGGCCTCGTCACGGGCGGCGACGTCCTCGCGGATGTTCTCCAGACGCTCCGCGGCGAGTTCCACCTCCTCATCGAGCACCGCCTGCTCCTCCTCGGCCTGCTCGGCGCGGGCGATGAGTTCCTCGGGGTCCTGGCCGGTCCATTGAGTGTCCGCGCCGGAGTCGTCGGCCCGGTCGGCGGCGATGCGCAGGGTGGCAGAGTTCTTCTCGGCGACCGTGGACAGCCGGAACCACAACGACTTCGCCGCCTCGGCCTCCTCCAGGGCGGTGCGTAGTTCCTCCTCGGTGACGGCCAGCGCGGTGGTGTGCTCCTCGAGCTCGGCGTTGAGCTCGGCGATGTCGGCGTCGAGGACCTTCGTCTGCGC
The DNA here is from genome assembly GCF_052377405.1 of Corynebacterium sp. AOP40-9SA-29. Lineage (NCBI taxonomy): Bacteria > Bacillati > Actinomycetota > Actinomycetes > Mycobacteriales > Corynebacteriaceae > Corynebacterium > Corynebacterium sp. AOP40-9SA-29. The sequence continues at coordinate 249,159 of NZ_JBQSWR010000006.1, read as the reverse complement.
GTCGGCGTCGTTGAGTTCCTCGGAGAGCCGACGGACCTTGTCGGCGGTGAGCAGCAGCCGGTTGGAGCGGATCGTGGCCTGCACCTGCTCGGCGCGTTGGGCGGCCTCGGCCTGGCGTGCCAGCGGCTTGAGCTGCTTGGCCAACTCGTCGGTCAGGTCGTGCAGACGATCCAGGTTGCCCTGCATCGACACCAGTTTGCGCTGGGCCTTCTCCTTACGACGGCGGTGTTTGAGGACGCCGGCAGCCTCCTCGATATAGGCGCGGCGTTCCTCGGGACGCGACTCCAGGATCTGGGCGAGACGGCCCTGCCCGACGATGACGTGCATCTCGCGGCCGATGCCGGAGTCCGAGAGCAACTCCTGGATATCCATCAGACGGGCCTTGGAACCGTTGATCTCGTACTCACTGGCCCCGTCGCGGAACATGCGCCGGGTCACGGAGACCTCGGAGTAGTCGATGGGCAGCGCGCCGTCGGCGTTGTCGATGGTCAGGGTGACCTCCGCGCGGCCCAGGGCCTTGCGGTCGCCGGCTCCGGCGAAGATGACGTCCTCCATCTTGCCGCCGCGCAGGGTCTTCGCGCCCTGTTCGCCCATCACCCAGGCAAGTGCGTCGACGACATTGGACTTGCCGGATCCGTTCGGTCCGACGACCGCGCAGATTCCGGGTTCCAGTTTCAGGGTTGTCGCCGACGCGAAGGACTTGAAACCCTTCAGGGTCAACGACTTGAGGTGCATGGCGGAGAATTTTACCTCAGCGGGTCTCGAACCCGGTGTACTCGCCACGCGGGCCCGTCACCGAGTCCACCACATGGTCCACCCGTCCCGGAGTATCGCCGGAGCGTAGCCAGTTGAGCAGGTCGCCCGTGGCGGTCTCGGAGCCTTCGGCGACGACGAGGACGCGGCCGTCCGGATAGTTGGACGCGAAGCCGACGAGCCCGAACTGCAGGGCCTTCGTCCTGGTCTTCCAGCGAAAGCCCACCCCCTGGACGTGGCCATGGACCCACGCGGTGAGACGCGTGGTGGGTGGTGTGCTGTCGGTGGTTGGCATGGTGCCGAGTCTATCGGGGGCACACCGGCGACCGTCAGTAGAACTCGGCCATCGCAGTGGGCGGACTGGTCATTACGAGTTTGACGTTCGCACCACCCCCTCTACGTTCGTAGCGTCTTTGCGGCTGCCGCGGCGAGGATCATGTCCCGCATCTCCACTGGAGCGTTACACGCACGCAAGGCATCAGCAGCAGCGTCGGGGACGCGGGCCCAAGTGTCTGCCACCACCGCGAGCACCCGGTCGACGTTCTGGTCGGTCTTCGTCGCGTAGAATTCCCAGTCTTTCGCGGTCACCTGACTCGGGCGGTAGTGCTTGCCGACCTTGAAGGCCAGCTCCTGGTCGAACTGCGGATACGGAACGACCGAGAGCAGATCATACGCCGGGGCCAGGCGGCTACCGACCGGTGTGATGATCACCGAGTGATTCTTCGCGTGCGCGTCGGCGTTACCGATGGCGACGTTGAACGCGAGGAGTCGGTTGAAAACGTCAAGGTCGGCGTCGGGGTCGGCGTCGGGGTCTGTGACGTTCGCCTTCAGGAAGGCAACGATCTCCCGCATTCCGGGGCCGCCCGTCTTCTGGTACTTCGCCGCCGCCGCGTAGCCCATCGCCTGGGCGAAGTCCTCCTGGTGGAGGCGCTGAACCCGGCCGGTGTCGTCGCGCACCCTGTCATAACGCTGGGTGACGAACACCTGCTCGCCACCGATAACTTCCACCGCTGACTGTGCCGTGGGGATCCCGAGGGCGGCTGCGGCCTGCAGCATGGCGGCCTCGTTGATGTCCAGTGCCGTGAGGCCTTCTGCTGCGGGCTTCAGGATATGTGCGGACGGGAGGTCACCGAATGGCAGTCTCCACCCGTGCTCGTCACGGTAGAGGCCGATCTTCGGCTGCTGGCCAGCCAACGACACCTTCGGAAACTCCATGGTGAACGGCATCGCCCCATGGTTCTCGCGGAGGTCTGCGAGCATGTCACCGACCTCACGGTCCGAGAGAACGACGCTGTCACGATGTTCCTCGGGGAGTTGCCCGGCTGGAACGAACCTGGCGGCACCAGCGACATCCTCACCCACGAAAGCGAGCACCGACGTCGGGTCGTTGGGATCCATCTTCCGGTGGCGACGATGCCAGTCGTTGAGGGTCTGCCGGTTCTCCGGAATCAACGACTCGAGAAACCGCACGGTGCGTTCAGGGTGTCCCTGTCCTGGCTGCATCGGCAGAGACAAAGACAGCGGGTACGAACCCGCGGTGTTCAGCCATTCATCGGTGTACGTAAGTGCCGGTGCCGCCAGTCCCCCTGTCGCCCGTCGGATCCGACCGGCCAACACCCCGGAGAGGTACACATCGAGGTCAGTGACCCCTTAGAGAGCCGTCCAACTTGCGAAGGTGGATAGGTCCGGGGGCGATGGATCTTCCCGTCGGAATCCCTGCAGAGGGCCGATGTGTTCAGCGATGGCGGCGTAGGTGTCCAAGGAGACTCCGGGTTCCCCATTCTCCACGCGGGACACCGTGCGGCGACTGCTACCAACGAGGTCGGCGAGGTCCACCTGCGTGAGTCCCCGAGCCTTTCGCACCTGGGTGATCTCACGGCCCAGACGCTTGCGTGCCGAGGCCGGCGACCGTAAGACACGGCGCTTGCTTACCGGAGCGGGGCTACCCATGGCGTGGTCCTTCTCAGTGATCAATGTGCCTTGTGTGGCTCATCGAGAACTCTACCAGCGCAATCAAGTGGCCTTAGCCGCGCAGCGTGCGCGCGGGCTGGGCATCGAAGGTGTCGTCCTTATCGTCCCAGCACTCCACGTTCTTCAGCTCGGGCAGCATGCTGCGCTTGAAGACGGGATCGAGCCCCTGCTTGCGCTGTTCGTTGTAGTTGCGCAGCAGTTTCAGCGCGACCGGGCACAGCGGAATGATCGCGCAAAGGTTCACGATCACCATGATCGCGGTGAAGGTGTCGGCCAGGGCCCAGATCACCGGGATGTCGACGATCGCGCCGAGGAAGACACAGACCACCACAAGCACGCGGAAGGTCAGCATCACGATCGGGTTCTTCGTGAAGTACTCCACATTGGACTGGGCGAGGTAGTAGTTGCCGATCACCGAGGAGAAGGCGAGGAAGAACAGGATGAAGGTCACCGCGTGGATGCCCCAGTCGCCGACCTCGGCGGCCATAGAGTCCTGGGTGAGGCTGGCTCCCTGGATCTCCTCACCGAAGGGCGGGTTGTTCAGCAGGATGATGAAAGCGGTGACGGAACAAACGACGAGGGTGTCGAAGTAGACGCCGAGGGTCTGCACCAGGCCCTGCTTAACGGGGTGGGATACCGCGGCAGTACCGGCGGCGTTGGGCACCGAGCCCTGACCTGCCTCATTGGAGAACAGGCCACGACGCATGCCGTTCATGAAGGCCGCGCCGATGGTCGCTCCGGCGATCTCACGGAAGCCGAGGGCGTGGCCGACGATCTGGGCGAAGATACCGGGGATCTCGGAGAGGTTCATCAGGACCACAATCAGGCCGAGGGCGATGTAAGCCACGGCCATGAACGGCACGACCACCTGGGTGAAGGAGGCGATGCGCTGCACACCACCGAAGACGATGAGGCCGGTGAGTGCGGCGACGATCAGTCCGACGATGATCTTCAGGCCGGTGCCGTCATTGTCGGCGGAACGCCCGACGGACTCGACGATGGAGTTCGTCTGCAGGGCGTTATTGATGAAACCGAAGGTCAGGGTGATGACGATGCCGAAGATTACGGCGAGGACGGGCTTATTCAGGCCGCGCGTGATGTAGTACGCCGGACCACCACGGTAGGCGTTGTTCTCGTAGTCACGGGTCTTGTACAGCTGGGCCAGGGTGGATTCCACGAAGGATGTCGCACCGCCGAGGATGGCGATGATCCACATCCAGAACACCGCTCCGGGCCCACCGAGGGTGATCGCGACGGCGACACCGGCGACGTTGCCGGTGCCCACGCGCGAGGCTGCGGAGATCGTGAATGCCTTGAACGGCGAGATCCCCTTCTTCTCCGCCGAGTGCGGATCATTCTTGAGCATCTCGTCGCCCTCGTACGGGGCCTCTGCCACCGCACCGAACATCTGGGGGAAGAGCCGGAGCTGAACCAGGGCGGTTCTGACTCCGAAGTAGAGGCCGACCGCGACGAGCACAAAGGCGAGAACAAACCATATGTTGTCGTTCAAGGATGAGATGAAGTCCGTCATGTTCGGGACGTTACTGCGCAATGCGTGAAACCGATGTACCAACACTCAGATACGTGGCGCAGATCACTTTTGCCTACCTCATTAGGTCACCCCTGGTCATTTCCAGGGGTTATCGCGGCTCCGAAGCGCTTGGAATCACGTGCTCCTTGACACTCGCCAGACCGCCGCATACCTACAGTGTCAGCTTCACAGGCACCATCCCCCGGAAGACTCCACGATGAGGGACAGCCCCGGTCACTGGTCTGCACCACGGCGACGCGTGTCGAAAAGGCGAGGATTCCCGAGGCGCTAGCCCGGCCTATCATCCTTGGGCATCGACGATGACCCGCTTCTCGGTTGCACCCTCGATGAGTGAAACAAGTTGCCGTTGTCGGTCCTTCATAAAATCATAGAAGTGGTCTGCTCGCAGTAGGCCCGGATCGACAAGATGACTCCGCAGTCTTTCATCGACTTCTTGCCCAGGATTATTCGCATCGTCGGCAAACTCAGCCTCCAGCGTCTGCAGATACCGGCTCGGGGCCACGCCTCCGATTATTCGGTTGGTTCGAGAAGACAGCGGTGTCTTATTGATGATTGAGTCATAGATCGCGGGCGGAATATCATTCTTTTTACACCAGTCCTTCGGGAAAATGTGGTGAATATCTACATTCTCATCAAAGAATATAGTGTGGCCATAGGATTGCCCGGTTCGAAAATCCCGTGCCCCGTGATACGTGAGAAGAGCATTGACCCCCTTGTACGCCGCCGAGGACCGAGAGCGCATCGACTCAAGACGATCCGCGCGAACAGTCGCATCATGGACGGTGGACGGCTCCTTCTCACCATCGATCCATCGCACCACTTCGACGAAGTCATGCGCGATACGGGTCTCGGTCGATGAGCCATAAAGTTCCCCGAATACGCCATTCCAGAACCACCTTTTCACCTTAGCCTGGGCAGCCGGAGAGTCACCTCGTTGTCCGAGGTCAGCGAGAATTGCAGCCAGGGGAACCACCTGACTCTGATAGGGAAGGTCTTTCACCCGGTAGATCCCGAGGTTTACAAGGAACTTCGCAGCGGCGAAAAACCCCTCCTCGATTTCGTCCTGATATTTAAGGTAGGCTTCCAGCGGAAGGTCGAGAAGGCTTTTTCTGGTCGCGGATATTTTCGGAAGGTCCTTCCCTGTCCTTCCGTTTTTCGCTGCATCATCACGAAGCCCCCTCGAATGAAACAACGAGATCGCCTGAAGGAAGTCCGTATTCCCCACGTCGCCGAGGACGCCAACCTCCTCCGTAGGAAGTCGGTGCGCTGCAGAGAGACGCTCCTTCCTTCCCTGGCTAGATTCACTTCCGTACCAGTCTTTCCTCAGCTCGTGACCCTCAGCTGCATACATGGCGGTCACCAGCTCGAAGGCATCCAGCGGCTTGCCGCCGGTATTGACCTTCTCGAAGACAACGCAGACAGCCTCTTTCGTTGTCGATGCAGCGAGTCTAATCTGCGGAACCAAGTACTCGGTAAAGTTGGAGATAACCCTGTCGTTAAAATTGAAGATCTCTGCCATACTCTCGGTACCAACATGCGTAAAGTAACCCTGTTGCCAATCAGTCCACGAGAAAATTTCGTTAAGGGGGAATAGCTTGTTCTCAAACTCTTTCTCACGCGTTGTTACATCTATGTCAACGCTGCGCCCAAAGTCCGAGGTCACTCGCTTATCTGCAGGCACCACAATCACGGCGTCCTCGCGGTCGCACTCGTCGTCTAGGCATTTCTCGATGTCTAGGTAGAACCAACGGTCGACTGGCTTACCTCGCGGCGTGACCGTAGACACCGCAACCTTTCGCTTCATCACCTGAAACAGGGATGTCAGTCTCTGCTGGCCGTCGAGCAGTAGTGACTCCACTGTGTTGTCGTCCGACGCAGGAGAAGCCCCTTCAACAGGACGAGGTTTGAACGTGACATTGCCACCGGTCCGCAACGTCATTACGGCACCGACTGGGAAGCCTCGGGACACGGAGGCAATCAGCGCGCGGATACGCTCTTCATCCCATACCCATCCTCGCTGGAAGTCGGGAAGTTGGAGTTGCCCCTTCTCCGCGTTGCCCAGCAGCTCGCTAAGTTTCACTGCCGATGCTTCGAAGCTCGTATCCGTGCCTGCCATCTGTCCTCGCAATCGTGTATGCGCCCCGTGGGCGACTGAAAAGTCGGCTACTCTCCGCACATTACCTGAACTCAGCTGCCACTTAGTATTGAATACGGCCCCAAGCTGCTCACCGGCTCACACTGGGGCACAATCGAGCCGCCCCGTTCCTGGTCGCTACGGTGGCTGCTCCGCGAGTCCAACTGGATAACCTGAGCTTCAGGTAGCCTGCAGCACATGATCGACTGGTCTGAACTCCGCCAGCTAGTCACACGGGGAGTGTCCGTGCCGGTGAGTGCGCAAGTGCATCTCCACGGTGCGTTCGACGGTTCCCATCTGGGCTGGGTGATCGGTGGAGAGCGCATGGCAAGCCTCGTCCTCGGCCCTGGTGACTACCGACTCCTCCGGGATGACCGCCGGCTCCTTCTCGCAGATCTGGCCGGCACCCCGCTACTCCTGGAGAACGAAGACGCCACCGTGGTCACGCTCGACGGATCTCCGGTAGATGGCTCAGAGAGTTTGTCGGTCATGTCGCCAGCAACATGGCTCATCTACCCACGCCTACTGCTACGCACGCTGGACTCGGTCTTCCCCGCTGGTCCAGTCGAGGACGTCAGCGTAGAGGGCCGACATGCTTTCCTCGTCCCGGGGTTACCTGGGTGTCACCTGGACAGTTCAGAAAAGGTCCGGTGGATCACGGTGGATGCAGAGACCGGTGTCCCGATGGTCGTGGATACCGGCGATGGGGGCGGGCAGCTCCTCAATGCCGAGTTTTCTCCAACGATTCCGGCTACCAGCTTCACCCGGGACGCACAGTTGCATGGGACGCCGCAACGCCCTGAGCCGTGGAGTCCTCCGAAATTCGAGGTCACGACGGAGCGACCGAATGAGGCATCTGCACCGGTTGAAGAGCAACCATCACCGGCCTGGCACGAACGACTCCCCACTGAACACGACATCCGCACGTTCCAGGAACACTGTGCCGCCCCGCGAGATGAGGATCGGAAACTACCCGGATACGACTTTGCGCATGATCACCCTGACGGCGGGCACATCGTCCTCAACGAGCAGGCCGACGCTAACCGACGGATGCTGCTCTACCAACTGGGCAGGGTGGTCAACGGTGAGATCCGCTGGGCAGAGGAGTCCTATAGCCCCGAAAGCTGGAAAGTACTCGTGGTCGGCGGCCGGATTTTCACCAGCGATGGCACCACCCTGACCCTACGAAACCGGGACCTCGACGTGGTCAGACGCTTCTGGGCACCGGCGGGGAATCACTGGCTCAACGCGGTCGGACCGTGGTTCGGCGCATTTAGCTTCAGACTCAGCTCACTGGATCCCGAGTGGACCGAGGACGATGACTCGGGCACCTACCGTCTCTACGATCCGGACTCCCTCGAGGAGGTGCTGGCAGTGTCGGTGTCGACGTCACAAGCCCGTGTCTGGTGGCACGCCGGCGAGCTGTGGGTCTCGGACGGTCAGCTGCGAATATTCTCCCCTCCCCCTCGTCACCGAGCGCTGGCGGCTGCCACCTGAGAGGCGAGAAAGCGGCTCCCCGGAGTCGATGGATGGGAGGTCATGTTGAATCCGCGGGTGGTGATGTCCCAGTTGCCGGAGATGTAGCGGGCGGCATCCTTCGCGCAGCTGGAGTGGCTGTCGATCGTCTTGGACCTGATGTCGATGAACTGCACGCCGGCGGTCACTGCCGCTGCCTTCTGGTTCGCCTGCGTGGCACGTTCATTGGACGCGGTACGCGGTGCAGGCTGGCCGGTGGGCATGTTCGGGATGATGTTGACGTCGCAATAGACCTGGTTGGAGCCCGTGGTGGCAAGGCGTCCGAGAATGAATACCTCAGCTTTCGGGGCGACCGCGCGGACCTTGTCCACCGCAGCGACGAGATTCGCCCGGACCATCGCGTCGTCGACGCCCTGATTCTTGTCGTTCATGCCGGCGGCGAAGACGACCGTGGAGGTGTCGTTCACGTGGCCGGCCATGATGGCCTGGTCGACCCGGCCGAGCATGTTCGCGGTGGTGTGCGTGTTGCACGCCCAGTTCTGGACGGGACGCCCCGTCTGGTTCGCAACCAGCCCGGGCCATGCGTCGGGTGCCACGAAACAACCTGACTGCTTCGGGTAGGAGCTGCCGAGAGCAGGGTAGCTGTTGATCCAATCGAGCGAGTTGGCGGTGAAGGAGTCACCGAAGGCCACGACGTTGCGCTCAGTCCTCGTGGAGTACAGGTTCGAGGTCGACGAAGATCCGCTAGCCCCACTCGACCCACTTGACCCGCTTGACCCGCTCGAGCCACTGGAGCCAGAAGATCCCGAGGAACCAGAGGACCCCGAAGATCCCGAAGATCCCGAGGAGTTCGCTGAGCCGCCTCCTGACGACGGCAGATCGGCCGCCACCGCCGCAGGGGAAGCGGCGAAGGCGGAAAATGCCAGGGCAAGGGCCGCGAGCGGAACCAGGGCGGTAGGACGACGGCGAAACAGTCGCACGGCAGAGTTCTCCTGAAGGAATGAAGTGTCAGAGGTGGAGAGAGGTAAAACCAGAGGTGGAGAGCGGCGGAGGAAGCGAACACCCTCCCCAGATCCCCGGCACCGCGCAAGGTGACTCGTGGGCCAAGGGCAACGTTATTCTAGAAAAACACTTTTCGTGGCGAAAGCCACTAATCTCGGGGGCATTTCCCCGTCATCCCCGCAAACGCCCCGCCAACATCCCACCATCGCCTACCCCAAGCAAGCACGGCGCTCACCGGTGCAACCCCAGGGCCCCACGCCGGGCTGACGGGCTGGCTCAGGATGGTTCGGCGCTTCTCCGGTGCGACCCTGCGCACGTCACTGAGGTAGATCTCGTGGTGCGTCCCGTCCAACCTCAGACCGTTCTCTGGGAGGAACTCGTGATGTATTCGCTCCAGAACAGGTCCCTCATCGTCGAAGGAGCCGACGTGGAGTATCTGCACGCATTTGCCCTCTGCGAGCGACCGGAGTCGGACGTCCCGCAGCCGCGCCGGTGACTTCTTGGCCGCGACCTGCGCGACACCGTGATGCGGTCGTCCGATTGGTCCCGGCGGCGTTGGCCGAGCAGCACGATGAATGGACCGAAGCGGCGCCGGTGCAGGAGGCAACGTCAACCGATCCCAGCATCACCCTCGTGACGGACCCTGGCCTGGCGCCACGCGCACAATTTCGGCAGAGAAAAGATACGCCACTTCCTCGGTGTTGACCACCCCCGCACCAGGAATAGCGGGCGAGGAAGACGAGGTTGCTGTTCTCCGTATGAGGTGCTTAATATCATGACTCCAGACTTGAAGAACTGAATACCCACAGCTCTACTCAAAAGAGCCCTACTCAGGAGAGACCCAGTGCCCAAGTGGCTCTTTGTTACGTTGCTGATCGCGTTGCCGTTGCTATTCGGTTCTGTTCACCCGATCCTCTTCTTCCTCGCCCTCGCCGGGGTACTGATCGCGAACCCAGTGATCTGGAATTACAGGAAGAACCAGTACTTCAATGGCCCAGAGTTCAATGGGCTCCGCGCTCAGATTTCCTCAGTTGTCGCCGAGCACAACGAGGTCGTGAACTACGTCGCGGAGATTCGCGGCGAAGGCGCGTTCGAGCTGGGTACGTCGTCCACCGGCCAGTACGCACACCTCGCGAACTTTGAGAACACGTCTAACTGGAACTACCAGCGCGACCGCAACGTGGCCGAGTACGCGCCCCACGTCCACAATGCATCCCTGCAGGTCGTACGCAACGCAAGCATGGATCCGATCAAGTACCTGATGAAGTACTTCGAGATCAAGGCGACCAAAGAAACGCTGGCCGACGTGCAGCGGATAGCTGCGGACGTCTCACGACTGGAAGAGGCCGTCGCCAACGTGCAGCGTCGTGAGGCCACGATCGTCACGATGATCAACCCGCCCGCATTCATCCTTCAGCGGTACGCGGACGAGTTCTGGAGCCTCGTCGGCGTGCATCTATCGCCGATTACGGTGCCGTACCCGAAGTACAAGTTCGAGTACGTCTCCGCCGGTGGCAACAGCGCTCAGACGGTGAACATCAATCTGAACACCCCGACCCTCGACGCACTCTCAGAGACACTCGTTCAGAAGATTCGTTGGGCGAAGTCGGCTGCCGGTCAGCGCGCGCTCATGACCGCCCGCCTGCGCGGGTGGATCAAAGATCGTGACGACCATACTTGCCAGAATCCCGCATGTGGGGTTTCCGTCGCTGTCGAGCCGAACCTGCTCCTTGAAGTCGACCACATCGTACCGGTGTCGAAGGGCGGTCTCAGCGAGCCCGACAACCTCCAAACTCTGTGCTGGCGCTGCAACCGCACCAAGGGCGCAAAGATGCCCGGGTAACATCTCCTCCCCCGCACGAGCGCCCCTCGGCGGAGAAGCCTCACACGCTTGATGCTCGGCGTGGATGGCTTCCAGCGCCCCGGGAGCAGCGCGAAGTCCGTCGGGTGCTGCCGGCGTCACCGATACACCAGGACGTTCGCGTCGACAACGACTCTTGGGCCGTTCACCGGGTATGGATCACACGATCGGGCGGCGTGTCTTCCGTGACATCCTGCGCCAGCGCGACCAGCGCGGCCCGCCGGTGCCCCGCGCTAGCTCTGCGGTAGCGCTCCAATTCCGCCGCACTGACCCGACGATGGACTCCCCCGCCCGCTACTGTTAGCTCGCCCCGGTCGATCAGCCGCACCACCGTCATCCGACTCACACCCAGCAGTTCCGCCGCCTGCTGCGTACTCAGTAACGCATCCGCGGGAAGGACGACGGCACCTCCGCTCGATTCCAACACCTCGACGACGCGCAGTAGAGCATCGCGCGCCTGCTCCGGAATCCCCGCACCGTTGTTCGTCGGAACATCAAGCGCCTCACTACCGCTGCTGGCACACCGGACAGAAGTGCGAAGACCGGTTCATCCACTGCTCGCGCACCATCGGTGTCCCGCACCGGTGGCACGGCTCCCCCGTCCGCCCGTAGGCGTTCAACGACCGCGAAAAATACCCGGACGCCCCGTTGACGTTCACATACAGGTCATCGAAAGTCGTCCCGCCAGCCGCCAGGGCGCGCTCCATGACCTCACGGGCGCACTCCAGGACGCGCAGGACGTCCTGCTGTCGCATCGCGCTGGCGCGCTTACGCGGGTGCACGCCGGCGTCCCACAGCGCCTCGTCGGCGTAGATATTGCCGATTCCGGAGACCACCGTCTGGTCCAGCAGCACCCGCTTGATCTCCGAGCGTTTCCGCCGGATCGCCCGGGCGGTCTCAACGGCATCGAAGGACGCATCGAGCGGGTCCACCGCGATATGCGGGACGGGGTCACTGTCGGTGAGTTCCCAGCGTCCGAAGGTGCGCTGGTCAACGAAGGTCAGCTCCAGCGGCCCCTCGTCGGCCGTCGCCAGGCGTGAACGGATCCGCACGTGTGGGGAGAGCACCTGCCCCGGTTCCCCGAGCAGCATCTGCCCGGACATGCCCAGGTGCACCAACAGGTTGCCGCGGTGCCCCAGGTCTAGCCAGAGGTACTTGCCGCGGCGGCAGACCTGCGACACGACCGCCGCGTCCAACCCGGCGATGAGGGCGGACGCTCCCCCGTCCTGCCCGCGCACTGCGCGCGGGTGCAGCACCTCGGTGTGCAGGAACGTCGCGTCGAGGATGTGCTCGGCCAGTCCGGCGCGCACGACCTCAACCTCGGGAAGCTCAGGCATGGTGGCTGGTTACCCTCGGCTCAAGTCAGCTCAGGGCCTTGTAGGCCTCGCGGGCGGCGTGATGTTCGGCCTCCTTCTTCGTGTGGCCGGTACCCCGGCCACGCACCTGGTCACCGATGGTGACGGTGGCGTTGAAGGTCTGGTCGTGGGCGGGGCCGGACGCCTCGGAGACGTACACGGGGTCGCCGCCGATGCGCAGGTCGCTGAGCTTCTCCAACAGCACGGTCTTCCAGTCCATAGTCAGACCGGTGGACGGTGCCGTAGTGATGCGCTCGGCGAAGATGCGCAGCACGGCATCGCGGGCGGTGGCGAACCCGTGGACAAGGTAGATCGCCCCGAGCATTGCTTCCACCGAATCGGCGAGGATGGAATGCTTGTCGTTGCCGCCAGTGAGCATCTCACCGCGGCCCAGCAGGATGTTATCGCCCATGCCGAGATCGCGTGCCACGTCCGCCAAGGCGTACATGTTGACCACCCCGGCACGCATCTTGGAGATGTCCGCCTCAGAGCGGTCCGGGAACTGCACGTAGAGCTGCTCGGCAACGCTGAGGCCCAGCACCGCGTCGCCGAGGAACTCCAGGCGCTCATTGTTCGGGAGGTTGCCGTTCTCGTTGGCGAAGGAACGGTGCGACAGCGCCAGACGCAACATCTCGTCCGGCAGGTCCACGCCCCACGCTTCCTTCAGCGGGCCGTGGTCGGTCTTCGAGAACGCGGCTTGAAGGGCGGCCTCACCGGTGAGGCGGCGCTTGCGTGCCATTAGGCGTCCTCCCCCGGCTTCGCATCATCATCGGCCTCGTCATCGTCCGCGTCATCGCTGACGTCGGCGAACTTCTCAGCCAGCGCCGCCCAGCGCGGGTCCACGACCTCTTCCTCGCCGGACACGCCATCCGGCTCGGGGGTGGCGTCCGAGCAGGTCAGCCCGTAGTCGGCGCAGACCGGGTTGAACGGGAGGTTCAGGCCGGCTTCGTCGACCAGCAGCTGGGTGACGTCCGCCTGGTCCTTCTCCACCAGGTTTGGCTCGTCGCCGTCCTCGGCGTCCTCCCCGGAGATGAAGTCCGGGGTCATGCCGAAGACATCACTGATGTGCAGGGAGATCTCACGGTCGATGGGCCCGAGGCAACGGGAGCACTGGCCGGTGGCGTGGGCGTAGGCGGTGGCGTCGACCAGCAACGACTCCCCCAGGTTCGTAATATCGGCGACGACCTCGACCTGCGCGCCCTCGGCCACACCGAGCATCTCGCCACCCAGCCGGACGGTAGCCGTCCCGGTGGTGGTCACATGGTGGGGCACGCCGACGGTCTGAAGCGGCTCACGGACATCGAGGAGAAAAGGATCGTTACTCACACCATGTTTCTACCCTCGCGACGGGGGGTAGTGCGAATCAGTCGCGGTAGTCGTCCCTGTAGTCATCCCGGTACTCGCCGCGCGACTCCCCTCGCGCCTCCCGGCGGGCGGGCTCGCGTCCTGCCGCCTCACCGTGGCGTGTGCCGGACACCCCGGCGCCCTTGCGCAGCGCCGAGCGGTCGCGCGAGACGGTGCGCAGCGTCCCGGTGAGCGACTCCTCGAACTGGGCCAGGGTGGAGTCCACGTAGTGGTCGCACTCGCGGCGCAGGCGGTCGGAATCCGAGTGGGCGGACTCCACGATGCGGCGGGCCTCGTCCTGCGCGACGCGCACGACCTCGGACTCGCCGACCAGGCGCTGCTGCTCGGCGATGCCCTCATTGACCGAACGGTCGTAGGACTCATTACCGGCGGTGACCAGACGCTCGGCCTCCGCCTCAGCGCGGGTGGTGGTCTGCTCGTACTCCGCACGCGCATCAGAGACCAGGCGGTCGGCCTCGGACTCGGCGCGGGCGACGGTGGAGTGGGCACGCTCCTCGGCGTCGGTGACCATGTCCTCGGCCTGGCGGCGAGCCTCCTCGAGGATCCGGTCGCGCTGCGCCTCAGCATCGCGCACCAGGGTGTCCGCCTCGTCCTCGGCGTTGGCGATGATGCCATCGCGGTGATCGAGGACGTCCTGCGCATCGTCCATCTCCACGGGGATGGCGGTGCGCACCTCGTCGAGAAGGTCCTGGACCTCGCGGCGCGGGACCATGCAGTTGGAGGTCATCGGAACGCCGTACGCCTGGTCAACCATGTTCTGGAGGTCATCGAGGCCCTGGAAAGTCTTGTACATGCGTTCCAGCATGCCAGAAATGGGGCGGACGGTACGGGTGTGACACGCAGACGCCACACCCCCTCGGGTGTCGGCCGGGTGTCAGGCGGGCGTGTCAGGCCCCGTAACGGGCGGTCACCGCGGCGGCGACGTTCTCCGGCAGCAGGCCGTTGACGTCCCCGCCGTACTTGGCGACCTCCTTGCAGATCGTCGAGGACACGTAGCCGAACTGCGGGTTGGTCAGCAGGAAGAAGGTCTCCGCCCCGGACAGCCGCTGGTTCATCTGTGCCATCGGCAGCTCGTACTCGTAGTCCAGGGAGCTGCGCAGCCCCTTGACCATCGCCGGGATCTTGTTGTCGGTGAGATAGTCCACCAGCAGCCGGTCCCAGGTGTCCACGGTGATCCGCGACGCCTCCGGGGAACCACTGGCGTCCAGTGCCTCACGGATCAACGTCACGCGCTCCTCGGCGGTGAACAGGCCGGACTTGTTCGGGTTGTAGGTCACCAGCACGGTCACCTCGTCGAAGTTGCGCGCGGCGCGCGTGAAGATGTCGAGGTGACCGTTGGTGACGGGGTCGAAGGACCCGGGGCAGCAGACTCGCATGCCGCCGATCCTACCGCTCCGTGTTCTCCCCTACCGGCTGTCCCCTGCTGCGCTTACTCCCCGTCGCCGCGCCAAATGGCCATGTCCATGCGCGCGATGCCGTAGGTGCGCTTCTTGAGCTTCTGGTTGGTCTTCTCGAAACCTTCCGGCCAGCTCACCTCCGCCGAGGCCACGTGCCGTTCGATCACGACGACGGCGTCGCGCATCAGCGTGGGCACCAGGGCTGCGACCATCTCGTCGACGGCCTCGTCGGAGAGGTCGTAGGGCGGGTCGGCGAGCACCATGGTGAAACGGTTGTGCGGCGCAGTGCCCAGGAAGCTGGACGCCTTGGCCTCCACCACGTGCACATTCGGGTGTCCGACGATCGCAGCATTGGCCCGGATCGTCTCGCAGGCCTGGTGGTTATCGTCGACGAGGGTGACCTCGGCGGCGCCGCGGGAACCGGCCTCCAGGCCCAGGGCACCGGAGCCGGCGAAGAGGTCGAGCACGACCTCACCCTCGAAGCCGAAGCGGACCTGCAGCGAGGAGAACAGTCCTTCGCGTGCCCGATCAGAGGTGGGACGGGTGACGTCGGCGGGAACCTTGATCTTCCGGCCGCGTGCGGTGCCGGAGATGATGCGTGTCACGGCGGATCAGGCCTCCCCGAGGGCGAGGATCAGGTCCCCGCCGTCGACGCGGGCGTAGTCTTCCACGGCCCCCCGGCGGACCACGCCGGGCCCCGGGGCGTCCACGGCACTCTCGAGCTTGGTGGCCTCGACCACGGCGAGGCGGTCTCCCGTGTCGACGGTCTGGCCGTCCTCGACGGCGAATCTGACGATCCCGGCAAAGGGGGCGTGAATGTCCATGGTCGCTGATTCTATCGTGCCGGGGTTCGCCCCCGCCGCCCAACACCAGTCAGCCCCAGTCAGCTCCGTTCGATGTACTCCTGGTCGCCTTCGGTGAAGTCGGCCGCCAGGGTGCGCGCCAGGGGCTCGTCGTAGGCGACGAGGTCCTCGGCGTAGCGGCGCGCCTCGGCGACGGTCTCGCCGTCCTCGGCGAGGTTGAGCAGTCGGGCCCGTCGGTCCCGGGCACCGGACTGGTGCTCGCCCAGGACGTCGCCCTCGGTGCGGGTGCGCAGGTCGAGTTCGGCCAGCGCGAAGCCGTCGGTGGTTGCGGCGACGGCCTCCAAACGCCGGTAGGACGCCGCGGCGACCGGGGTTGTCTCCTCGGCTTCCGGATTCACCGTGGTTGTGAGGAAGCACAGGGATTCCGCCGCGCCTCGCCCGACCCGGCCGCGCAGCTGGTGGAGCTGGCTGACGCCGAAGTTCTCGGCATCCATGATCACCATCACGGTGGCCTCGGGGATATCGACACCAACCTCGACGACGGTGGTGGACACCAGCACGTCAACCGCGCCGGTAGCCAGATCATCCATCACCTCGGCCTTGTCGGTCATGCGCCCGTGCAGCCGGCCGATGCGCAGACCCTGCAGCGGGCCGGCCTCCAAGCGGTCGGCCACGTCGTCAACCCCGCCGAACCCCTCGATCTTCGGCACCACGACGAACACGCGGTGGCCGCCGGCGACCTGCTCGCGGATCACGGCGAACAGCCGCTCGACCCAGGAGCGTTTCCACATCGGCACCACGTGGGTGTGCACCACCCCGCGCCCGGCCGGTGAGGTGTCGAGCGTGCAGATCGACAGGTCGCCGAACATCGTCATCGCCACGGTGCGTGGGATCGGCGTGGCGGTCATCACCAGCAGGTGCGGGGTGCGTTCCACCGGGGATTCTTCGCGCAGTTTGTCACGCTGGCGCACGCCGAAGCGGTGCTGCTCGTCGACCACGACCATGCCCAGATCGTAGAACTCCACGGCGTCCTGAATCACCGCGTGGGTGCCGACCACGATGTCGGTGGTGCCGGAGATGATGTCGAGCAAGGTGTCGCGGCGTTCCGAGACCGGCTGCGATCCAGTCAGCAACGAGACGGTCGCCCCCGTGCCCTTCAGCAGCCCGGTCAGGGTGCGGTAGTGCTGCGCGGCGAGGACCTCCGTGGGGGCCAGGAAGGCACATTGGGCGCCGGAGTCCACGACCCGCAGCATCGACAGCAGCGCCACGATCGTCTTGCCCGAGCCCACGTCGCCCTGCAGCAGCATGCTCATTGGCGACTCGGTACCCATGGCCTGCCCGATGGTGTCCAAGGCCGCCTGCTGGGCCTCGGTGAGTTCATAGGGCAACGCGCGCACCAGCGTGGAGTAGCGCGACTCGTCCTCGATCGCCACCACGGCACGCCCGTGGCGGGCGGTGGTGTCGGCCCTGCGCAACGCCATGACCAGCTGCAACGCTAGAGCCTCGTTGAACTTCAGCCGGGTGCGGGCGTCCTGCGCGGGCACCTCCGCCCCCAGTCCGGAGGTCTCCTCCGGTGGACGGTGGATGTCGTGCAGCGCGGTGGCGAAGTCCACCAGCGCCCGGCCCTGCACCGCCGGCCAGCGCGGAGCGCCTGTCGCGTCGGACGGTGCGGGCAGCATATCGGCGGGACGTCCCATCGCCTCGAGGACGTGGGCGGTCACCGCCATGACCTCGGCACCGGTGGTCCCGGTGCGTCGCGGATACGTCGGCAGCCACGGCACGGAGAGGATCTCCTGGGCCGCGCGCATGCCCCCGGCGACCTCGACGATGGTCTCCAGCGGACCGAAGGCGCCGAACGCCGCCTCGTAGGCCTCGCCCTCCAGGGGGCGTCCATCCGGGCCGGGCCCGGGGTGCAGGGTGATGTAGCTGGGATTGCGCAGCTGCCACTCCTCGCGGAAGAGCTTGAGTTTGCCCGACAGCATGATCTTGGCACCCACGGTGATGAAGGGCTGGTGGCTGCGCGCGGCACCGAACAGGGCCGAGGAGAAGTCCTCCCCGTTGACCCGGACGCGGAACGCAAGGATCTCCCGGGGGCCTTTGCGCCCTCGGTTGTCCTGCACCTGTGACCAGGTGACCTCCCCGAGACAGGTCAGCAGTTCGCCCTCAATGAGAGCATCGGTCCACACCTCCCCGACTGCCCCATCGGGCCCATCGGTCATGGCCCCGGTGCCGCTGGTGTGCACATAACTGGCCGGGAAGTTCATCAGCGCCTGGCCCAGGGTCGACAGCCCGGGTTTGCCCGCGAGTTTGCGGGCACGCTCGGGCGAGACCACCAGGCTCAACGGCCGCGGATCATCCCACCCGAGCATCTACTCCACCCCCACCTGCACGTCGGTCCCCAACCCGGGGACGCGGTAGGAGTGCAGCTCCACACCCGGGTGCTCGGCGCGCAGCGCCTCCACGGCATCTTCCACGCAGGACGCTGCGAGGTCGGACGCTGCGGGGTCGGACGCCCCGTCACCGTCGACGTCCCCGGCCAGGTCGTACAGGACGGTGACGAGCTCGCCGCCGTCGGCGAGCAGCCCGCTGACCATGCTGGTCACCAGGTCAGCCAGCGCTGCAGCGCCGTCAGCGGTATCGGTGCTACCGTCGCTATCTTCTTGGATCCAGCGCTGGGCAGACACGGCGTCCGCCATCTCCTCGGCGTTCTCGTCGAGGTCGGCGGTAGGGCTGTAGACGGCCATGGCCGCGAGCCCTCCCACGAAGGACTCGGTGTCCACCACGGTGGCTTCACCATCCGAGGAGGCCAGGCGGCCGAAGAGTTCGGCGGTGTCCTGCCCATTGGTCAGCACGATGCAGCCGGTGCCGCGTCGTTCGAACTCGGCGATCACCGTCGCAGTGTCCCCGGCAGTTGCCCCGGCGGTGGCGAACATGCCGCGCAGTCCACCCTCCGGCACCAGGGCCAGCACCGGCGCACTCGGGCGCTCCTCCTCGGCGGGTTCGACCACAGGCAACGCCTCCAGGGCCAGGTCGGTGACCTCACCTGTGGCGAAGGCAAGTTCAATCAGCGGGCCGCCGGCGGTGGTGTGCACGTGCACCCGCCAGGTGCCGTCGGACTCGCCGGGCACGATGACCACACTGTTGCCTCGGGTGTTCAGCTCGCCGCGCAGGGTGTCGAGGTGCTCCTCGGTGGCGCGCAGGGTGAACATCACCTCGATCTCGGCACCAGCAGTACGTTCCGCACCCTGCTGCGACGACGACTGCGCGCCGATCTCCTCGTCCGGCTGGCTGCCGTCATCCTGCGAGGACGTATCAGCGTGGCCCTCCCTGAGAGCGTCTTCAAGGGCGTCAGCGAGGGCGTCGAGAATGACCACCAGCCCCCGGCCGCCAGCGTCAACGACCCCGGCGGATGCGAGGGCGGGCAGTTGCGCGGTGGTCTCGGTGAGAGCCTTCGCCGCCGCATCGCGCGCGGCGCGGGCAATGTCCACGGCAGTGAGGTCGGTAAGACCCGAACCGTCCTGACTGGTGCCCTCACGCTCGGCGACGATGGCCGAGGAGGCCTCCGCCGCGGCGTGCAATACCGAGATGATCGTGCCCTCCACCGGCTCGGACACTGCCCGACGCACCAGCTTCTCCGCCCGGTGCAGCATCCCAGGGATCGAACCGGCCGATAGGGAGTCCTTCCCCGTGGCGGCGGCGGAGTCCGCCAACGCCCGCAGGAACTGGCTCAGCACCAGGCCGGAATTGCCGCGGGCACCGGTGACAGCCCCGGCGGCCAAGGAGGCGGCGACATCGGCCACGCTCGTCGCAGCGACGGCCTGCGATCCGGCCTTTCCGTGATCCTGGTGCATACGCTCGACCGCCGAGCCCATGGTGGCGGTCATATTCGACCCAGTGTCGGAATCCGGGATCGGGAAGACATTGAGTTCGTTGATTTCGTCCTTGTGCTCCGCCAGGCCTGCCGCGGCCTGCTCCGCCCACCTGGCGACATGTGCCCCGGTCAGCATGCCTGCTCCTGACCTGACAGGTCCCAGTCCACCGGGTCCGCGCCCTGCTCGGCCAGCAGGTCATTGGCGCGGGTGAATGGGCGCGAGCCGAAGAACCCGCGATAAGCCGCCAGCGGCGACGGGTGCGGCGACAGGATGCACCGCTCGCGCCCCACAACATCGGCCATGTCCTGGGCCTGGCGACCCCACAGCACGGCCACGAGCGGGCGGGACGCCAGACTGCGCACCACCGCTTCCGTGATCTCCTCCCAGCCCTGATCACGGTGGCTATTCGCCGAGCCCGCACGCACCGTCAGTACCCGGTTGAGCAGCATGACCCCGGCGTCCGTCCACGGTGACAGGTCCGCGGTGCGTGGCCGCGGCAGGCCCAGGTCCGACTCGTACTCGGTGAAAATGTTCACCAGCGACTTCGGCAATGGTGTGGTGTCAGCCGTGGAGGAGAACGACAGGCCCACCGCGTGCCCCGGGGTGGGGTACGGGTCCTGGCCCAGGATCAGCACCCGCGTCTCAGTCGCCGGACGCGCCAGAGCGCGGAAGACATTCTGTGGTGCCGGCAGGACGTCCTCGCCCTCGGCGATACGCCCGGCGGCCCACTGCGCCATCGACTCCAGCGCCTCGTCCGGCTGGCCGGACGCGGCGAGCTCTGCGCGCCACGACGGATGCACCGTCGCCAGGATGCGCCCCGCCAGCTCGTCCTGCGACGGGCTTGTATCTGTCTCAGCCAAGGGAGTCCCAGCCTCCCGTGTAGATCGGCGGCTGGCCGTCGACCGTCACCACCGGCAGGTCGGACTCGCCAGACACCTCATGCACCACACCCAGCCGGCGGTACCCGGCAGGCACCTCGGTGCTGGTGGTGCCCATCAACGTGTGATCCTCACCGCCGGTGAGCACCCACTGCCACGGGTCCACACCCAGCACCTCCCCGGCGTAGTACAGCTGCGCGTCCGGCGTCAGCGACGCCCCGTCCAGGTCGAACCGCACACCCGAACGCTGCGCCAGCGTGGTCAGGTCACGCAACAGCCCGTCGGAATTGTCCGTCATCGATGACACCCCGGCAGCACGCGCCACCGAACCACGGCCCACGACCAGTTCCGGGGCACAGTGCCGGCGCACCAGGTCCTGCAAAACGGCATTGTCCGGCACCGCCTCACGCGAACCGAAGTATCGCAGAATCGCCTCACCGGCGGCCGAATGACCGATCACCCCGCTGGCGATCACCTCATGGCCGGGCTCGGCCCCCGTAATAGCCATCGCCGGATCCGGGCCGGCCAGCACACCGACGGCCGTGACCGACACCACCAGCTGTGTGGAGGAGACCACGTCGCCACCGACGAGTTCCACCGCCCAGGGTGCCGCGGACTCCCCGATGCCGCGGGCGATTTCCGAGACCACCTCCAGCTCCAGATCCGGCGGGGTGGCCAAGGACATCAGCACCGCCGTCGGCCGCCCACCCATCGCCTGGATGTCGGCGAAGTTCTGCGTCACCGCCTTGGCACCCACCTCGAAGGGGGTGGACCAGTCGAAACGGAAGTGCACGCCCTCTACCAGCACATCCGTGGTCGCCAGGTGCCGGGAGTTCGGCGGGGCCGGGTCCAGCACGGCGGCGTCGTCACCGTTGATCTCGCTGGGGGCCGCCTCACGGATGGCGGCAATCGTCGCCGCCTCACCGGCCTGCGCCACGGTGAGCTTGCCGGAGGTGTCTGCCGTCATCGGTCTCCTCGAATCATCACACACCGTGGGTAACTTGACTGCCGGAACGCTTCACCGACCCCGAGGATCGGGTCCTGCACCCGCGGGGCCGTAGAATCATCCGCATGTCTTCACGGTCTAAGGTCACCGATCAGGGTAGCAGTACCTCCGGACACGGAATGCCACGACGCAGCGGAGTCGCCCTCGCTCTGCTGATCGCGGTGGTCTTCGTGGTCTTCGTCCTCGTCGGCGCGAAAATCCTCGTGGACCGCAGCGTGTACACCCCGGTCGCCATGGGCCCGGTCGACGCGCCGGACGCTGACAGCGCCGTCTGCGCCGACATCACCGACGACCTGCCGGACCGCATCGGCGATTACCGCGATGTGGGCGTCGCCGACCCCGCCCCCGACGGAGCCGCCGGCTACCGAGACAGCGGCGGCACGGAACTCTCCCTGCGCTGCGGGGTCAGCGTCCCTGCCCAGTACACCGAACTGAGCTCCACCGAGGAGTCCGGCGGCGAACAGTGGCTGCCCATCGCCGATGCCACCCAAGGTTCGGCGCTGACCACCTGGTACTCCGTGGGCCACTCCCCCGTGGTCGCCGTGACCACCGACGGCCGGCTCACCGCCGGCGACCTCTCCGGTGTCGGTGAGTCGATCAGCTCCCACGGCGACGCCGACAACGCCCCCACCCCCGGCGACGTGCCACTGGCCGGGCTCGCCGAGCAGGACGACGCCGACGCAGCGTCCTGCACCGCCCTACAGGACGCCCTACCCGACACCCTTGGTGAGTACCGGCGCATGGAATCCGGGGAACCCGAGGGCTCGCTGGTGTGGGTCGCCGAGGCCCGCGAACCGGTCGTCCTGCGCTGTGGCGTGGAGCTGCCCGATAGCTACGAGGCTGGCGCGCAGCTCACACAGATCGACGAAGTGCCATGGTTCCAGGACACCGCCTTGGCAGAGGGTTCCACCGCAGGGGTCTGGTACGCGCTGGGCTACGCCGATACCGTGGCGGTCTCGCTGCCGCTGGACGCGGGCAACAGTGTGCTGACCGCGGTGTCCGAGGCCATCGACGAGCACCTGGAGCGCACCGCCGAGCGCTAGTGGCCAGCGGCGCTACCCTGCGCTGCGCTACCCCGCCAGGGCGTGGGCGATGAGGATGTCCAGCAGGTCGGTGTACTCCACCCCGCTGGCGGCGAACATCTTCGGGTACATGCTGATCGGGGTGAACCCCGGCATGGTGTTGGGCTCGTTGAGCACCGGGCCGTCGGGGGTGACGAAGAAGTCCACGCGCGCCAGACCCGAGCAGCCCAGGGCACGGAAGGTCTCCACCGCCAGGCGGCGGACCTCGGCGACCTGCTCATCGGGCAGCGGCGCGGGGATCTCGTAGGTGATGATGTCGTCGAGGTACTTGGTGTCGAAACCGTAGAAGCCCTCCGGCCCGTCACCGGTGCCCATCAACATCGACGGGTAGGACGCCTGGATCGTGCCGTCCGGGTACTGCAGCACACCGCACTCCACCTCCGGTCCCTGCAGCATGGACTCGACGAGCACCTTGTCGTCGGCGGCCAGCGCGGTCTCCAGGGCGGCCGGGAAGTCCGCCCAGTCATCGACCTTCGAGATGCCGATCGACGAACCACCGCGTGCCGGCTTCACGAACACCGGCAGCCCCAGGGCGTCCTGCTCCTCGGGCGTGAGGACGCGCCGCTCGGTGACGATCACCTCGTCGCCGACGGGCACGCCGGCGTGGCGGGCGACGGCCTTGGTGTACTGCTTGTCCATGCACGCCGCGGAGGCGAACACGCCATTGCCCACGTAGGGCACGTGGGCGAGCTCGAAGAGGCCCTGGACGGTGCCGTCCTCGCCATTGACCCCGTGCAGGACGGGGAAGACCACGTCCACCTCGGCGTAGAGGGAACCGTCGCCGAAGCGCAGCTGGCCGCCGCGCCTGCCGCCCCGTCCGCCGAGGTCGAAGTTCACCGCACGGCCGCCGGTGACCTCCGGCAGTTCCCGGTCGTGGACGCGCAGGGCGTCCAGGTCAGTGGTTCCCTTGACCCACACGCCGTCGCGCGTGATGCCGACCGGCACGATGTTGTAGCGCTCGGGGTCGAGGTGGGCCATCACCGCACCGGCGGAGATGCAGGACACGCTGTGTTCAGTGTTCTGACCTCCGTAGACAACGGCAACGGTGGTTTTCGCCTGGTTCGTGGGGGTATTCACGGGGACCAAGTGTAGCGCCCAGGGCGGCTCCTGCGGTCACTCGGCTTTCTTCGTGCGTCCCATCAGGTCGCGGATGGCGGTCTGCACATCGCCACCGTGGTGGCAGACCCGCACGACCTGGCGGGTAATCGGCATCTCCACCCCGTGTGCCTCGGCGAGTTCGGCGACGGACATGCTGGAGATCACGCCCTCGGCGACCTGGCCCTTCGTCGCGCCGGAGGCCTGGTCCAGGGACTCGCCCATGCCGAGGCGCTCGCCGAAGGTGCGGTTGCGCGACAGCGGGGAGTTGCAGGTGGCCACCAGGTCGCCCATGCCCGCCAGGCCGGCCATGGAGCGTTCCTGGCCGCCGAGGGCCACGGTCAGGCGGGTGATCTCGGCGAGGCCGCGGGTGATCACGGTGGCGATGGTGTTGTGCCCCATGCCCATGCCGGCGGCCATACCGCAGGCAAGCGCGATGACGTTCTTGCACGTGCCGCCGACCTCGCAGCCGATGACGTCGTCGTTGGTGTAGGGACGGAAGTAGGCGGTGGCCAGGGCGGACTGCACCAGCCGGGCACGACGGTCGTCGGTGCAGGCCACCACGCTGGCGGCGGGCTGCTGGCGGGCGACCTCCACGGCCAGGTTCGGCCCCGAGAGCACCGCCACGCGTGAGGCGTCGACCTCGGCGACCTCGGCGATGACCTCACTCATCCGCCGTCCGGTGGAGTGCTCGATGCCCTTGGCGAGACTGACCAGGGTGGCGTCGGACGGAATGAGGTCGCGCCACTGCTCCAGGTTGGCGCGCAGTGACTGCGAGGGGACGCCGAGGAAAACGACGTCCGCGCCGTCCAGCGCCTCGGCGGCGTCGGTCGTCGCGCCGATCGAGGACGGTAGGACGGTGTCCGGCAGGTAGGTGCTGTTGGTGTGGTCCCGGTTGATCTCCTCGGCGATCTCCGGGCGACGAGCCCACAGCGTGACCGCCGGACGCGCCGCCGAGCCCGTCGGTGCCGAGCGCGCGCCCACCTCGGTGTCCGCGCAGACCTTGGCCACCGTCGTCCCCCAGGAGCCGGAGCCCATCACCGCTACGCGAACCATACCTGCTGTGCTCCTCTGTGTCGTGGGTGGCGGTCGCCGTCATCGGGCGGTGTCGGCTTATGCCGGGAGTCTTCCCGACTACGTGCCCCACACCGGTCACCGCTAATGTGGGTGGGAGGAAGAGATTCCGCCGTATCTGCTCCCCAACATTGAACCATGACGCACCCGGTCCGTGGTGACGGCACGACCGGACCGGTGCGCTCGGGAAGGCGTCACCCTTGATCAGCCACACCGGCACCGGAGACCTGTCCACCTCCCTGGCTTCGAGAAACCTCGAGGAGGGGACGCCTGTGACCGGTAACGCTGCCGGGCACGTTGCCCGGATCGGCAGCACCCCCGCCGACGAGTTCGAGCGCCCCGTCTTCGCCGCCGGCGCGGTGTTGTGGCGTCGCACGGTCCCCCAGGGCCCCGGCGCCCCGGAGACTGCCGGCAGCTCGGACGGGCAGGACGGCGACGACGCGATCGAGATCGCGGTGATCCACCGTCCCCACTACGACGACTGGTCACTGCCGAAGGGCAAGGTCGACCCCGGCGAGAACCTGGTGGAGACCGCCACCCGGGAGATTGCCGAGGAGACCGGCTACTACCCCACTCTCGGCTGGCTGCTGGGCCATGTGCACTACCCGCTGGGCAATAAGACGAAGGTGGTCTACTACTGGACCGCCGAGGTCACCGGCGGCGACTTCAAGGACAACAACGAGGTCGATGAGCTGCACTGGCTCTCCCCGGAAGACGCGAAGGCGAAGGTCAGTTACGACGCCGACCGCGACGTGATCAGTGCCGCGCTGGAGGTCCTGGCGTTGGGCTGCACCCGCCGGGTGCTCTATGTGCGCCACGCCAAGGCGATGGCGCGGGACAACTGGAAGCAGGACGACAACCTGCGTCCGCTGACGAAGAAGGGCTACCTGCAGGCCACCTCCCTGCCCACGGTGCTGGAGGGTTACCGCCCGCGCACGGTGTCCTCGGCCAGCCCCGAGCGTTGTCGCGCCACGGTGGAGCCCACGGCCGCCTGGTTAAACCTGGACATCGAGACCGATGTAAACCTCGGCGACGCTGCCCTGGCGCACTCCCCACGCACCGTGATGGAAGCCCTGGTCAGGGCGAGTTCCGCACCGGTGAGCGTGGTGTGCGCCCAGGGTGAGATCATCCCGGCGGTCGTCTCTGGGCTGGCGCAGGACGCCGGCTTCGAGGTCGAGGACCTGCGCGCCAAGAAGGCCAGTGTGTGGGTGCTGCACTTCGGGCAGGGCGACACCCTGCTGGGTGCGGACTACCTGGCGTCCCCGCTGCCGGTGCGCTGAGGCTGCTTCACTTCAGCCCACTCAAGGCTGCAGCAGGATCTCCCAGCTCACGCCGAAGCGGTCCACCCCACAGCGGGTGTGACCGTCCAACCCCAGTTCACGGCTGAGCACCTCGGCCTGCACCGGGGTGTCGCAGTACACCCGGAAACTCACCGCGTCGGTGAAGGTGAAGGGTTGTTCGGTGGCCGAGTCCATCATCGAGAACCAGGTCCCGAGCAGTCGCACATCGGCGAACATCACCGAGCCGGCGACCGCCGGGCCAGTCTCCTGCGGGTAGGTGACCATGGTGCCGGTTCCGGTACCTCCGCCACCGTCACGACCGAAGACGTCCATGAACACCTCGGTCCACGCCTCGAGCGCCTCGCCGGCCCGATTCTGCGCCTCCCCGCCGAAGAGGAACGAGGGGATCAACGCCGGGCGTGGCTGGCCGGTCGGATCGGTGAGCATGACCTGCCAACTCATCCCGTACCTGTCGAGCACCCAGCCGTAGCGGGCGCTGAAGGGGTATTCGTCCAGTGGCATGAGTACGGCCCGGGCGTCCTCGGCGAGCCCCTCCCAGACGGTGTCGAGCACCGCGCGTGCCCGTGCCTGCGCGGCGCGCCTGGCGTCCTGCGTGCCGTCCGGCGTCCAGCCGAAAAACACCGGGTCGATGTTGACCATCATATTGGTCGCCGGAGAGATCCCCTCGGCGTCCGGATTGTCGGCGGCGTCGGTGAGGTGCAATCGCATGCCGGCGACGAGTAAGTCGATGCCCTCGTCGGTGGCAGTGCCCCCGGTCGCCCCGAGTTCCAGGCCCGCCTCCTCGAAGGGGCGGAAGGCGTCGGTGTAGAACCGGGCCGCCCCGACGACCCCGTGGTCGCCGACCTGCAGGCGCAGCCGCGGGACGATGCGCTGGTCATTGCTGGTGGTGTGGTGGGTCATGCTCCCCGAGAGTACGACACCTCAGCCGATCAGCGGCTTGAATCCGGGGCGGGTGGCCTCGAAGTCGCTGATCGCCGCCTCGTCCTGCAAGGTGATGCCGATGTCGTCGAGGCCGTTGAGAAGTCGCCAGCGCGTGTCGTCGTCGACCTCGAAGGCGAAGACGTGCTCGCCCAGGCTGGCGGTACGTGCCTGCAGGTCAACGGTGATTTCCACACCGGGTCGCTGCTCGATGAGCTTCCAGATCAGCTCGATGTCCTCGGCGGTCATCGTGGCGGCGAGCAGCC
This sequence comes from Corynebacterium sp. AOP40-9SA-29, assembly GCF_052377405.1. NCBI lineage: Bacteria > Bacillati > Actinomycetota > Actinomycetes > Mycobacteriales > Corynebacteriaceae > Corynebacterium > Corynebacterium sp. AOP40-9SA-29. The sequence continues at coordinate 221,998 of NZ_JBQSWR010000006.1, read as the reverse complement.
CGTTCTTGGCGGTGTTGCCGCGGAAGATATCGCCGAAGCGTGGGGAGAACACCACGCGGAAACCGTAGTCGAGCAGCGCCCACACGGCGTGCTCGCGGGAAGAGCCGGTACCGAAGTCGGGCCCGGCGACCAATACCGAGGACGCCACGAACGGCTCCTGGTTGAGGATGAACTCCGGGTCGCGTCGCCAGGACTTGAACAGCCCGGACTCGTAGCCGGTCTTGGTGACGAGCTTGAGGTACTCGGCGGGCACGATCTGGTCGGTGTCCACGTTCGAGCGGCGCAGCGGGCAGGCCACGCCGGTGTGGGTGCTGAACTTCTCCATGATCGCTTATGCTCCCTTCTCGAGGTTCTCGGACGCTTCAGGCAGGTCGGTGGGGCTGGCGAGGTGGCCGAGCACGGCCGTCGCCGCGGCGACGGGCGGGGAGACCAGGTGGGTGCGTCCTCCCTTGCCCTGGCGTCCTTCGAAATTGCGGTTGGAGGTGGACGCGGAGCGTTCGCCGGGGGCGAGCTGATCGGGGTTCATGCCCAGGCACATCGAGCAGCCGGCGGTGCGCCACTCCGCCCCGGCGTCGAGGAAGACCTTGTCCAGGCCCTCCTGCTCGGCCTGGGTCTTCACCGCGGTGGAGGACGGCACGACCATCATCTGCACCGACGGATCCACGCGGCGTCCGCGCAGCACGTCGGCGGCGGCGCGCAGGTCCTCGATGCGGCTGTTGGTGCAGGAGCCGAGGAAGACGGTGTCGATGCCGATCTCGCGCAGCGGGGTGCCCTGCTCCAGGCCCATGTACTCGATCGCGGACTCGGCGGCGATGCGCTCGGTCTCGTCGGTGATGTCCTCCAGGTACGGCACCGCGGCGTCCAGCGGCAGGCCCTGGCCGGGGTTGGTACCCCAGGTGACGAAGGGGGTCAGCGCGGCGCCGTCGATCTCGACGACGGTGTCGTAGGACGCCCCGTCGTCGGTGGGCAGCGAGCGCCAGTAGGCGACGGCGTCGTCCCAGTCCTGGCCGGTCGGCGCGTAGCGGCGTCCCTTGAGGTAGTCGAAGGTGGTGTCGTCGGGGGCGATCATGCCGGCGCGGGCACCAGCCTCGATGCTCATGTTGCACATCGTGAGCCGCCCTTCCATGGACAGCTTCCGGATGGCCTCGCCGCGGTACTCGATGATGTGGCCCTGGGCGCCACCCGTGCCGATCTTCGCGATGATCGCCAGGATCAGGTCCTTGGCGGTGACCCCGGGGCGCAGCTCCCCGGAGACCTCGATGGCCATGGTCTTGAACGGTGTCAGCGGGAGGGTCTGTGTGGCGAGCACGTGCTCAACCTCGCTGGTGCCGATGCCCATGCCGATGGAGCCGAAGGCGCCGTGGGTGGAGGTGTGCGAGTCGCCGCAGACGATGGTCATGCCCGGCTGGCTGGCACCGAGCTGCGGGCCGACCGTGTGCACGATGCCCTGTTCCCCGTCGCCCATGGAGTGCAGGACGACGCCGTATTCCTCGCAGTTCTTGCGCAGCGTCTCGACCTGCAGGCGCGAGACCTTGTCCTCGATCTCGAGCAGGTTGCCGGAGTGCACGCCCAGGGTGGGCACGTTGTGGTCCTCGGTGCCCAGGGTGAGGTCGGGACGACGCAGCGGACGGTTGTTCTGCCGCAGTCCGTCGAAGGCCTGGGGACTGGTGACCTCGTGAATGAGGTGCAGGTCGATGAACAGCAGATCGCGTCCGCCGTTCTCTCCCCTGGTCACGACGTGGGCGTCCCACACCTTCTGTGCGAGGGTGCGCGGGGCCTGTGCGGTGGTGTCGTCTGGGTGCGTCTGCCGGGTCACAGCATTCACAGTTCTCTCCTCGTGCTTGCTCGCTGCAGTCGTCCGGGGGTTCCGGTCGTCGCCCGCCCGTCACTGCGGGGCAACCTGGAAGTTCCACTGGTTGGAATGTATAGTATCAGATCATGGGAAAACCCACCTACACTGAGACGCCCTCTCCAGCCACGGCGCCCACGACCACCAGCGGTATCCAGGTCCTCGACCGTGCCCTGCTCATCCTGGGCATCGTCGCACGTCGACCGCACAGTCTCTCCGAATTGTGCGAGACCACGGGCCTGCCCCGCGCCACGGCGCACCGCATCGCCGTCGCGTTGGAGAAGCACCGCATGGTCACGCGGCTGGAGGACGGCCAGTGGACCGCCGGACCCGCGCTGGCCGAGCTGGCGCCGAAGTCCTCGACCCGTCTGGACGAGGCGGCCGAGCACGTGCTGCCGGACCTGGTGGAGCGCACCGGCGAGGCCGTGCAGATCTACAAGCTCTCCGGCCACGAGCGCGTGTGCATCGCCACGGCGGAGCCGCGTCAGGGTCTGCGGGACACGGTACCAGTGGGCAATCGACTCACCCTCACCGCAGGTTCCGCGGCGAAGGTGCTCGTCGCCTACTCCCCCAAGGTCTTCCAGGACGACGTCCTGACCTCCGCCCACTACACCGCCAACGACTTGGAACTGGTCCGCGCCGGCCAGATCGCCGAGTCCGTCGGTGAGCGCGATGCCGCCCTGGCCAGCGTCTCGGTGCCGGTGCGGGACGCCTCGGGCGTCATCGCCGCGCTGTCGATCTCCGGACCGGCCGAGCGCATGGGCCCCTCGCCCGCAGCACGCCACCGCGAGGCCCTGCAGCACAGCGCCGCTGAGTTGGAGCACTACCTGCGCTGATTGGGGGCGATGGTCTGGGGGATGTTCCGGGGGTTGTTCCGAGGTGGCTCCACTGCCTGTGTCTCCCATACGCCCTGCGCAACCCGCAGAGGTGCCTTACGCTGACACGGGTAATACCGCCGTGCCTCACACCGGCACCAACGAATGGAGATCCATCATCCTCGGCATAAACGAACTCGCCATCATCGTCCTGACCGTTGCGGTCATCGCGGTCATCGTCTGGGCGGTGGTGAAGGTCATCAAGTACCTCTCCTGACGATCCCAGAACCCCACGCTATTGGTGGTTTTCGCAGATCAGATATCCTGACACAAGTGTTACCGATGTCCTGCGACATCGGACTTGATGGCAGCGGACGACCCACTGGCAACGTTCTATCGCTGACTCTCCGAAAGCCAGAGCGCGTGATCGAAGTGGGTGAGAGTCTCCCCCAGTCCGGTCACTGCGTGAGCCTCTTCGACCAGTTCCCGGGCCGCATGCGGACTTACGTCACTAAGATCCGCAGCAGCAAGCGCTCTGGCGACGAATCTCATAATCATGACATCCACCTTCACTCCTGGAACTCCAAGGAGCATGGCGAAATATTCAAACGTCTCTGGACCGAGTCCACGCACTCCGGTGTACAAGCGCTTCGCCGTCTTGGGATCCAACTCGCGGAAATCATCGGCGGTGTTCACACCCGCCGTTCTGAAGGCCTCAGCAGCCTCGATAGCCGCCACTGCCTTCGGGCGACCGTGTGTGACGGTAGAGCCCATGATCGCCTCTATCTGACCGGATCCAATGGAGATCAATGCCGCGAGATCATTGATGACATCCGGGTACTCAGCGCGGAAGTTCTGCACTCGACCCCAAACACCACGGCCCGGCGTCGTCGAGTTGTATCGCGCGCGCATCGAGAAGACGGCGTCGAGCAGAGACGTCGAGATCTCCTTAGGGTAACCGCCACGGTAGGCGGTGAAGTTGGCCTCCGGGACCCGGCCGACGGCGTCGACGACGGCGTCGAGCTGGGCACTATTCGCGCTCATGCAGGCCTCATTTCGGTTCCATCGGAACTAGTCACGACATAGTTCGGATTCGCCAGGGAGAGCCCCGCGAGGTGCTTCTGCAGACGCTTGGCCATCGGCAAGAACGTAGAAAACGTCAGACCACCTGAGATTACGGCGCCGACCAGAGGGATGATCTTTGCTGATCCCTTGGCAAAGATTTGAGTCGTCATCCGAACTCCGAGGACACCGGCAACCTTCTTGACGACCGGATAGATGATGCCTCTTGTCAAGGCCTTCCGAGGCAACGTCTTGGCGACCTGTTGCGCGACCATGGCCGCCACTTTCGCCACACCGACCTGAGCCGCATTCACGCCGAACATGACACCCACAAACAGGATGAGCATGCCCTCGGTGGCTGAGTCCAGCCCCTCACCGTCCTCGTCGAACAACTCCGGCCAGCTATAGATGTACGCCAGCTTCTGAACCACACGCAGGACATGACCATAGTACTGAGCGAGGTCAGCGGGAACCGTTCCGAATGCCGCCAGACCTCCGGGAATGCCCGCGACAGTAGAAAGCGTTGTCACTTTCCCAGTCTCATATCTGATGATGCTTGTGGCGATCTTATTCACTACGTCGAGTGGCACACCAGCTTCTGCCGGACTCGTGGCGACGGCGCGGTCGAGCTGGTCATCAGTACAGAAGTGGCGCAGTTCCCGGCGGAGGAAACTCGCCCGGTCGATCCGCACCCCAGGCATCTGAACGGAGCCGCGAAGCGCTTGCTCGAACTTGGTCGACGAATCTACCGCCGGACTTTTAGACATGGGAGGATCGTACAGCAGCTCCCTAAATATCACTTATCCGATGCTACCGATACGAGAGCAAGAGAACTGATCCAGGGCTTACCCTGACCCTCAAACCTTATTCACCGACCCCGGACATGCGAAAAGCCCGGTCACGAAGACCGGGCTTTTCGCCTACTACCTTGTACCCCGTACGGGATTTGAACCCGTGTTACCGGCGTGAGAGGCCAGCGTCCTAGGCCGCTAGACGAACGGGGCAGGAACTAACATATGTTGTTCAGCAGGGCACCGTGGCCGCGCTGTGCAACGGGGAGAACTATATATGACGATCCACATCGACACCTAATCACCCCAATGACGTGCAATGATGGTGACATGAACCCGCTCACCACCTCGCAGCTGCGGGCCCTGCGCCTCACCGCCCAGCTGCTCGCCCCCGCCGCGGCACGTCCCCCACTGCCGGACTCCCCGCGCGGACAGGACGCGCCGGTACACGCCGTCGCCGCGCACATGCTCGCCAGCCAGGCGCAGAACCTCCCCGCAGGCGTCCGCGCGCTGGGACTGCGTGCCGGTGCCCCGACTCTCACCGAGGAGGATCTCAGCGCCGCCCACGTGGTGCGCAGCTGGTCGCAGCGCGGCACCCACCACCTGCTCGCCGCCGAGGACGTCCGCTGGCTCACACGCCTGTGCACCCCGCGGGTGCAGAAGGCCTCGGCGAAGCGACGTGGCCAACTGGGCCTGTCCGACGCGGACGTCGACGCATGCCGCACTGCTCTGCTGGACGCGCTGGCAGCGTCCGGTACTCCCCTGCCCCGCAGCGAGGCCTACCAGGTATTCGCCCGCGCCGGCATCGACCCCGACGGCGGACGCGGGCCGCATATGCTGCGCCACTTCGGCGGGGAGGGCGACATCGTCCAGGGGCCGCGTTCCTCGGCCGCAGGACGCCCCGAGGACACCTTCGTGCTGCACAACAGCCTCGTCACCGACCCGCTGAACCTCGACGGGGAGGACGCACTGCGCGAACTCGCCTGCCGCTACTACCGCTCGCGCGGCCCGGCCGGTGTCAAGGACCTGGCGTGGTGGTCGGGACTGACCGTGCGCGACGCCCGCGCCGCCACTGCGCTCGCACTCGCCACCGGCACGGTCATGGAGGGCTCCACGCAGGACGGACGCAGCATCCTGCTGGCCGACTGGCAAGCCGACGTCACCGCCGCGGAGATCACCCAAGCACTAGCCGTACCGCTGGAGTTGCCCGCGTTCGATGAGTACCTGCTCGGCTACGCAGAGCGCTCGGACGTGATCTCGGACGCAGTCGCCGCCGAGGTGGGCCCCACGAAGAACGGACTGTTCCACCCCTGCCGTGTGGAGGACGGGGCCGTCACCGGCCGAATGTGACAGCGAAGGACAGCCAAGGACAGCCGCCTACTCAGAGAGCAGGCGCGACTGCTCCTCGGCGACGGCGGCCAGGTCCTCGTTGCTGAGGTAGTCGCGGTCGAAGCGCTGCCACGGCTGCTCCACCATGCGCCACACCCCGGTCGTCCGGTCGCAGAACGGGTGCGCGGCGCGCACCCAGCGCATCCACGGGGCGACCTCCCCGGTGTCCGGGTCGATGCGGGTGTAGTGCAGGACCGTGCAGTTGAAGATGGTCATCTCCTTGTCCTTGTCGTAGCGCAGGAACTCCTCGTCGCTCCAGCGCTCCAGGACCAGGCGGGTGGACCACATGAAGTCGCCGTGGGTCACCACGAGCACGTTGTCCTCGCTGCTCTCACGGTGCAGGGTGCTGAGCATATTGCGCACGCGGTTCTCCGCCACGTTGGCGATCGACTCGCCTGCCGGCGGGGCCCAGTACAGCGGGTCCTTGCGCCGCAGCAGGGCGTTGTGGGCGTACTGCTCCTCGAAGACCTTGCGCGGCAACGGGGAAATCTCACCCCAGGAGCGTTCACGCACCACCCGGTTCTCCTCCCACAGCGCACCCTCGAGACCGAGATTCGCCGCGGTCTCGCGGGTACGCACGTACGGGGAGGTGATGCAGCGGTCCAGCGCGTCGACGTTGTCGGTGATCCACTGCCCCGCGGCATGGGCCTGGGCCACTCCGGCGTCGGTCAGACGCCATGAGCGGTCGGCGACCAGCATGGTCTCCTCACTGAAGAGTGCCTGGTCGCCGGCCTTGTCCGCACGTTGGATCACGTTGGCCTCGCTCTGGCCGTGGCGGACGAGGATCAGGTTCTTCGGCATGGTCACCCCACCCACCCTAGACCTTTCGCCTAGGAACAGTTGCACCCCCTTCTGCTCTGGGGATACCCCAACCCCGGACATGCGGAAAGCCCGGTCCGAAGACCGGGCTTTACCGTTTCACATACCTTGTACCCCGTACGGGATTTGAACCCGTGTTACCGGCGTGAGAGGCCAGCGTCCTAGGCCGCTAGACGAACGGGGCAAGAAAACAAACTGCACATCGTGTTCAGCGTTTCCGCTGGCCTACCAGGACTCGAACCTAGAACGACGGTACCAGAAACCGCTGTGTTGCCAATTACACCATAGGCCAATCGTTGCTGTGCTCCGCGGTGTTCGCCGCGCTGCCTTGCAACGGTGGATACTATAACCAGAGCGCTCGCACACTCGCAAACTGCCAGGTCAGGACGCCGATCGTGGCGTCCTGCGCCCGTTGCAACCGACTCACGCCGGCTGCAGTCCTGCTATTCCGCGGCGACGTACGGCGTAACCGCCCGTGCGGCACGCAGACGGGCCAGCGTGGACCCGCGCCCCAGCAGCTCCATCGACTCGAACAGCGGCGGGGACACCGCCGCGCCCGAGACAGCCACACGCAGGGCCCCGTAGGCCTTGCGCGGCTTGAGCTCCATCGAGTCGATCAGACGCGCCGACAGGGCTGCCTCGATCTTCTCCGTGACGAACCCTGCCTCGCCGAGAGACTCCAGCGCCTCGATCTCCTCGATCGCAGCGTCCAGGACCTCCACGGCGTCCTCCTTGAGGTTCTTCTTCGCCGCCTTCTCGTCCAGCTCCAGGTCCGCGTCGGCGGTGATCAGGAAACGCAGCAGACCGTCGGCGTCGCCGAGGGTCTTGATGCGGGTCTGCACCAGTTCCGCGGCGAAGGCGAACTTCTCGGCCGGGTAGTCGGTCGGGAAGCCCTTGTACTCCTCCAGGTAGCTGCGCAGGCGGGTGGTGAAGTCGGCCAGATCCAGCAGGCGGATGTGGTCGGCGTTGAGCGCCTCGAGCTTCTTCTGGTCGAAACGGGCCGGGTTCGGCTTCACGTCGGCGACGTCGAAGTTCGCCACCAGCTCGTCGATGCCGAACACGTCCTGATCGGCGGACAGGGACCAGCCCAGCAGCGACAGGTAGTTCAGCATGCCCTCGGGGATGATGCCGTTGTCGCGGTGATTGAAGAGGTTGGACTCCGGGTCACGCTTGGAGAGCTTCTTGTTGCCCTCGCCCATCACGAACGGCAGGTGCCCGAAGGTCGGGGTCGCATCGGCCACACCGATGCGCACCAGCGCCTCGTACAGGGCCAGCTGGCGGGGCGTGGACGGCAGCAGATCCTCGCCGCGCAGCACGTGGGTGATCTTCATCAGCGCATCGTCCACCGGGTTGACCAGCGTGTACAGCGGCTGACCGTTGGAGCGGGCGACCACAAAGTCCGGCACGGTGGACCCGTCGACGTTCATCTCGCCGCGGACCAGGTCGTTCCACGTCCAGGTCTTCTCCGGCATGCGCAGACGCCACACCGGCGAGCGACCCTCGGCCTCGAAGGCGGCGACCTGCTCGGAGGTCAGGTCCCGGTCGAAGTTGTCGTAGCCCAGTTTGGGGTCACGGCCGGCGGCGCGGTGACGCTCCTCGACCTCCTCAGCGGTGGAGAACGCCGGGTACACGTCGCCGGACGCCTTGAGCTTCTCCAGCACCTCGACGTAGATCTCCATGCGCTGCGACTGGCGGTACGGGCCGTGCGGGCCGCCGGGCTCGCCGACCCCCTCGTCCCAGTCCATTCCGAGCCAGGTCAGGGACTCGACGATGGCCTCGTAGGACTCCTCGGAGTCCCGGGCGGCGTCGGTGTCCTCGATGCGGAACACCAGCTTTCCGCCGGTGTGCCGGGCGTAGGCCCAGTTGAACAGTGCGGTGCGGACCATGCCGACGTGCGGGGTCCCGGTCGGCGAGGGGCAGAAACGAACGCGAACATCACTCATGGTGCACTATTTCACCACATCCACTCCCCCGCCACGTCCCCGGAGTACCCGGCGGCCCGCAGCGCACCCACCCAATCGTCCAGCGGGAGGTTCCCGCTGCCCGGTGCGCCGCGTCCGGGATCGTCGGCGATCTGGACGTGGTCGGGGAAGGTGAACGGGTCCCCAGACTCCCCGGCCCCAGACCCTTCTGCGCCGTCCAGATCGTCCAACCACGCCGCAACGTCATCGGTCCGGCTGAGGTGCCACAAGTCGGCCAACAACCCGGTGCCGGGGAAGCTGCTGGTCACCGCGCGGGCGTCGACGATGGTCTGCACGGGGTAGTCGTCGAACCCGGAGCTAGGCTCGATCAACACGGTGCCGTGTCCTCGGCCCTGCACCAGGTTGGCCAGGGCCGCGGTGTTGTCGAGCTGTATGGGGCTGAGCCGGCGTCCTCCCCGGCCGAGCAGCAGGTTGAAGCGGTCTGCACCGGTGGCGTCGGCCAGCCGGGACATCGCGTCGACGTGGCGCCTACTCAGCGGTTCCTCGTGCAGGACGCCCCGCTCGCCGGCGGCGACGTCGCCCGCCCAGAAGTTCACGGCGACGAGCGTGAGCTCGCGGCGTGAGAGTTCCGCGACGAGGTCGTCGACCTCCGTGTCTTCCGGCTCCGGGGTGGCCCACGGCCACCACAGTTCGATCCTGTCGACCCCCAGGGCGCCTGCCCTGTCGAGGTCGGGCTCTCCGGCGGGCCTGCCGATCGAGCAGTTCACTGCCGTCGTTCCGGTCGTGCCTGTCATGTCTCTCATGGCTCTCGCCCCTTAGATCGGGTTCCCCCAATCTACGCGACCCGCCAGACGCACATCGGCCATAATGAGGCCCATGGTTGATTCCCCACACTCCCCCAGGGACGCGCCCAGAGTCGCTCTCGTCACCGGCGCCGGCGGCGGGCTGGGCCGCGCCTTCGCCACCGCCCTGGCGCAGGACGGATGGAGCGTCGCGGCGTTAGGACGCAGCGTCGGCACGCTGGAGGCCACCGTCGAGGCCTGCCGCGCGGCAGGCGTCACGGCAGGCCCCGCCGACCACCTCGCCGTCGTCTGCGACATCACCGACGAAACCTCCGTGTCCGCCGCATTCGCCAAGGTCACCACCACCCTGGGACGCCTCGACTTGCTGGTCAACAACGCCGGCGTGCCCGGAGCCACCGGGCGGATCGACACCGTCGATGCCACCGCCTTCGAGGCCACCATCGCAACCAACCTCACCGGCACCTTCCTGTGCACCCGCGCTGCCTTCGCCTGGATGGCCGCCCACGGCGGAGGACGCATCATCAACAACGGCTCCATCGCCGCGCACGCCCCGCGCGCCGGCGCGGCCGCCTACGCCGCATCCAAGGCCGCCGTAGCGTCCCTCACGGTCTCCACCGCGCTGGACGGACGGGGCCTGGGCATCACCGCCACCGAACTCGACATCGGCAATGCCGCCACCGAGCTGCTGGGCACCTTCACGGCGGCCGAACCTGCCCCGGAGCCCACCTTCGACGCCGCCGAAGCCGCCCGACTGCTGGTCAGCGTGGCCGATATGCCGACCGGAGTGTCCGTGGACCGGGTCACCGTCACCGCGGCAGGCATGCCGTACCTCGGGAGAGGATAGGGACGACCCGCGATAATTTCAGTTTGTTTCCCACCCCTGAGTACGGTGACGGTGTGATCAACAACGATCGCCCGTCAACTGCGCCGGACTTCCTGCTCTCCCGCGCGTCGGGCAGCATCCGCACCCAGGGGACACGCGCGTCCTTTCCCGACCCGTTCGAGGCCGCCACGGCCCTGCGCGACGGCAGTGCGCGGCTCGTCGTCGGCGCCGTCCCCTTCGATACCGCCAACCGGGCCGCACTGACCGTGCCCGGCAGCGTCGTCGAGACCGAGGGGCCTTTGGAGCCGCCGGCCTACTACCGTGGCCGCGATCTCGGCGACCAGCTCGAAGTACTCAACGTCCACCCCACGAGCAGTTCCGAGGAACACCAGTCCACGGTGGCCGCCGCCGTCGAGACGATGCGCACCACCACCCTGCGCAAGGTCGTTCTCGCCCGCGCGGTGGACATCGAGTTCGCTGAGGAGGTCGACCCCCTGCTCGTCGCCGCACGGCTGATCGACCTGTCCGCCCAGCGCGACGGCTTCGCCGTGGACCTCTCGGCGACAGGACGCTCCGACGACCGCGGCACGATGCTCGTCGGCTCCTCCCCCGAGGTCCTCATCCGCCGACGCGGCACGACCGTGGAGGCCCGTCCGCTGGCCGGCTCTGCTGCCCGGCTGTCTGACCGCGAGGCCGACGAGGCCGTGGGACGCACACTGCGCGACTCCACCAAGGACCTCACCGAACACCAGCTGGTCGTGGATCACTACCGACAGGTGCTTGGCGGGGTGTGCTCGGAACTGTCCATCCCCCGGACCCCCGAGCTGATCAAGACCAATGAGATGTGGCACCTGGCCACCCCGGTGCGCGGCACGCTGCCGGACCTGCACTTCTCCGCGCTGGACTTGGCACTGATGCTGCACCCCACCCCCGCAGTCGGAGGGACCCCCACCGACGACGCGATCGGGATCATCAACGAGGTCGAGGAACCACGCTGCTTTTACGCCGGCTTCGTGGGCTGGTGCAATGAGGACGGCGACGGCGAGTACATGGTCAGCATCCGCTGCGCCGAACTCGCCGGTGCCACCGCGCGGGCATGGGCCGGCGGCGGGATCATCGCGACGTCCTCCCCCGCGGCTGAGGCCGCCGAGACGACGGCGAAGCTGCAGACCGCGCTACGGGCACTCAACGTGCCCGCCGCAATGCGGGCGGTCTAAATCCCCCTGTAAGAGGCTCCAAGCAGAGCCTCTGGGTTGAGGCTCTAGTAGGCCTCGATGGGGTTGACCAGGTGCCCCAGGCCGGGGATCTCGATATCGATACGGTCGCCGGGGACCATCTCGGCGGTACCGGCCGGGGAGCCGGTGCAGATCACGTCGCCGGGCAGCAGGGTGAAGGCCTGGGAGACCCACTCCACGATCTCCGGGATGGACTTGATCATCTGGTCGGAGTTGGAATCCTGCTTGGTCTCGGTCGCGCCGTCGTGGGTGAGGTGCGCCTTGATCGGCAGGTCGGTCAGGTCGGCGAAGTCCGGGTCGGTTTCGATCCACGGGCCCAGCGGGCAGAAGCTGTCCAGGCCCTTGGCACGCGACCACTGACCGTCGGCGAACTGCAGGTCACGCGAGGAGACGTCGTTGACGATGGTGAAGCCGAGGACAACGCTCTTCCAGTCGTCGCGCTTGACGTCCTTGCAGGGCTTGCCGATGACGATGGCGAGCTCGCCCTCGAACTCCACGCGGGTGGCCCACTCCGGCTTGCGGATCGGCGCGCCGGTGCCGACCACGGCTGTCGGCGGCTTCAGGAACAGTGTCGGCGGCAGGTGCTCGGCGGACTTGTTGAACACCTCCTTGACGTGATCGGCGTAGTTGCGGCCCACGGCCACGACCTTCGACGGCAGGATCGGAGCGAGCAGGCGGACGTCCTCGAAGGCCCAGCTGCGTCCGGTGAACTCGGGCTCCCCGAAGGGGTGGCCGGCGATCTCACGGCAGGTTGCGCCGGTTCCGTCGGCCTCCCCGCCCTCCAATGCCACGAAGGCCATGCCTTCCGGATGTGCGATTCGCGAAATTCTCATGGTCGGTTAGCTTACAGTGGGAAACTGAGCTAGCTGTGGGCGGCCCCGACTTGCCCGCGCCTAGACCTGTGCGGAGCGCAGAGTCGAGTAGGGCGAGCGGCCATTAGACGGCGAGGTCATCGCCAAAAACAGCTCCGCACACGACAACGCGTCGGTCACCGCACGGTGCGGCGGGTAGGTCGGCAGGCCGTAGCGTTCGCGGATGCGCGGCAGGCGCAGGTCCTCCCCCCGGGGGTGCACGGATTTACGCTGCATACGACGCTGCTCCAGGCCGTAGGTATCCAGGGTCGGCACCGTGAGCCCGGCACCGAAGGCCGTCCGGCACGCCGCGGAGAGGAAGTCCTGCTCGATCATCGCGAAATGGGCGAGCATCGCCCGGCCCTGCAGGGCCTCCAGGAGCTCGCTCAACGCATCGGCCAAGGGCATGCCGGCATCGACGACGTCGTCGGTGAGCCCGTGCACGGTGGCGGACTGGCCCACGCCCTCGTCGTCGTCCTGCGGTCCGGCGATCACCACCTCGCGCGCCCCGGACAGCACGATGCGACGTCCTTCCATCGGCACCCAGCCGATCGACAACAGCCTGTCGGTCGACAGGTCCAGCCCGGTGGCCTCGACGTCGACGGCGAGCACCGGCAGGTCCTCCAGGCGCGTCGAGCCGGCGGGAGGACGCTCGGCATAGAAGTCCGCCAACGCCCCGGTCGCCCGACGCTTGTTCCACGTCCTACGAAGCATGCTCACGTACTCCTCACCGGGTACTTCACGGCCAGGGAGGTCTGGATGCTCTTGATGATGCCGAAGGCGTCGCGCAGGTTCTCGCGGTCGAGCTTGCCCAGGTTGTCCGGATCAATACGGTAGTCGGCGACCTCACCGCTGCGCAGCTGGCCGGCCTGGTGACGCAGCGAGAGCGCCTTGAGGAAGTTGAACGCCTCCGTGAGGTCGCGGGCGGCCTTGTGCGTCAACGCCCCGGTGGACGCCGCCTGCGCCAGGCGTTGATGGGTACCCACCGCCTTCACCCCGCCCATCAGGGCGTACAAGCGGGCGATCTGCACGATCGGCGCGGTTCCGCCGGCCTTAACGTCCAGCGTGTTGCGGTAGTCGCCGCCCCGCTGGACGACCAGGCCGCGGAAGATGCCCAAGGGGGTCTCCTTGCGCGCGACCAGGGCGGCAAGCCGGGCGTGGAAACGCGAGGAACTGCGCGCCAATGCCACCGAGTAGCGGTGCACCCGGTCGGCGAGTTCGCGCGCGCCGTAAACCGGGCGCATATCGAAGAAGGTCTGGGCGTGCAGCAGCGCATCCGGATTCGGGGCGGTGACCCAGGTGTGGAAGGAGTCCTTCCACTGGTCCACGGTCATGCGCCACTTCGGATTCATCGCCATCATGTCGCCGGGGCACAGCCGCTGGCCGGCCTCGTCCAACCCGGTGCACACCAACCGGCCCAACTCGGCGAAGTATTCGCCGTGGAGTTCCTCGTCGTAGGAGTTGTGCAGCACCAGGCCGTTGTCCTGATCGGAGGAGAAGCCCACCGCCCGGCGCGCCTGAGAGCCGATGACGATGAAGGCATAAGGCACCGGGGGCGGCCCGAGCTCCTCCTCGGCGAGCACCAGCAGGCGACGGGCCAGGGAGTCCAGTGCCACGGTGAGGATCTCGCTGGCCTCCTCGGCCGAGGCACCGCGGGTGATGAACCCACTGGTCATCTCGGCGGTGTCGTTGATGATGCTGCGCATCTGCTCGGTATCGGTGGCCTTGGCCAGGTCTGCGGTGAGGTAGATCGGGTCATTACGCAGTGCACGCATGATGTCGGAGGCTGAGATCACCCCGATGACTCCGTCGCCGCCGCCGTCGAGCCCGCCGACGACGGGCAGGTGGTGCACGCCCTGCTCGCTCATCATCAGCATGGCCTCGAAGGCTGTGGTGTCGGATGAGGTGGAGAACGGGTTCTGCGTCATGATTCCGGACACCGCGGTGTCGGGGTCCAACCCCTCGGCGAGCACACGGGTACGCAGGTCGCGGTCGGTGATGATGCCGACGAGCTCATTGCCGGAGACGTCCGGAAGCTCCGGGCCGGCAGTGTCGGCTGTGTACGCAGTGTCAGCATTGTCATCAGTGTCGGCCGTATCAGCAGTGTCAGCAGTGTCAGCCAGCACCGGCAGGCAGGAGATGCTGTTCTCGCTCATCAGCTGTGCGGCTTCGCGCACGCTGGCCTCGCAGCCCACGGACACCAGGTCACGATCCACCAGTTCTGCCACGCGCGTGCGCAGTGCGTCCGACCCGGAGCGCACGCTGAGCCGCTCGGCGGCGGCACGGATGCGTTCGGACACCCCGGCGAAGTAGCGGGCGACCTCGGGGTTGCGCTCGATCAGGCCGCGGACTTCCTCGCGGTCCATGGTGAGCAGCAGGCTGTCCTCGACGGCGATCATCGTGTAGCGCGAGGGGCCCGGGTCCGCCCCGAAACCGCCCTTGGTGACGATGGTGGAATGTCCGAAGAAGCGTCCGGCGCCACGGCGGTCGAGCAGCACGTCCTGGGCGTCGAGGACGTCGACGGCACCGGAGCGGATCACGTAGAGGGCGTCGTTGGGCTGCCCGGCGGTGATTACCGTCTCCCCGCGCCGCACGTAGATGATCTCCATCTTCGCCGGCAGGTCGTCGAGTTCATCGTCCGGGAGGTGACTGAACGGCTCGTGGCCGCTGAGGAACCGCCGGACCTCGTCAAGTTCCACGCTCATGGTCGGCAAGTGTATGGGGTAGCCGCTGTACGCCGGGCACCCTCAACCCCGAAGTGGGGGTATATGAAACGAGTTTCACATCAATTCGTGGCATAGTGCTGTATTTCACTGTGACGTGGATTACCCTGACGTCCATGGCACTGGAACACGCAATCATGATCTCCCTGGCGGAACGCCCAGGGACCGGTTATGACCTGGGACGACAGTTCGCCACATCCCTGGGCCACTTCTGGCCCGCCACCCGCCAGCAGATCTACCGCACACTCGGACGCCTGCACGACGACGGCCTGGTGACGTGTCGCGACGTCGCCCAGGACGGCAGGCCGGACAAGAAGATCTACACCCTCGCTCCTGCCGGGCGCGCAGCCCTGCACGACTGGATCGCCGACCCGTCCGAGGTCATGAAGATCCGCGACGACCTGTCGGTCAAAATCCGCGGTGCCGAACACGGCGACCTGCGCGACCTGCTCGCCGACGTCGCCGCGCACCGCGACGCCCACACCGAGACCCTGCGGCTCTACCGCAGCTACGAAGCCCGCCAGTTCCCCGAACTCGCCGGGAACGGCGGGGACGGCACCAGCTGCGGCGGGGCCGCGCTGACCGGACGCCGCCTGCACCAGCACCTCGTCCTACGCCTGGGCATCCGCCTGGAGAACAGCTTCGTGGACTGGTGCACCGAGGTAATTGACGCCCTCGGTAGTACTGGCACAGAAACGACTACACACGAGAAGGAAGACGACGGATCATGACGAGTTCCCCGTTCCCCCACCTCTTCACCCCCCTGACCATCGGCGGCCTCACCCTGCCGAACAGGTCGGTGATGGGGTCGATGCACACCGGCCTGGAGGACCGCATTTGGCATGCCGATGAACTCGGCGAGTTCTACGCCGAACGCGCCCGCGGCGGCGTCGGCCTCATCGTCACCGGCGGCATCGCCCCGCTGCGCAGCGGTGACCTCATGCCCTTCGGCGGACGGATGGCCACGCCCCTGTCGGTGCTGCACCACCGCCGCGTCACCGACGCCGTCCACCGCGAGGGCGGACGCATCGCCATGCAGATCCTCCACGCCGGACGCTACGGCGTGACCCCCTTCAAGGCCGCGCCCGGTTCCGAACCGTCCCCCATTCACCCGTTCAAGCACATGCGGATGACCGAGCGGATGGTCCGTCGGGCGATCCGCGCCTTCGGACGCTCCGCCCGCCTGGCCCGCAAGGCCGGCTACGATGCCGTGGAGATCATGGGCGGCGAGGGCTACCTGGTCAACCAGTTCCTGTGCCCGCACACCAACGACCGCACCGACCGCTGGGGCGGCTCGACGGCCAACCGCCAGCGCTTCCTCATCGAGGTCATCGACGAGATCCGCCGGCAGGTCCCCCGCGACTTCCCGGTCATCCTGCGCCAATCCATCGCCGACTTCGTCAAGAACGGGCAGACCTTCGACGAGATCGCCCTGCTCTCCCGGCGCGCCGAGCGCCACGGGGTCGACGCCATCAACACCGACATCGGCTGGCATGAGGCCCGCGTGCCCACCATCGTCACCTCCGTGCCGCGCGGTGCCTTCGTGAAGTTCACCGAGCGTCTGCGCGACGAGGTGTCCATCCCGCTGATCGCCTCGAACCGCATCAACACCCCCGAGGTCGCCGAGGGGATCCTGGCCAACGGCAAGGTCGACGCCGTGTCCATGGCCCGCCCGCTGCTCGCCGACCCGCACTTCATGGCCAAGGCGCAGCAGGACCGCGCCGACGAGATCAACACCTGCATCGGCTGCAACCAGGCCTGCCTGGACCACATCTTCGTGGGCAAGAGCGTCTCGTGCCTGGTCAACCCGCGTGCCGGACGCGAAACGAAACTGGTGCTCTCCCCCACCCGTCATGCGCAGAAGATCGCCGTGGTCGGTGCCGGGCCGGCGGGCCTGTCCGCCGCGGTCTCCGCCGCCGAGCGTGGACACCACGTGGAGCTCTTCGAGTCCCGCGACGCCATCGGCGGACAGTTCTCCATCGCCGCGAGGATCCCGGGCAAGGAGGAGTTCCACGAGACCATTCGCTACTTCTCCACCCGGCTGAACACCTTGGGTGTGGACGTCCACCTCAACACCCGCGCCAGCGCGCAGGACCTCATCGACGGCGGCTTCGACCACGTGATCGTCTCGTCCGGCGTGGCCCCGCGCATCCCCGACATCGAGGGTGTGGACCACCCCAGCGTGATGACCTACGCCGAGGCTGTGCTGGGCGACCGCGAGATCGGCGACCGCGTCGCCGTGCTCGGTGCCGGCGGTATCGGCTTCGACGTCTCCGAATTCCTCACCACCCCCACCGGGCCCGACTCCCCCACCCTGAACCTCAAGGAGTGGGAGCAGGAATGGGGCGTCGACGCTGACCCGGCCACCGCCGGCTCGCTGACGAAACCGCGTCCCACCGCGCCGCTGCGCAAGGTCTACATGGTGCAGCGCAAGAGTTCCCGGCAGGGCAAGTCGCTGGGCAAGACCACCGGCTGGGTGCACCGTGCGGCAGTGAAAATGAAGGAGGTCGAGCAGATCAGCGGGGCGACCTACGAGAAGATCGACGACGCCGGCCTGCACCTCGCCTTCTACGAGGACAAGGACGGCACCCGCACCCTCACCGACCGCCGCGTGCTGGAGGTCGATTCGATCGTGCTGTGCACCGGCCAGGAGTCCGTCACCGAACTCGTCGCACCGCTGCGCGAGGCGGGGGTGACCTTCGACGTCGTCGGAGGTGCCGATCTCGCCGCTGAACTGGACGCCAAGCGCGCCATCCGGCAGGGAACCGAGGCCGCCGCCGCGATCGCCTGAGTTCCGCGATAGGGTCGAGACGCTCCCCCGCCTGACTCTCCCGCCTGTCATCGTCCGAAAGGCTCGCCCACGTGCCACTGTCCCGCCGCAAGTTCCTGCTGAGCGCCGGAGCGTTCTCCCTGGCCGCCGTCGTCCCGCTCGCGGCCTGCTCACGCGACGGTTCCGGTAGTGGGCAGGACGCCACGTCCGGCGACAGCCAGGCCACCGCCGCGGACGGCGTCGGCGTAGCCGTCGTTCCCGATGACCCGTCCGGCGTCGCCACGAGTGCGGCCCTCTTCGCCTCGGCGAGCACCGCGGTGCTCGTAGCGTCCGACCCCACCCCGGAACAGGTGAACGCCGCCTGCACCCTGGCCCGCGACAACGGCGTTCCCGTCCTGCTCGACGGTGCCGATTCCGGTCCCGTCCTCCAAGAACTGTCGCGACTCGGTGCCACCGATGTCGTGCTCGTCGGCGGCAGTGCCGACGATGTCGAGGGCCTCGGGGACCTCAACGATGTCACCGTTCATGCTGTCGATGCAGATAGTTGGCCCGAGGATCTGGACTCCGGGGTCGCCGGCGAGGACCTGGAGTCCGCAGGAGTGGCACTCGCCGCCAGCACGTCCTCCGCCGTCAGCGTCGCCACCACGGTCGCCGCCGGATACTCACTGACCCGCGTCATCGCCGCCGACCCGCGCGCCAGCGACGAATCCGTGGCCGCCAGCGTCGAGGCGATCACCGGCGACGGCAACCTCATCGCCCTCGGCGACCACTTCGGCACCAGCGAGGACCTGCGCCGACGCGCCGAACTCGCCGCCACCGTGGAAGGCAGCCTGCCCGGCGGCGGACAGGTCATGTTCCCCGGGCGCAAGATCATTGCCCTCTACGGCCACGCCGCCGAACCCCTGCTCGGCGTGATGGGCGAACAACCCCCGAAGGACGCCGTGGAACGCGCCCGCCGCCTCGCCGCCGAATACGACGCCACCAGCGACGTCCCCGTGATCCCCTCCTTCGAGATCATCGTCACCGTCGCTGCGTCCGAACCCGGCCCCTCCGGGAACTTCAGCAACTACAGCGACCCGGCGGAGGTCGTGCCCTGGATCGACGCCATCGTCGACGCCGGCGGCTACGCCATCATCGACATCCAGCCCGGGCGCGAAACCCTGCTGCAGCAGGCCCAGCACTACGCCGACCTGCTGAAGAACCCCTCGGTCGGCCTCGCCCTGGACCCGGAGTGGCGGCTCGGCCCCGACGACCAGCCGATGGTCGAGGTCGGTCACGTCGACGCCTCGGAGATCAACGAGGTCGCCGACTGGCTCGAGGGACTCGTGGTCGCCGAGAAACTGCCGCAGAAACTGCTGATGATCCACCAGTTCCAGCTCCAGATGATCCGCAATCGCGAGACCATGACCACCGGCACCGACAACGTGAGCATCGCCGTGCACTGCGACGGGCACGGACCGCAGGGCGTGAAGATGGAGACCTGGAACGTGGTGCGCCAGGGCCTCGACCCCGCGATCGCCCTGGGCTGGAAGAACTTCATCGACGAGGACGAGCCGATGCTCGACCCCGCCCAGACCGCCGCGATCGCGCCGACCCCGGACATCGTCAGCTACCAGTAGGCGGGTGCGGGGTGGTCACGATCCCCGATGTAGCCCGATCACCCACGCTCCCCGCACCCAGCTGCACCGGTCCACCCCGATGTAGCGAGATCACCCTTCCAGGTAGGAAAAATGCCCCAATCCCTACCTGGGAGGGCGACTATTTCGAACTCGTGCCGCGGGAAGCGACACCGAGCCCCCTGACCGCGTCAACGATCAACCCGATGTAGCCCGATCACCCTTCCAGGTAGGAAATTTGGCCGAATCCCTACCTGGAAGGGCGACTATTTCGCGGTCTTGCGCCGCGCAAAAGCTCAGCTAGACCGCGGCGGCGATCCGG
This sequence comes from Corynebacterium sp. AOP40-9SA-29, assembly GCF_052377405.1. Classification (NCBI taxonomy): domain Bacteria; kingdom Bacillati; phylum Actinomycetota; class Actinomycetes; order Mycobacteriales; family Corynebacteriaceae; genus Corynebacterium; species Corynebacterium sp. AOP40-9SA-29. The sequence goes on along the minus strand of NZ_JBQSWR010000006.1, from coordinate 202,208 downwards.
TCGCCGACCTCCACGGTGCGCACCGGGGAACCGTCGCGCGAGCCGGCCTCCGCAAGCACCGCAGCCTCGATGCGCTCCGCCTGCGACACTCGCAGTGCGGCGTCCTCCCCGGTGGCGCCCTCATCGTCTGCGAGGTGGCGCAGCAGCAGCGCGGCGGACAGGATCGCCGCACACGGGTCGGCGATACCCTGACCAGCGATGTCTGGTGCCGAGCCGTGGACGGGTTCGAACATCGAGGGGTTGCGGCGCGACGGGTCGATATTGCCGGAGGCGGCCAGGCCGATCCCACCGGTCACGGCACCGGCCAGGTCGGTGAGGATGTCGCCGAAGAGGTTGTCGGTGACGATCACGTCGAAGCGTCCGGGGTCGGTGACCATGTAGATCGTCGCGGCGTCGATGTGGCAGTAGTCCACGCTGACGTCCGGGAAGTCCGCGCCCACGGTCTCCACCGCACGCGACCACAGTCCACCGGCGTTGACCAGCACGTTGGTCTTGTGCACGAGGGTGAGCCTGCCGGAGCGGGCCTGGGCGCGGGTGAAGGCGTCGCGCACCACGCGCTGCACGCCGTACCAGGTGTTCTGGCTGACCTCGCTGGCGACCTCATTGTCAGTGCCTTCGCGTAGGGTGCCGCCGTTGCCGCAGTACAGGCCCTCGGTCCCTTCACGCACGACCACGAAGTCGATCTCGCCGGGGGCGGCCAGCGGGGAGGACGACCCGGGGTACAACTTCGCGGGACGCAGGTTCACCGCGTGGTCCAGGCGGAAACGCAATGGCAGCAGCAGGCCGCGTTCGAGCACACCGGCAGGCACGGAGCGCGGGTCGCCGATGGCGCCGAGGAGGATGGCGTCGTGAGTGCGCAGGGAGTCCAGGTCGGCATCGGTGAGCAATTCGCCGTTGCGTAGGTAGCGGCGTGCCCCCAGGTCATAGTCGGTGGTGTCGATGGTCTCGTCTCCGGTGACCGCGTCGAGGACCTTCAGGGCCTCGGCGGTGACCTCGGTACCGATTCCATCTCCGGCAATGACCGCGAGTTTCATTCTGTGGACCCTTTCTGGCGTTTTTGTCTCACATCGTTGGAAAAATCCTCCCACAGGCTACCACGCCGCGCCGTGGGCCTAACCCGCCGCGGGACACGAGGGGAGCTACACTTTACTTTCCTCGGGCGACGTTCCTTCGTCGCGTCCACCACCTGTCCCCCGGAAGGCAGATGCCTTGACCTCGCACCACCCCGCCGACACCACACCGACCGGATCCTCACCGACGGCTGGCCGTCCTCTCGCAGGACGCCTCGCAGGACGCACCGTCCTGACCGTAGGCCTCGCTCTGGTCCTGGCCGTGGTCGCCTACCGCGAGACCCGTCCGGTGGTCTTCGAACGCACCCTGGACCTCTACAAGGTGCCCACCGACTTCATGGTGTATTTCCGCGCCGGTGAGGCGTTGGCCCGTGGTGAGGGCATTTACGACGGCCCGCTCTACGGCCACCTCCCCTTCACCTATCCCCCGTTCGCCGGCAGCATCTTCCGCTATGTCGCCTCCGCACCGGCGGAGATGTCGGCGACGTTCTGGCAGCTCGCCTGCGTCGGCGCGCTGATCGCGGTGATCCTGGGAACGTTGGTACAGCGCGGCTACCGGCTCGACACCGGGACGATCGCCCTGGGCGTGGCCGCCGCCATGGCCGCACTGGCGCTGTCCCCGGTGCGCGACAGCTTCTTCTACGGCCAGATCAACATGCTGCTGATGCTCCTGGTGGCCCTGGACTTCCTGCGCACGCGTGACCGGCTGACCGGCATCGGCGTGGGGATCGCCGCAGGCCTGAAGCTCACGCCAGCTTTCTTCATCCTCGTCTTCCTCATGCAGCGCCGCTGGCGTGAGGCGGCGACGGCCACGGCCACCTTCGCCGTCACGGTGGGTATCGGGTTCCTGACGGTGCCGGACGCAATGCGCTTCTGGACGTCGGCCATCTTCGACTCCTCCCGGATCGGCAGCGACACGGTGTCTGCCTCGCAGTCGCTGAAGGGCTTTACCGAGCGCACCTTCGCCAGCGACACGGCGGGCACGGCGGTGTGGTTGGTGTCCTGCGTGATCGTGGTGGCGCTGCTCTACGTGGCCGTGCGGTGGGCCACTCGCCGCGACAACCAGGCGCTGGTGATGGCACTTGGCGGAATTACCGCGTGCCTGATCTCCCCGTTCTCCTGGCACCACCACTGGGTGTGGCTGGTGCCGTTGGTGGTGTGCATGGTGGACCTCGGGGTACGTTCGGCGCCAACGTGGCCACAGCACCGGGTCCGGTCGTGGTTCTCCGCGCAGGTCGGCGCACTGCTGGCCTTACTGGTGGTGTGGGTGGCGATGATCCCCTTCGTCAGTCACCAGGTGTCGGTGCACTGGTCGTTCATCGGCCAGCAGTACATGTCGGTGCCGTGGAACAGCATGTGGGTGCTGTGGGGAGTCCTGATCCTGGTGGCATTCGCCGTGGTGGGGCTGGTGGATACGGTGCGCTCGCGTCGTCGCGAGAACGTCCCCGAGGACGCCGCCGCTGAGGAGTCGGCAGACAGCAACCCCGCAGGACGCTGAAAGCGTCCTACGGGGTTGCGGTCGCGCGAAAGCGCCGTGGCGCTAGACGGCCTCGGGGCCGTGGACCTCGACGTGGTCGCGGGACGCCATCATCACGAGGATGGCGATGACGGCCACGACCGCGGCGACGTAGTAGGGCACGGCGACGCCGACACCCTCACCGATCTTCGTGGCGGCGAAGGGGGCGATCACGCCACCCATCCAGCGCACGAAGTTGTACCCGGCGGACGCCACCGGCTGCGGGGCGTCCGAGACGCTCATGGCCATCTCGGTGTACATCGTGTTGTTGATACCCAGCAGCGCGCCGGAGAGAACGACCAGCACGACGACGACCGGGATGGTGTCGTGGAAGACGCCGAGCAGGGCGTAGATCACGAGCAGGCCGGTCAGGGTGGCGATGGTGGTGTTCGCCGCACCGATGCGGTTCTGGATCAGCGGGGCAACGAACACGGAGAACACGGCCAGGCAGCAGCCCCAGCCGAAGAACACCGCACCGATGCCGATCTCACCGAAGCCGAGGACGAACGGGGTGTAGGCCAGCACAGTGAAGAAGCCGAAGTTGTAGAACAGGGCGGAGAAGGAGACGCCGAACAGGCCGCGGTGCTTCAGGGCCTTCAGCGGGGCGGTCACGCTGGTCTTCTCAGCCGGCGGAGGGGTGGCCGGCAGCTTGAACAGCAGGACGACCAGGGCGATGAGCATCAGCAGGGCGGTGCCGAAGAAAGGCCCGCGCCAGTTCAGGGAACCCAGGACAGCGCCGAGCAGCGGGCCGGCGGCCATGCCCAGGCCGAGTGCGGCCTCGTAGAGGATGATGGCCACGGCACGTCCGCCGCTGGCCACCGACACGATTACGGCGAGGGCGGTGGCGACGAACAGGGCGTTGCCCAGTCCCCAGCCTGCCCGGTAGCCGACGAGTTCACCGACGCTGTTGGACGTCCCGGCCAGGCCGGCGAAGATGACGATCAGCGCCAGGCCGGTCAGCAGCGTCTTCTTACCACCGATACGGCTGGACACGGCACCGGTGACGAGCATCATCACGGCGGTCACCGCGAAGTAGCTGGTGAAGAGCAGGGAAACCTCGGACGCGCCGGCGTCCAGGTTCTCCGCGATCGCTGGGAGGATCGGATCGACAAGACCGATTCCCATGAACGCGAAAACGCAGGCGAGGGCCGTGGCCCAGACTGCGACAGGCTGCCGCATCATCGACGTCTTCTCTGATTCGAGTGTCGCGCCGTTGAGCGTGGCCTCCTGGGTGTCCTGTCTCATTCGCGGTCGTGCCTTTCCAAGTTTCTCGATGTGTCTTCGCTGACCCGGCGGATGTACGCGCTGGCGAAGGCCGTCAGCGGTTCCAGTGCGTCGGCAATGCGCCGTCGTGCGTCCTCGTCGAGCAGGTCGAAGTGCTCGGCGAGCGCCCGGTTACGCAGGTTGTTGTCCCGCGTGCGGGTGGCATGTCCCTCGTCAGTGATCTCGACGAGGGTGACCCGGGCGTCCTTGGGACTCCGGACCCGGCGTACCACGCCTGCGCGTTCCAGCTTGTCGATCTGCTGGGTCATGCCCGGCTGGGTCATGCCGTTGATCCTGGCGAGCAGTCCGATGGAGTGCGGCTCCTCGGTCAGGGTGTTGAGGATGCCCAACTGGGTGAGCGTGTGGCTCCCCCGGTGATCGAGAAGGCGCACCATGTGCAGTCCTTCACGCAGGGCGTCGCGGAACTCGTCGGCGAGCTGGTTGTCCTCGTCCGTAGGAACGGGGGCAGACGTGTGGTTGGCAGCATTGTTGTCAGTCACAGCAACGAGCATAACCCATAAGACAGTTATTTACATAACGCCCGATCGTTTTATATACCCCCGACGGGCACCCCCGCCCCGGCCGATGCCCCCACATCGGCCGGGAGTGAACCCGAGAATCCCAAGTACTGAACTAGCGCAGCACTAGCTCAGGTCGAGCAGAACGGTGCGCGATGCCGACAGGGAGTCGGCGATCTGCTCCTGCAGGTCCTGCGGGACGTCCTTCTCCACGCGCAGCACCAGGGTGGCGGAACCCTGGTCGGCGTCCTGCGTCAGCGCAGCGGCATCGATGTTGATGCCCGCACGGCCCAGGAAGGTGCCCACGGTACCCAGGGCACCGGGCTGGTCGTTGTAGTTGAGGAACAGGTTGAGCCCCTGCGCACGCAGGTCCAGGCCACGGCCGTTGATGCGCACGATCTTGTCCACGCGATCCAGGCCGGTCAGCGCACCGATGACCGAGACCGAGGTGCCATCGCCGGTGACGACGGTGACCTCGAGGACGGAGCGGTGGGTGACGGACTCGTCGGCGGTGGTCACCGAGAGGTCCACGCCGCGCTCGGCAGCGATCTGCGGGGTGTTGACGAAAGTGACCTGCTCGTCGACGACGCCGGAGAACACACCGCGCAGTGCCGACAGGCCCAGGGCGTCGACGTTCTCCGAGGACAGCTCGCCGCGGGCCTCAACGTTGACGGCGGTCACGGCCTGGTCCAACAGACCGGACGCGACCTTACCCAGCTTGGTCGCCAGGCCGAGCCACAGCGCGACTTCCTCGCTGACCTTGCCACCGGTGACGTTCACAGCGTCCGGCACGAAGTCGCCGGCCAGGGCCTTGAGGACGGAGGCAGCCACGTCGGTGCCGGCGCGGTCCTGCGCCTCGACGGTCGAGGCACCCAGGTGCGGGGTAACAACGACCTCGTCGAGCTCGAACAGCGGGGACTCGGTGCAGGGCTCGGAAGCGTAGACGTCGAAGCCAGCGCCGCGCACCGGACCGTTCTTGATCGCCTCGGCCAGGGCGGCCTCGTCGACCAGCCCACCGCGGGCGGCGTTGATGATGATCTGACCCTCCTTCGCCTTGGCCAGGAGCTCGGCATTGAACATGCCCGCGGTCTCCTTGGTCTTCGGCAGGTGGATGGTCACGAAGTCGGAGCGGCCGACCAGATCGTCGAGCTCCACAAGCTCCACGCCGAGCTGCGCGGCACGGGCCGGGTTGGCGTAGGGGTCATAGGCGATGATGTCGGTCTCGAAGGCCGCCAGACGCTGGGCGAAGAGCTGCCCGATGTGACCGAAGCCGACGATGCCGACGGTCTTGCCGAAGATTTCCACACCCTGGAAGGACGAACGCTTCCACTCGTGGTCGCGCAGGGTCTTGTCCGCAGCCGGGATCTGACGCGCGGCAGAGAGCAGCAGCGAGATGGCGTGCTCGCAGGCGGAGTGGATATTGGACGTCGGGGCGTTGGCGACCATCACGCCCTTGGCGGTGGCGGCGTCGATGTCGACGTTATCCAGGCCCACGCCGGCGCGTCCCACGATCTGCAGCTTCGGGGCAGCCTCCAGGACCTCCGCGTCCACGGTGGTCGCGGAGCGGACCAGCAGGGCGTCGGCGTCCCCGACGGCCTCCAGCAGCGCGGGACGGTTCGGACCGTCGACCCAACGGACCTCGACGGAGTCCCCCAGCGCGTCCACGGTGGACTGGGCGAGCTTGTCGGCGATGAGAACGACGGGACGGGAATTCTGACTCACGGATACTCCTGACAGCTGTACATGTCCCGGCCCCTCCGGCACGACCGCGTCGAAGAGGTCAGGGCCCACGCCTGACTCCCCACACCGTTAAAAAGCCCAGGGGTGACGTGCGACATGGACAGCTTAGTACGTCTTTCATTATCTGGCCCGACAAACCCCCGATATCGTGGCCGCCGACGCCATAAGCAGCCGTTGTGACAGGGGGCACCCCCTACTGCCATAATGTGTTGGTTCACCTATCTTTCTTGAGGAGACCCAACATGGACTCGTTTGCTGAAACGATGCAGTCCCCAGGCGGGCTAACAGCCATAGGCCTGGGAATCATCATCGTCACCGTCGGCATCCTGCTGAGGGGCAGGAGCAATCCCACCGTCGTCATGACCCTGGTCCCGGTGCTTGGTGCCTTCGTCGCAGGCTACGGCATCAAGAGCATCGGAGATTTCTACGAGTCCGGGCTCGGATCCGTGATGAACGTCGTGGTGATGTTCATCTTCGCCATCATCTACTTCGGCATCCTCAGTGATACCGGACTATTCACTCCCCTGGTCAAGGGGCTGATCATTGCCACACGTGGCAATGTCATCCTCGTCGCCCTGGGCACCGCGGCCATCGGCATGGTCGTGCACCTCGATGGTGCTGGTGCCACGACCTTCCTGATCACCATCCCCGCACTGCTGCCGTTGTACAAGGCACTGCACATGTCTCGTTACGTCCTGCTGGCCATCGTGGCCACCGCGGCGTCCGTGATGAACATGGTGCCCTGGGCCGGCCCGATCGGCCGTGCGTCCTCCGTGGTCAACCAGACTCCCGTTGAACTGTGGCAGCACATCCTGCCGCTGCAGGGCATCGCCCTCGTCCTCGTCTTCGTGATCGCCGGCCTCCTCGGCCTCAAGGAGTCCCGCCGCATCGCCAAGCTGCGCAAGACCCCCGAGTTCGTCGGCACCGGCGACGTGGACGTCCAGACCCTCGCCGCGGACTTCGTGCAGCGCGAGAAGGAGAAGCAGGAAGAGATCGGCGCGCAGATGCGCACCGGCCGGTGGGTCACCATCGTCAATATCGTCCTGTCGGTGTGCATGCTGGCCCTGCTGATGTCCGGCTGGATCCAGCCGGGCCCGGTCTTCCTGGTCGGTACCGCAATCGCCCTGGTCGTGAACTTCCCGCTGTCCGGCGAGCAGGCCGAGACCCTGAAGCGTCACGCCCCGAACGCCTTGTCCATGGCTGGCGTCATCCTCGCCGCCGCGATGTTCCTTGGTGTGCTGAACGAGTCCGGCATGCTCGAGGAGATCGCGCTGAGCCTGCTGCACATCCTGCCCGACTCCGTCGGCGCGCAGCTGCACGTCATCGTCGGCCTGCTCGGTGTGCCCCTGGACCTGCTGACCTCGACGGATGCTTACTACTTCTCGGTGCTGCCTGTTGTGCAGGAGACCGTGGCGACCTTCGGAGTCTCCGGCTCCGGCGCCGCGGCCGCCCTGATCATCGGCAACATCATCGGTACCTTCGTCAGCCCCTTCTCCCCCGCCCTGTGGCTGGCCATCGGCCTGTCCGGCGGCACGATCGGCAAGCACATCAAGCTGACCTTCCCGATCGCCTGGGGCTTCGGCATCATCATGGTGCTCATCGCCCTGGCGCTTGGGCTCACAGCCTAGGCGTCGCGACTACTGTCCTGCCCGTGCTGCCCGTTCTGGCGGGGCAGGACGCACTCCTCGCCGCACCCGGAGTCGCACGCCTGCGCGCGCGGCGCCCTGGTGGGCGCGGCCAGGGCCTCGGTCTGGACGGTGACGTGCCCGATTCCCCGGTCGGCGAACACTCTCCTCACGTCCTTGCGAACATCCTGTTCGTCACCGGTGGTGACCACGTGAACGGTCGCCATGGACGTTTCCCCGTCCACCGACCAGATGTGGAGGTCGTGTGAGTCGTAGACCCCCTCGGTCGCGCTGACGGCCTCCTGGACCTCTACCGGGTCCACCCCGGCGGGCACCTGCTCCATGAGCACGGTGCCCGCCTCCTTCATCAGCGACCACGCCCGCGGCAGGATCATCGCCGCGATGATCAGCGAGGCGACCGCGTCGACCCAGTACCAGCCCGTCGCACCAATGATCAGGGCCGCGACGATCACGGCGACCGACCCCAGCAGGTCCACCAGAACATGTAGGTAGGCACCCTTCATGTTCAGCGACTCGCCTGCACTACGGCGCAGAATCACCGCCGAGATTACGTTGGCCAGCAGGCCGATGATCGCCACGGTGAGCATCAGTCCGGTCTGGATCTCCGCCGGGCCCTCCCCCATCCGACGGAATGCCGCCACGGCGATCCACACACCGATGACCGCGACCGCACCGGCGTTGACCGCGGCGGCGAGCACCTCGGCACGACGGAACCCGTAGGTCGAACGCGCGGTGGCGGGCTTCGACCCGACCATCATCGCGAAGGCCGCGACGACGAGGCCCCCGGCGTCCGACAGCATGTGCCCGGCGTCGGCGAGCAGCGCCAGCGATCCGGACACCACCCCGCCAATGACCTGCGCGACGAAGATCGTCGAGGTCATCGCGATGACGATCCACAACGCCCTGCCCCGGACCTGGGTATGTGAGTGATCATGGTCGTGATCGTGCGCCATGGCGAACCTCCATTTTCATTAACGGTAGGTGCTCACCGTAGAACGAGATTTGACCCAGGTCAAGGGCGATCTTTGGGTAGCGTAATCATTATCATTAAGGACCTCTTCCGCGCGGGCCGCCTCGGATACGGAATACCGTGGCACCGCGTGCGGTTGGCCCTGAGGTAACACACCATCGATCTGTAGCAAGGACCTGAAGACATATGAGCACAGTGGGATTCATCGGCGCGGGACTGATCGGGGCCACTGTCGCCCGGCTCTCCGTCCTCGCCGGTCACGACGTGGTCCTGAGCAATTCCCGGGACCCGAAGACCCTCCTCCCCCTCGCCGCGGCGCTGGGCCCCAACGCCCGGGTCGACACCCCCGAGGGCGCGGCCACGGCCGCCGACATCGTCGTCGTCACCATCCCCCTCGGCGCGCTGACCGACGTTCCGGTGGCACCACTGGCGGGCAAGACCGTGATCGACACGTCCAACTACTACTGGCAGCGTGACGGCCACATCGACGTATTGGACGCCCGGGAGATCACCACCTCCCAGATCCTGCAGGACCACCTGCCGGACTCCCACGTGGTGAAGGGCTTCAACAACATCAACTTCGCCCACCTCGGCGAGCTCGCCCGCCCGGCCGGCGACGCCGCCCGCACCTCCCTGGTGATCGCCGGTGACGACGACGCCGCCAAGCAGGACGCCGCGTCCTTCCTCGACTCCCTGGGGTACGGCACCCTCGATGCCGGCGTTCTGGCCGAGGGCTGGCGCTTCGACAACGGCGAGCCTGCCTACGGCAAGCCGTACATCTCGCCGGACGCCACGCCGACGTCGCTCTACGACATGGGGCCGGGCAAGGCCGCCACCGACGAGGAACTGCGCGAGGCGCTGGCCGCCGCAGAGCGCTAAACCAGCTCGAGCTTCATATCCTGCATCGTGAAACGGTGCACGTCCGTATCCAGGCCCTTCTCAATGCCCCACTTCTTCGGGGTGAGTGCCTGGTAGACGTGTCCGACGAGACTGTCGTCGTGTACTTCGTTCTCGGCGATCGCATCCCCCACGAAATCCGCGTCCTTTAGAGCGGCCAGCAGATAAACATCGTCACCTTCGCGAATAAGGATGAGCACCCCCGGCACGTCCCCGCCCCTCTTGGCCGCGAGGAGCATCGAGCGAACCTCCTTCATGGAGGCCCCCCACTCGCAGACCACCACGGGCGTCCCGACTGGCGTATGGGAGCGTCGTAGGCGCTCCTGAACATCAGACCGGGCGAGGAAGCGCAGAGCCAGCCTGCCGCTCATCTTGCGCTCAGTAGTCACGTCGCCCATCGCTCTCCCACCTCCCGTAGTTCACTTGCCAGCCATCCACCATCTGATCATAGCGAGAGTCCTAGATTTCATCTATGGCCTCCCAAGATGTCTCCGGCCACTGGGGACGGCGGGCCGACCGATCCTGGAGGTGTCACGGGTGATGCGGCACTCAAACGCGCCGATGGCGCTGGCTATCGACATTCACGTTCTCGACCGAAACGGGGTCGAGACTGCGGAATGCGATATCCAGCGCCATCGGGTGCGGGATGAGTGCGGGATCGCGGCACCTCGAAGAGGTGCCGGATACCGGTTCTTACCAGTTCAGACTACGCGGTGGCGTCGAGCGGGTTCTTGACCCAGCTCATGAGATCGCGCAGCTTGGTGCCGGTGGTCTCGATCGGGTGCTTGGCGTAATCGGCGCGCAGACCCTCGAGCTCCTTGTTGCCGCCCTCGACGTTGGCGATGAGGCGCTTGGTGAAGGTGCCGTCCTGGATGTCGGACAGGATGTCCTTCATGCGGTCCTTGGTGCCGGCGTCGATGACGCGAGGGCCGGAGAGGTAGCCGCCGAACTCAGCGGTGTCGGACACCGAGTAGTTCATGTTGGCGATGCCGCCCTCGAACATCAGGTCCACGATGAGCTTGAGCTCGTGCAGGCACTCGAAGTAGGCCATCTCCGGCTCGTAGCCGGCCTCGGTGAGGACCTCGAAACCGGTCTTGACCAGTTCCTCGGTGCCACCGCACAGCACGGCCTGCTCACCGAAGAGGTCGGTGACGGTCTCGGCCTCGAAGGTGGTCGGGATGACGCCGGCGCGCGCACCACCGATGGCGGCGGCGTAGGACAGGGCCAGGTCGCGACCCTCGCCCTTGGGGTCCTGCTCCACGGCGATGAGGCACGGCACACCCTTGCCGTCGACGAACTGGCGGCGCACCAGGTGGCCCGGGCCCTTGGGGGCAGCCATGGCGATGGTGATGTTGTCGGCCGGCTTGATCAGCTCGAAGTGGATGTTCAGCCCGTGGCCGAAGAACACGGCGTTGCCGTCCTCCAGGTTCGGGGCGATGTCCTCAGTGTAGACGGTGGCCTGGGTGGTGTCGGGGACCAGAACCATGACCACGTCGGCCCAGGCAGCGGCCTCGGCGTTGGACAGGACCTTGAAGCCCGCCTCCTCAGCCTTCGCGGCGGACTTGGAGCCCTCGCGCAGACCGATGACGACCTCGACGCCGGAGTCGCGCAGGTTCTGGGCGTGGGCGTGGCCCTGTGACCCGTAGCCGAGCACGGCAACCTTGCGGCCCTGGATGATCGACAGGTCGGCGTCGTCGTCGTAGAAAACGTCAATTGCCATGAGGTGAAGCCTTTCGTGGGAAAACGGGTGTGGATCGGTTCATAGAACCGGGTACTGCGTTCTGTGCCGCTATCGTACCAGTAAGGATTATCAGAGTGTGAGACTGGGTATCCCACCCCGTGAATGGCCACGGGGAGGGATTGGAGGGGCCGATCAGAGCTTGGCGGGGTACATCGCCTTCTGGCCGCGACTCACCGCGGTCACGCTGGACTCCACCAGCTCGCGGATACCGAAGGGCTCCAGGACCTCCAGCATCGCCTTGAGCTTCGTGGGCGTACCGGTGGCCTCGATGACCAGCGACTCCGGTCCAACGTCAACCACGTGGGCGCGGAAGAGCTTGGCGGATTCCACGACCTGCGTGCGGTTGGAGTTGTCGGCGGAGACTTTCACCAGCATCAGCCCACGGCACACGATGGAGTCCGGCTCGTGCCGGCTGACCTTGATCACCGGGATCAGCTTGTTGAGCTGCTTGGTGATCTGCTCGATCACGTGGTCTTCGCCCTCGACCTGGATGGTGAACCGGTTAACTCCGGCCACCTCCGTCTGGCCCGAGGCGATGGAGATGATGCTGAAGGCACGACGGGTGAACATGCCGGTGATACGCGACGCGATTCCGTCGACGTCCTCACACAGGACGCTCAGAGTGTGGACTTGAGACATTAGTTCTCCTCGCCTTCCTCGATGATCTTACGGATGTCGTCGGGATCCTCCGCCGCCGACTGCTCCTGCTCGAACAGCGGGCGCAGGTCGCGAACGTACTGGACCTCGTCATTGGAGGCCCCGGCCGAGATCATGGGCCACACCTGGGCGTCCTCGCCGACGATGAAGTCGATGACCACGGGACGGTCGTTGATCTCCCGCGCCTTGGCGATCGTGGCGGCCACGCCCTCCGGGCCGTCCTTCTCGGTCACACGGAAAGCCGCGCAGCCCATGGACTCGGCGAGTCCCACGAAGTCCGGGAGGTAGTTCTCGCCCGGCTTGAGGTTGGTGTGCGAGTAGTGGCCGTCGAAGAACAGGGTCTGCCACTGGCGGACCATGCCGAGGTTGCCGTTGTTGATCAGGGCGATCTTGACCGGCAGCCCCTCGACCGCGCAGGTCACGAGCTCCTGGTTGGTCATCTGGAAGCAGCCGTCGCCGTCGACGGCCCAGACCTCGGTGTCCGGGGCGGCGGCCTTGGCGCCCATCGCCGCGGGCACGGCGTAGCCCATCGTGCCCAGCCCACCGGAGTTCAGCCAGGTGCGCGGCTTCTCGAAGCGCAGGAACTGCGCGGCCCACATCTGGTGCTGGCCGACGCCGGCGACGTAGACGGCGTCGGGGCCCGCGGCCTGGGTGAGCTCCTGCAGGACGAACTGCGGGGCGAGCTTGCCGTCGGCCGGCTCCTCGAATCCCGGGGGGAAGTCGGTCTTCAGACCGTCGAGGTAGGTCGTCCAGCGCGAGGTGTCCTGGCGTCCTTCACGTCCCTCACGCTCTTCCACTGCACGACGCAGGGCGAGGAGCACCTCGCGGGCGTCGCCCACGATCGGCACGTTGACCTCGCGGATCTTGCCGATCTCCGCCGGGTCGATGTCGGCGTGGATGATCTTGGCACCGGGAGCGAAGGAGTCAACGTCGCCGGTAACCCGGTCGTCGAAGCGCGCACCGAGTGCCAGGATCAGGTCGGACTTCTGCAGGGCAGCAACGGCCGGCACCGTGCCATGCATGCCGGGCATGCCGAGGAACTGCGGGTGGGACTCGGGGAACACACCCAGCGCCATCAGCGTGGTGGTCACCGGCAGGCCGGTGGACTCGGCGAAGGCGAGCAGCTCCTTGTGGGCATTGGCCTTCAGGACGCCGCCGCCGGCGTAGATGACGGGACGCTTGGCCTCGGCGATGAGGCGGGCGGCCTCATCGATCTGGCGCGAGTGCGGCGTCGTGACCGGGTGGTAGCCGGGCAGGCGGTAGGTCGGCGGCCAGCTGAAGTCGAGCTCGGCGTTCTGCACGTCCTTCGGGATATCGACGAGCACCGCGCCCGGACGTCCGGTGACAGCCACGTGGAAAGCCTCGGCGATTGCCGCGGGGATGTCCTCGGGGCGGGTGACCATGAAGCTGTGCTTGGTGATCGGCATCGTGATGCCGCGGATGTCGGCCTCCTGGAAGCCGTCGGTGCCCAGCAGGTGGCTGCCGACCTGACCGGTGATCGCCACGATCGGCACGGAGTCCATGTTGGCGTCCGCCAGCGGGGTGACCAGGTTCGTCGCACCGGGACCGGAGGTGGCGATGCACACGCCGACCCCTCCGGAGACCTGCGCGTAGCCGGTGGCGGCGTGACCTGCGCCCTGCTCGTGGCGGACGAGGATGTGATTGAGCTTCTCGGAACCGTAGAGAGCCTCGTAGAGCGGGAGCACCGCACCACCGGGGAGGCCGAAGACTACGTCAGTACCCAGTTCCTCGAGGGAGCGGACTACCGCCTGGGCCCCGTTGATGCGCTCGGGCTTACGGCTGCGTCCTGAGGCAGCGACTGTCGCAGGACTGGGGTGTGGGCGTGAGGTGTCATTCACCGTCCGTGCACTCCTTTGGGTGGTCATGTGTTGTGGATATCCGACGATCGAGGTCTCGTGGGGTGTGGTTTCCGCCGTAGAACCGACTGTGCCCCCGCTACCCGTGGTTCGGGGCGGGGGCGCCAGATTGTTCCGCGAAGTGACCGCAGGGGCTCTAGCGCCCGGCGGATACAAGAATCAGGAACGTCGTCATAACTCACGACCATAGCGGAGCACCACCCCCCCGGTCAATGGATTTCGGGAAATATTCCCACCCGCTGATACCCCCCGTCTCACTGCGTGAACGTCGTCCGTGGTCCGCGCGGGGACGCGGTTTCGCGTATCGAATCATCCAGCGAATCCCCAGAAACACCGTCTATGGTGAGTCTCATGTTCGACGTCAAGTACCTCTTGTTCTCCCTCTGGGAATGGATCATTCAGCACGGGCTTCCACTGTCCGCCCTGTTGATCGCGGCAATCCTCATCCCCCGGGTCGGTCGCCAGGTCGTCCGTATCCTCACCGACCGTCTTGAGAGCGGCCAGGAGGAGACGAAGTCGAAGCTCGCCCTCGTCGGCGCCCTGGTCTACATGCTCGAGATCGTCGCCTACTTCGTCCTTGTGCTCCTCGCACTGACGAACCTCGGTGTACCCGCCATGGGTGCGGCTATCCCCGCGACCGTGGTCTCCGCTGCCATTGGTTTCGGCTCGCAGAACATCATCGGTGACTTCCTCACCGGGTTCTTCATCATCTCCGAGCGCCACTACGGTGTCGGCGACGTGGTGACCTTCGACGACACCTCCGGGCAGATCACCGGCACGGTCGTGAAGCTGACCCTGCGTTCCACGCAGATCCGCACCGTCGCCGGCGAGCTCGTCACCGTGCCCAATAGCAAGGCGAGCGTGACGATCAACTACTCGCAGCGTTGGTCGCGTGCCGTGGTCGACCTCGACATCCCGATGGTCGACGAGGAGTCCATGGCGGACCTGCTCACCAAGGTGGAGACCGCCGCGGCTAAGGCCGTGGAGTCCGCCGGGGTGGACGCAAGCATCCTCGGTGAGATTGAGGTCCAGCCGGCCCGCAGCATCACCCCGCCCGCCGCCGCCGGCCAGCCCTGGTCGGTGGGCATGCGCGTGGGCGTGGATACCGGCCCCGCCGACCAGTGGCTCGTGGAGCGCGCGATCCGCGCGAACCTCGTCAACACCTTCTGGGATCGCTATCAGTCGCGCGGTGACGTGCTCGGAGCAGCAGGGGCCACGCAGCTTCCTTCACCCGACACCACCCAGGCGCCGTCGAAGCACGCGGCGAAGGAGACGTCCGAAGACACCTCCGAGGACGATACGTCCCGCGTCGTCGCGGCCGCAGCGTCCGGCTCCGACCACATGTCCTTGGACGACGGTGCCGACGGCACCGATAACGCCGCCGCGGACGCCGACAAGGTCGCGGACGCGCAGGACGCAGCGTCCGACGCGTCCGATGCCGACACCGTGGCGCAGCCGGATCCGGACGACCCGGCAACCCAGGTGCTGCCCTCCCCCGCTTCGGCGGAGGACGGGAAGGACGGCGCCGAGGACGACAAGTCCGACCTCGCCGACCTCGTCGATGGCCCCTATGAGTCGAAGACCAAGAACCTGCTGAGCTTCGGCGGACGGTTCCGCCCCTCGACCTCGGGCCTGTTCATCGCCCTGGTGATCGTGGGGATGCTGGCGCTGTTCTCCAGCAACCCGGACGACGGCAACCCCGGCATCCTCTCGCCGGACCGCTACCGCAACGCCAGCACCGAGGTGGAGTCCACCGAGACCAGCGTGTCGGACACCCCGACCGAGACCGCGGAGAACACCGACAACGAGACCACCGACGATACGGAGCCCTCCGACACCGAGGAGTCCGACAACTCCGGCGAGGTCACCGACACCGAAGAGTCCGACGGGTCCGGCGACAGCTCGACCAACAGCGGCAACTCCTCCGGCACCGGGAACTCCGGCAACTCGAACAACTCCGGTTCCGGCACCTCGGGCACGGATGGCACAGAGGGCACCGGCACCACGGACGGCACCACCGAGTCTGACGGCTCCACGCAGAACCAGGGTCAGAGCCAGAACCAGGGCACGACCCAGCAGGACGGCACCTCCGGCGACGAGACCACCACGCCCTAGCGTCCTTCCCTGCACCACTGCACCACTGCACCACTGCACCACCTCCACACCACCGCATCGCCCGGACCACACGGTCCGGGCGATGTGTGTGTGAACCACCGGTGCTGATTAAATAGACAACCATGAGTTCCGCGGAGTCGCCCACCATGCCGTACAAGGTCCGCACGGATCAGGCCCACCTGATCGCCGGTTTCCTCATGGTGGCCATGTCGATCGTCGGCGTGGCCTACGCCCCGAGTGTTCTCTTCTGGCTCCCGCTCCTCCCCCTCCTGTTCATCGTCGGCGTGCTGCGCACCCGCACGGAGTTCACCGACGGCGGCATCACAGCCCGCTACCTCCTTCGCCCAACAAAGTCATTGGCGTGGGACGACTTCGAAGCGTTACGATTCACCCGTGGAGGCAAGGCCCTTGCGGTAAGCAAGGACGAGACGACATTCCCGCTCCCCGGAGTGAGCTTCAATTCGCTGGTGACCCTGGCGGAAGTGACCGGGGGCAGGATCCCGGACCCGGTGACCCCGAGTCTCTCCGCGATCGACGAGAAGGTACGAGTCGTCGAACGCGACAGCGGTCTGGCCGTCCTCATGGACGAGGACGAGTACAGCGAGTACGAGGCCGCGCAACGGGCCCGGCACATGGCCCGCGAGGAACTCGAACGCCGCCGCGCCGCTGCCGGTGAGCAGAACGCAGACCAGAACGCCGAGCAGGACGGCACACAGGACGCAAAGCCGGACGCCAAGCCGGACGCTGCGAACTGACCGCCCGCGCCGCGCGGCGCGCTGCGTCCGATAGCGGCGGGTAGAGTAATCGAGTCGACAGCTGACTACTGTCCCTCAGGCTCCTGCCGCGACTCCGCACCTATAAATCAACGCACGAACCCCCACGCACAAACCCCCAAGCACAAACCCCCACCGACACAACTGCCCACGGGCCGGGCAGCCGCACGAGGCCCCACGAGAGGACGCTTTCCCACCATGAACGAGATCTCCTACCGGTCATCAGTGACCACCCAGGGACGCAACGCCGCCGGCGCACGCTCCCTCTGGCGAGCCACGGGCATGAAGGACAGTGACTTCGACAAGCCGATCATCGCGATCGCGAACTCCTACACCCAGTTCGTCCCCGGGCACGTCCACCTGAAGAACGTCGGTGACATCGTTGCCGAGGCCGTCGCCGAGGCCGGCGGCGTGGCCCGTGAGTTCAACACCATCGCCGTGGACGACGGCATCGCCATGGGGCACTCCGGCATGCTGTACTCGCTGCCGAGCCGCGAGATCATCTCGGACTCCGTGGAGTACATGGTCAACGCCCACCAGGCCGACGCCATCGTGTGCATCTCCAACTGCGACAAGATCACCCCCGGCATGCTCAACGCCGCGATGCGCCTGAACATCCCGGTGGTCTTCGTCTCCGGCGGGCCGATGGAGGCCGGCAAGGCTGTGGTCGTCGACGGTGTGGCCCACGCGCCCACCGACCTGATCACCTCGATCTCGGCGTCCGCCAGCGAGCAGGTCTCCCGCCAGGGCCTGATGACCGTGGAGCAGGCCGCCTGCCCGACCTGCGGTTCCTGCTCCGGCATGTTCACCGCCAACTCGATGAACTGCCTCACCGAGGCCCTCGGCCTGTCCCTGCCCGGCAACGGCTCCACCCTGGCGACCCACTCCGCGCGCCGCGAGCTGTTCAGCGAGGCCGGACGCACCATCGTGAACCTGTGCAAGCGCTACTACGGCGAGGGCGACACCTCCGTGCTCCCGCGCAACATCGCCACCAAGGAGGCCTTCCAGAACTCCATGGCCCTGGACATGGCCATGGGCGGGTCCACCAACACGGTGCTGCACATCCTCGCCGCCGCCCAGGAGGGTGGCATCGACTTCGACCTGCAGGACATCGACGACCTGTCGCGCAACGTCCCCTGCCTGTCGAAGGTCGCGCCGAACTCCGACTACCACATGGAGGACGTCCACCGCGCCGGCGGAATCCCCCGCATCCTCGGCGAGCTGTGGCGTGGCGGCAAGCTCAACGAGGGCGTGCACACCGTGCACTCCCCCAGTCTCGCCGAGTGGCTCGAGGACTGGGACGTCAGTGCGGCCTCGCCGCGCCAGGAGGCGATCGACCTCTACCACGCCGCGCCCGGCGGTGTGCGCACCACCGAGCCCTTCTCCACGGACAATGTGTGGGACGACCTCGACGTGGACGCCGAGAACGGTTGCATCCACGACGTGGAGCACGCCTTCACCGCCGACGGCGGGCTGGTCATCCTGCGCGGCAACCTCTCGCCCGACGGCGCGGTCATCAAGGCCGCCGGCATCGACGAGTCCCTGTGGCACTTCTCCGGACCTGCCCTGGTCGTGGAATCGCAGGAGGAGGCCGTGGACGTGATCCTCAAGAAGAAGGTCACCGCCGGCGACGTGGTCGTCGTGCGCTACGAGGGCCCGTCCGGCGGGCCGGGCATGCAGGAGATGCTGCACCCCACCGCCTTCCTCAAGGGCTCCGGACTGGGCAAGAAGTGCGCCCTGATCACCGACGGGCGTTTCTCCGGCGGATCCTCGGGTATCTCGGTCGGCCACATCTCCCCGGAGGCCGCCGACGGTGGACTGATCGGGCTCGTCGAGAACGGTGACACCGTGACCATCGACGTCCACAACCGTCAGCTCACCCTCGACGTGCCGGACGAGGAGATCGCGCGTCGCCGTGCGGCGATGGACGCCTCGCAGAAGCCCTGGTCCCCGGCGACCCGTCAGCGCAAGGTCACCAAGGCGCTGCGTGCCTACGCCAAGATGGCCACCAGCGCCGACAAGGGCGCGGTGCGCGAGGTCGACTAGACCCTGCCGCTCACAACGTGCCCGGGTACGCCCCGCCGTCGATGAGCATATTCTGCCCGGTGATGTAGCCGGCCTGCGCCGAACACAGGAAGGCGCAGGTCGCGCCGAACTCTGCCGGGTCGCCGAAGCGTCCTGCCGGGATGCCGTCGGTGGACGGCGACGAACCGGTGCGCGCCAACCGCGCGGTCGCGAAGCGTCCCGGCAGCAGGTTGTTGATCGTCACGTTCGCCGCGGCCAACTGGGGTTGGCGTGCCACCCCGGCCACGAAGCCGGTCAGCCCGCCGCGCGCCCCATTGGACAGGCCCAGCGTGGCGATCGGAGCCTTCACCGCCGCAGAGGTGATATTGACCACTCGCCCGAAACCGCGGGCGGCCATGTCGTCCACCGTGGCCTTGATCAACTCCACCGGGGTGAGCATATTCTGCTTCAATGCGGCGAGCCAAGCGTCCTCGTCCCAGTCGCGGAAATCGCCGGGCGGCGGCCCGCCGGCGTTGGTGACCAGGATGTCGACCTGCGGGGCGGCATCCAGCAGGGTCTCGCGGATGCCGGATTCGCTGATGTCCCCGACGACCTCTCGTACCTCTACCCCGTGAGCGCGCAGGCGCTCGGCGGCCTCGGCGAGCGGCCCGGCGCGTCGGGCATTGACGACGAGGTTCACCCCCTCGGACGCCAAAGCGTCGGCGCACCCGAGGCCGAGCCCCTGACTGGAGGCGCCGACCACGGCCCATCTGCCTGCTATCCCAAAGTCCATTCCCCCACGCTACCGCCTAGAATGGACGGCCATGGTCGACCCGAGTTCAACTGTCCGTGTCCACGATGCCCACCTGCGCAACCTGCGCCACGTCTCCGTGGAGTTCCCGCGGGGCAAGCTGGTGGCAGTGACTGGGGTGTCGGGGTCGGGGAAGTCATCATTGGCGTTCGGCACGGTGCACGGCGAGGCGCAGCGCCGCTACCTGGAGTCGGTCGCGCCCTTCGCCCGCCGGCTGATCGCCGGGGCGGTGGACCCGAAGGTCGGACGCATCGACGGGTTGCCGCCGACGGTCGCACTGGAGCAGTCGCGCTCCGGCGGTGGGGCGCGTTCCACGGTGGGGACGTTCTCCACGGTGTCGAACTCGGTGCGTCTGCTGTTCTCCCGCTCGGGCACCTACCCGGAGGAGCTCCGCGAGCGGGTGGGCCGGTTGGACTCGGACCGCTTCTCCCCCAACACCGCCTCGGGCATGTGCCCCACGTGCCAGGGCACCGGGACGGTGCACGCGCCGACGGAGGCGTCGATGGTGCCGGATGCCTCGGTGTCGATCGACGACGGTGCGATCGCCGCCTGGCCCGGCGCGTGGCTGGGCAAGAACTTCCACGACATCCTGGTCACCCTCGGCTACCGCACGGACGTGCCGTGGTCGCAGCTGTCTCGCGAGGACCGGGACTGGATCCTGTTCACCCCGGACAAGCCGGTGGTCACGGTGCACCCGGTGCGCGGCGCCCACCAGATCCAGCGCACCTACGACGGGACGTGGCGCTCGGTGGCAACCTACCTGCGTGAGACGCTGGCCTCGACGTCGTCGGACGCCACGCGTCGTCGCGTCCTGTCCTTCATGGACCATTCGGTGTGTCCGGAGTGCGGTGGGCGCCGGCTCACCGCGGACGCGCTGTCGGTGACGTACCTGGGGCTGACCATCGACGAGCTGAACGCCGTGCCGTTGGAGGAACTCGCTGGTCTCTTCGCCGGGGTCACATCCCCGTCGGAGGCCGAGCGGTTGCTGCTGGAGCAGGTGACCCCGACGGTGCGCGCGGCGGTGGAGCTGGGACTGGGCCACCTGAGCCTGGACCGTGCCGCCTCGACGCTATCGGCCGGGGAACTGCAGCGCCTGCGCCTGGCCTCGCAGCTGCACTCGGGCCTGTTCGGCGTGGTCTACGTGCTGGACGAACCCTCCGCCGGGCTGCACCCGACCGAGCGGGTGGCGGTGCGTGAGCTGATGACCCGCTTCCTGGAGGCGGGCAACAGTGTGGTGCTCGTGGAACACGACATGTCCCTGGTCGCCGGGGCGGACTGGGTGGTGGACGTCGGCCCGGGTGCCGGGGAGAACGGCGGCGAGGTGCTGTGGTCCGGGCCGGTCGGTGGTGAAGACGGTGGTGAAGACGGCCTGGCCGGGCAGGACACCCCCACCGGCCGCGCGCTCGCCGCCGCAGCCCCCACGCTCACCGGGGGACGCCACCCGGCGCGCGCAGCGTCCTCCCGCCTGCCGGTGCGCAGCACCGAGCGCACCTTGGACATCGACACCTCCCTCGGGTTGGGCCAGTTCACCGCGGTGACCGGGGTGTCCGGATCAGGGAAGTCGACGCTGCTGTCGGGCGTATTGCCGCAGGTCTTGGACGATGCCGGGGTGCGCACCGTGCACATCACCCAGCAGCCCATCGGCCGCACCACGCGCTCCTGCCTGGCGACCTACACCGGCCTGTTCGACCACGTGCGCAAACTCTTCGCCGGCACCGACGGGGCGCGCGAGCGCGGGTGGACGGTCTCCCGGTTCTCCTACAACGTCACCCAGGGACGCTGCCCGACGTGCAACGGCGAAGGCGCGATCGAGGTGGAACTGGTGTTCCTGCCCGGCAGTTACACCACCTGCCCGGACTGCCACGGTGCCCGCTACAACGACGAGACACTGCAGGTCACCTGGCACGGCTATACCGTCGCCGGGATCCTGGATCTGACGGTGAAGGACGCCCTGGACGTCTTCGCCGACGAGCCGGCGGTGCTCACCGCACTGCAGGCGTTGGACGCCGTGGGCCTGTCCTACCTGCGCCTGGGCCAGGGCGCCCCGGAGCTCTCCGGTGGGGAGGCCCAGCGCATCAAACTGGCCACCGAACTACAGCGCAGCCGCCGGGCCCGCCGCGGCACTCCTACGGTGCACCTGTTGGACGAGCCAACCACCGGCCTGCACCCGGCGGACGTGGACCTGCTGGTCACCGAACTCAACCGACTGGTCGACGCCGGTGACACCGTGGTCGTGGTGGAGCACGACCTGCGTGTGGTCGCCCAGGCCGACCGGGTGGTGGATCTTGGCCCCGGTGCCGGTGTGGAGGGCGGACGCATCGTTGCCGACGGCACCCCGGCCGAGGTCGCCAACGCTGGTACCGCCACCGGCCAGGCGCTGCGTGCGGTGGCAGGTGCCGGCGCGGTGGCGCAGGACGGGTAGCGCGCGCCTCCCCTCCCTATAACCCCACTCAGATGTCGGTCTCCCGGATCCGGACCAACATCTGCGAGGGGTTTCAGGAGGCAGCAGCAGTCAGCGGGCCAGCCGGTGGAGCACACCGTCGAGAATGACCTCGAGTCCGTATCTGTAGACCGCGGTCGGGTCGGTGACCGCCTGGTACTTCTCCCCCACCGCGGTTCCGACGCGTCCGGACACCGGGAAGTCCTCGTCCTTCATGACCTGGGACAGGACCGGTGCGTTGACCTGCCACCAGTCCGCGTCACTGACCCCAGTGTCCCTGGCGAGGTCTCGGGCGTTCACGCTCGCCGCCGCACTGGCCACGGCATGGGACTCGACCAGTGAGATGGTGTGATCCATGGCCACGTCGTCCAGTCCGCACCCTTCCACGGCGGTGAGCTGCCATTCGTAACGACGCGACACATTCGGCCCGAGCAGGGGCCGGTGGCGCTGGGCGTTGAGCAGCCAGGGGTGCTCAAGTATCTCCTCCCAGGCGACGGCCGACACCATGCGGAGTCTCTCGGCCACGCTGTGCGGATCCGTGGTCGCACCGTCGAACGACGGGAGGTCGACGCGTCCCATGACCTGGTCGACCATCAGCCCGAGGAGCTCGTCGCGACCGGGGATGTAGGTGTACAGCGTGGCAGCAGAGGTGTCGAGCTTCTCCGCGATCCGGCGCATGGAGAGTCCCTCGACACCGCTGACACCGGCGGCGTCCGCCTCGGCGATGGCGGTGTCCACGACCTGGTCAACAGACCACTTCTTCCGTGGGCCACGCGCGCCGGACTCCTCGCCAATCTCGTGGCGCCACACCAGTCGCAGCATGCGGTCAGGTTCAGGGGCAGTGACGTTGTGGCTCTCGGAATCCATGTTGACAGCTTACTCCGAACGGCGTACGTTAAAACATCCTCGTAACTTCGTACACCGTTTGGAGTTTATTGTGCCCTCGGCTTCCCCTCCCGCCATCCACGCTGAATCGCTGGTCAAGACCTACGGCGACCACCGCGCGCTCGACGACTTCACCCTCACCGTCCCCGCCGGCACCATCCACGGGCTACTCGGACCCAACGGTGCCGGCAAGACGACCGCCGTCGGCGTCCTCACCACTCTGACCACCCTCGACAGCGGGACCGCCCGGATCGCCGGCACCGATGTCCGCGACGGGAACGCCCTGCGCTCACGCATCGGCCTGGTCGGTCAGTACGCCGCCCTGGACGAGGTCATCGGCGGACGCCAGAACCTCGTCATGTTCGCCCGACTGCTCGGACTACGCCGACAGGACGCCCGGCGTCGTGCTGACGAACTCCTGGAACAGTTCTCCCTGACCGAGGCCGCTGACCGGGCGGTATCCGGCTACTCCGGCGGCATGCGCCGACGCCTCGACATCGCCGTCTCCCTCATCCGCGAGCCGGACGTCCTCTTCCTCGATGAACCCACCACCGGACTCGACCCCCGCGGACGCGTCGACGTGTGGGACGCCGTGCTGCAAACCGCCCGCGCCGGCACCACCGTGCTGCTGACCACCCAGTACCTCGAGGAGGCTGACCGCCTCGCCGACCGCATTTCGATCATGAAGGACGGACGGGTGATCGCCGAGGGAACACCGGACGAACTCAAACGCAGCCGCGGCGGTGACCGGGTCGACGTCACCTTCCCCTCCACCACTACCAAGGCCGAGGTCGAGGCCGCCGCCGAATGGCAGTCACTGACAGAGTCCCCGGACGGGATCCACGCCAGCGTGCCCGCACCACGCGGCACCGCCGACATGGTCGATCTCATCCGACAACTCGACGAGGCGAACCTGTCGCCCACCGACGTCGCACTGCGCCGTCCGACCCTCGACGAGGTCTTCCTCTCCGTCACCGAGACCCCGACTGATCCCTCCACCCCGACCATCCCGAACCCCGAGGAGAACCGATGAACAGCATCACCAGCGGCATGATCCTCACCACGAGGGAACTGCAGCACTGGCGCCGCCAACCCCTGACCCCGGTGTTCAGCATCCTGTTCACCGTGATGCTCCTGCTGATGTTCGCCCTGCTCTTCGGCGGGTCGATCGAGCTGCCCGGCGGCGGGGACTACATCGACTACCTACTGCCCGGCATGATGGCCCTGTCCATGATGTTCGGTGTCGAGGCGACCACCACCGCCATGGCCAACGACGCGAAGAAAGGCATCACCGACCGCTTCCGCTCGCTGCCGATCGGAGATGCCTCCGTCGCGCTCGGACGCGCCGGCGCGGACATGATCACCTCCGCGGTGGAACTCGTCGTCCTGGTCATCGGCGGGCTCCTGCTGGGGTGGCGGATCACCGGAAGCCTCCCCGAGGCGGTTCTGGCGATCGCGCTGCTGCTGTGGTTCCGCTTCGCCGTGCTGTGGATCGGTATCTTCCTCGGTTTAACCCTGGGCAGGAACGAGGGGGCTGCCACGGCGGTGCAGGTCCTGGTCTGGCCGATCGGGTTCCTGTCCACCGCCTTCGTATCCCCGGAGTTCATGCCGTCCTGGTTGGAGCCCCTGGCCACCTGGAACCCGGTGTCGGCCACGGCCACCGCCGTCCGCGAGCTCTTCGGCAACCCCACCGGGCTCACGGGCGGGGCGCTGGCCGACCATGCCGTGCTGGCGGCGTTGTTGTGGCCGTTGGCACTCGTGGCGGTGTTCCTCCCCTTGTCGTCCCGCGCGTACCGTCGGCTGAGGCGCTGATTCCAGAAATCCCGGTGCGCTGCGCCCTACTCCTGCGCCGACCCCGAGCGCCCCACTAATCTCGATGTCCCAGGCCCCTACCGACCGAACAGAGGAGCCAGCATGTCCTCCGGGAACTCCGAGCACGAACGGATGTTGTACCGAAATACCAAGGTCTACGCGGTCCCGGACTCCCTCGACGACCTGCGCGGACCCACCGGTGGCATGTTGGACGTTCCCCAGTCGATCCACTGGGCGAAGAAGGGCGGCAGCACCGTCGATCTGTCGACCCCCGGTGGACGCTCCATCGCCTACGGTGCCGCGCTAGGGGAAGGCACCATCGAGGATGTGTGCTCCATCATCAACAAGGACCACCTGATCGCGGACTGGCCGAGGATCCCCAAGGCAATCCGCACACAACAGTTGTGGGAGGACCGCTTCTCCGAGCTGCGGCACAGAACCTGAAACCCCACTCAGATGTTGGTCTCCGGGATCGGGACCACCATCTGCGTGGGGTTTCAGGAGGCATGGCCCTACCCCAACCCCGCAGCCGCGGCGGCGTGCACGGCGTCGGTGAGCACGCCGAGGGTGTCGGACTCCAGCCGCCAGTGCTGCCAGTACAGCGGCACCTCGATGACGTCCTCGGTGAGCCGCACCATCGTGCCAGCCGACACATAGGGCCGCGCGGCGGACACCGGTACGAGCGTCCACCCGAGCCCGGCGACGACGGCGTCGTTAAGCCCCTCGAAACTGGGGATCCGGGAGACCCGACGGTCGGCGCGCGGGGTGACCTCGCGGGGCACCAGAACACCATCGGTCATCCGGTCGTGCGGTCCAATGACCAGCAGCGGAAGACCCGCCCACGCGGAGTCCCCCTGCTCGGCCAGGCCGCGGTGCAGGGTCTCGGCGAGCCCCGGGGAGCCCACCGGCCAGTAGTGCAGCACACCGAGTTCCTCGACCACACATCCGGCGACGGGTTCGGCCTCGGCAGTGACCACACCCATGCAGTCGCCACGGCGCAGCATGGCCAGGGAGCGTTGCTCGTCCTCCACGGTGAGTTCCAGCGAGATCCCGCCGGACGCAGCCACGTGCCCGAGCACGGGACGAAACCACGTCCCCAGCGAGTCGGCGTTGACGCCCACACTCACGGGCCGTTCACTGATCTGGCCGCGCAGCCGGTCGTCGGTCTCAACCTCGAGCAGCCGCATCTGCCGTGCACTCTGCACCAGCACTTCCCCGGCGCCGGTCACCCCGACCGGTGACGTCCGACGCACCACCACGCGCCCCACGTCCGACTCCAGCGCCTTGATGCGCTGACTCACCGCCGACGGACTCACCCCCAGGCGCGATGCGGCGGCCTCGAAACTCCCCTCATCGACGACGAGCAGCAGTGTATCCAGGTGACGTGGGATCATGAAGCACATCTTAACTGTGCCCAGTTCTGCTTGCTTGTCTTCACTTCGCCCGGTTCCTAGGCTCTGGCGGGTGACCTACGATTCCCTCCTCCCCGCACTCAGGATCGCCCTCGCTGGCATGGTCTTCCAGCTCTCCGTGATCGCCGCCGTCGGCCCGCAGAACATCGTGCTGCTCAAACAGGGCGTGAAACGCTGGGGCGTGGGCCTGGTGATCAGCGTGTTCATCGTGGGCGACCTCATCCTGCTGCCCGCGGGCACCGCCGGCGTCGCCGTGGTCACCGACAAGTTGCCCGTACTCATCGAGATCCTGCGCTGGGGCGGCGTCGCCTACCTGCTCTGGTTCGCCTCGACGTGCCTGCGCGACGTGCGTCACCCCACCGCCATCGAAGGCGTCGAGCCGGCGTCCGAGCACACGCAGGACGCCGGGAGCGCGCTATCCCGCGACGTCCTGCCCGCCGGCGGCGGCCAGGTGGCCACCAAGACGCGTCCCGCCCCCACCCGGCAGGACGCCGCGCAGCGACTGCGCCGACTGCGCCGTCCCCGCGCGCTCTCCGCCCTGCCCACCGCACTGGCGGTGACATTCCTCAACCCGGCGGCCTACGTCGACGGCATCGTGGTGTTCGGCACGATGGCCAACCAGTACGACCCCGGCAAGTGGGTATTCACTGCCGGGGCCTTGGTCGGGTCCGTCCTGTTCTTCGTGGTGGTGGGCTACGGGGCCCGCCTACTGAGTCGTCCGTTGTCCAGTCCCGGGGTGTGGCGCTGGATCAACCTGGGCATTGGACTGCTGATGATCGCCATGGCCGCCCGGCTCGCGTTGGGCTAAGCGGGCGTAGCCGGGGACGTCAGAACGGGTTGCCGCCCGAGACCGCCAGCCACAGTCCGGCGGCACCGGCCACACCGATGAGCGCGAACAGCCACGCCGACGCCAACGGCCTGGTCGCCCAGCCGCGCGAGATGTCCGCGGAGTAGCGGCCCGGGCCGGTGAACGTGAGCACCAGTCCGACGAGGGTCAGCAGACCCCAGAACTGCACGTGCGGGCTCAGGGTGTACGGCCAGTAGCCGGAGTCCCACAGAGAGAGATTATGCAAGGTCAGGAACCCGGCGACCACCACGGCCAGCGCGCTGCCGACCGGGGTGAGCAGGCCGAAGACCAGCAGACCGCCGGCCACGATCTCCGCGACCGGCAGAGCAACGGCCAGGATATCGGCGAAGTTGTAGGCCGACAGGGTCTGCTCGAAAGCGCTGATCCCCGGGTCCCCACCGAAGGCGAAGAGGGTCTGCAGACCGCGCACGATCAGCAGCGCGCCGACAACGACCCGCAGGAAGAACAGGCCCAGATCAAGCGTGCCGCGCTTTGCCTCGGGCTCGGCCGAGACGGTCGAGACGGGCTCGCCGTTCTCGTCCACTGCCGTAGCGGCGTCCTCCTCGCCGGACGCCACGACACCGGCGGTACCTGCAGCACCCGCAGTACCAGCAGCGCCGGCAGCAGTCGGGGCGAAGACCGCGGTCGCGCCCTCCCCGGCATCGGCCGGGGCCTGAGCCGGATTCTGGGACTCGGTCGGCTCCGGGATGGCAGAGCGACGCGGCGTCGCAGCAGCACCCGCAGCGCCCAATCCACCGCCAAAGGCGAGTGTCTCGTGGCCGGATTCCTCAGAGTCGGGTACATCCTGCGAGGTCTGCGTGCCGTAGGCAGGGTCGGCGGACGCGGCGGTGAACACTTCGGTGCGTGAGTCGTCGCCGCGCGGCTCGATCTTCTGCGGACGCGCACGCCCGGACACCGCGTAGATGTCGCGCTTCGGCCGGGGAGCCTCAATGTCCTCTGCGTCCTCTGCGTCTGCAGTATCGGCGGTGTCGGCAGTGTCGGCAGTGTCCGGCTTCTCCGAATCGACCGAGTCGATCGAGTCGCTCGAGTCGTCCTTCACGACGGACTCGTCCGGCGCGTTCTCATCCGACGCAGCATCGGTCACAGGCGCACCCTGCTCCTCGCGCGCGGGCGACACCGGCCCCACGGAGAGCGGACGGGTTGTATCGGGCACGTCGATGGCGTCCACCGAGTCGATCGCCTCGAAGAGGTCGTCGTCGGTGTGGTCCACCCGCCCGGCGGACTCCGACGCGTCGACCGCGTCCGTAGCGTCGCTACTGTCCTTGCCGACGACGGCGTCCTTTGCGTCCTTACTGTCCTCGGCGACCGAGTCTCCCGGGTCGCCCGGTTTCGCCGGCTTCCGGTCAAACAATCCCATGGTCTCCCACCTTCTGCGCCTCCGGTGTGGTGACCTCTGGCGCGGCGATCTCGTGCTGGTCTCGTGCTAGTTCATGTGCTCGTCTCCGCATGGATACGTGCGTCAAGCCTAGGCTAGAAACCACGCGTCACAGCGGAGGACGAACGGTATGTCGCACCACCGCAACCACGAACACACAAAATGGAGGACACCATGGGATACGTCGCCAGCGGGGCCGAAGGCTTCGACCGGGACATGAGCTACATCGACGACCGCGTCGTCGCCGACACCGACGGGTTCGACGCGGCGAGCACCGCGTCCGGCAAGGGCATCGCCTGGCCCGTGACGGCAGGACGCTACCGCCTCGTCGCGGCGCGCGCGTGCCCGTGGGCGCACCGCGCGGTGATCGTCCGGCGACTGCTCGGCCTCGACGGGGCCGACTCCCCCGAGGCGCCCGCCCCGCTGAGCCTGGGGCTGACCGGGCCCACCCACGACTGGAAGTCGTGGACCTTCGACCTCGACCCCGATTCCGTGGACCCGGTGCTGGGCGTCGGACGCCTGCGCGACTGCTACCTGCACCGCTACGCCGACTACCCCAAGGGCATCACCGTCCCCGCCCTGATCGACATCGACTCGAAGGCCGTGGTCACTAATGACTTCCGCACCATGGTGCGCGACTTCGTCACCGAGTGGACCCCGCTGCACCGCGACGGTGCCCCGGACCTCTACCCCACCGAACTGCGCACCGAGATCGACGAGATCGCCGATCGGGTCTTCCGCACCGTCAACAATGGCGTCTACAAGTGCGGATTCGCCGGGTCCCAGGACGCCTACGAGAAGGCCTTCGGCGAACTTTTCGACACCCTCGACATGCTCGAAGAGCGCCTGGCGACGCGCCGCTACCTCGTCGGCGAGCACATCACCCTGGCCGACATCTACCTTTACGTGACCCTGGTCAGGTTCGACATGGTCTACCACGGGCACTTCAAGTGCAACCGCTACACGATCTCCAGCAGGCCGAACCTGTGGGGCTACCTGCGAGACCTGTTCCAGACCCCCGGCTTCGGCGACACCACCAACTTCGGCCAGATCAAGGACCACTACTACATCGTCCACACAGACGTGAACCCCACCGGGGTCGTGGCCGTGGGGCCAGACCCGGCGGGGTTCACCACCGCCCACGACAGGGGGCGGCTGGGCGGATCACCGTTCGGTGACGGTAGCGCACCGGCGGCACCGCGTCCGGAGGACGTCCGGGACGGTGACGGTGCCTGACGGTGACGGGGCGTCCTCCTAGAGGGCGGAGGTGATCGCCTCGACGGACTGCTTGGCGTCGCCGAGCAGCATGTCGGTGTTGTCGTTGAAGAACAGCGGGTTCTGCACGCCGGCATAGCCGGAGCCCATGGACCGCTTGAACACGACGACCTTGTTGGCCTCCCACACCTTGAGCACCGGCATGCCGGCGATCGGGGAACCCGGCTCCTCGGCGATGGGGTTGACCGTGTCGTTGGCACCGATGACCAGGACCACGTCCACGTCGGCGAAGTCATCGTTGACCTCGTCGAGCTCCAGGACGATGTCATAGGGCACCTTAGCCTCGGCCAGCAGCACGTTCATGTGGCCGGGCAGACGACCCGCAACCGGGTGGATGCCGAAGGTCACGTCGATACCCTGCTCACGCAGCTTGGAGACCAGCGAGGCGACCGGGTACTGCGCCTGGGCGACGGCCATGCCGTAGCCCGGGGTGATCATGACCGACTTCGCGCCCTTGAGCAGCTCGGCGGTGTCCTCGGCCGTGACCTCGGTGTGCTCGCCGTAGTCGCGGTCGTCGCCAGCAGAGGTGTCGGCGCCGAAGCCACCGAGGATCACCGAGATGAACGACCGGTTCATCGCCTTGCACATCACGTAGGACAGGTACGCACCGGAGGAACCGACCAGCGAACCGGTGATGATCAGCAGCGGGTTGGCCAGCATGAAGCCGGCGGCCGCGGCGGCCCAACCCGAGTAGGAGTTCAGCATCGAAACCACGACGGGCATATCGCCACCGCCGATAGCGGCGACCAGGTGCACGCCCAGGGCCAGGGCCAGCACGAGCATCACGCCGAGCACGGTCCAGGACAGTGCCGCGTTGTCGGTACCGGCGGCGATGAAAACGCCCATGCCGACCAGCGACACCACGATCACGGCGATGTTGAGCAGGTTGCGGCCGGGCAGCATCAGCGGCGAACCGCTGATCTTCCCCGACAGCTTCAGGTAGGCCACGATCGAGCCGGTGAGTGTGACCGCACCGATGAAGATGCCCAGGTAGATCTCACCCAGGTTGAAGCCGGCGACGTGCTCCTCGGACTGCGAACGCTGGATGAAGGAGTTCACGCCGATGAGCACGGCGGCCAGACCCACGAAGCTGTGCAGCATCGCGATGAGCTCGGGCATGCCGGTCATCTCGACCTTGCGGGCACGCGGGATACCGATCGCGGCACCGATGATCATCGCGATGGCGATGAGGATCAGGGTGGCGAACGGGCTGTTGTAGTTCTCGGAGTCATCGGCGGAGGCCACGACGGCCTTGACGATGGTGGCGATCAGGGCGATCGCCATGCCCGCCATGCCAAAGCGGTTACCGCGCGAGGCGGACTGCTGCTTGGCCAGGCCCGCAAGAGCCAGGATGAACAGCAGAGCGGCGATGATGTAGGCCAGGTTGGTGACCTTGTCCGTCCACTCCACGACGGCGGGGTCCAGGACCCCGTTCTCGGTGCTGGTGCTAGCTGCAAGAAAAAGCTGATTGGTCAAGGTCATGTCAGTTGCCTCCCTCGAACATGGTGAGCATGCGCCTGGTGACGAAGAAGCCACCGAAGATGTTGATCGAGGCGACAACGATCGCGATGAACGCCAGGACGGCCACGGCGATATTGGACGAGCCGACCTGGAGGATCGCTCCGACCAGGATGATTCCCGAGATCGCGTTCGTCTCACTCATCAGCGGGGTGTGCAGCTTGTGGGTCACCGCGGTGATCACGTAGAAGCCGACCACGACGGCCAGCAGGAGCACCATGTACTCGTCGGCGACCTCCAGGGGGCTGACCAGCACCAGGGCGATGCCGAGGATTCCGGCGAGGATCTTCCACGGCAGGGTGGACTTCGCCGGAGCCTCCTCCTCGGCGGCAGGTGCCGCCTCGGCCTTCGGCGCCGGCGCCGGCGCGGCGGAGACCTTCACCGGTGGCGGTGGCCACAGGATCTCGGCCTGAGCGTCCTGCGCGGCGTGGGCACCGTCCTGTGCGACGTCCTGGGCCTTGGTCACGGTGATGCCGCGGACGATCTCGTCCTCAAGGTCCAGGATGGTCTGGCCGTCCTTGCCCGGGGTGACCAGCTTGAACAGGTTCACCACGTTCTGGCCGTAGAGCTGCGAGGACTGCGCGGGCAGGCGTCCGGCGAGATCGGTGTAGCCGATGATCTTCACACCGTTGTCGGTGGTGGTGACCTCGCCGGCGACGGTGAGCTCGCAGTTGCCGCCGTTGGCAGCGGCCATGTCCACGATGACCGAACCCGGCTTCATCTTCGCCACGTCCGCCGCGGTCAGCAGCACCGGGGAGGTACGTCCCGGGATATTGGCCGTGGTGATCACGATGTCGGACGCTGCGGACTGCTCTGCGTAAAGCTTCGCCGCCGCGGCGGCCTGGTCCTGCGTCATCTCCTTGGCGTAGCCGTCGTCGGATTTCTCCGAGGCGGTGGGGATGGCCACGAACTCCGCACCCATCGACTCCACCTGCTCGGCGGTCTCCGGACGCAAGTCGGTCGCCTTGACCACCGCGCCCATCGAGTTGGCCGTGCCGATGGCCGCCAGCCCGGCGACGCCGGTGCCGATGACGTACACGGTGGCCGGGGGAACCTTGCCCGCCGCGGTCACCTGACCGGTGAACAGCCGACCGAAGGTGTTCGCGGCCTCGATGACCGCACGGTAGCCGGCGATATTGGCCTGCGAGCTGAGCACGTCCATGGACTGTGCGCGGCTGATGCGCGGGACGGTGTCCATGGCGATGGCGGTCACGTTCTTCTCCGCCAGCTCGGCGACGAGCTCGTCGTTGCGCCCCGGGGCGAGCCGGGAGATCAGGGTGCCCCCGGACTTCAGGGCGCCACGCTGGTCGGCGGAGGGGGTGTCGAGCGTGGTGACGATGTCGGAGGACCAGACGTCCTCGCCGACGATCGTGGCACCGGCGGCCTCGAACTGGCTGTCGGGGAAGTTCGCCTTGTCACCTGCGCCGGACTGAACGGCTACGTCGTAGCCGAGCTTGATCAGCTTGCCGACGGTGTCAGGTGTCGCAGAGACCAAGGTTTGCGGTTCCCGGGGGATACCTATGAGCAACGGAGGGCTCCTCTGGTGCGTGGTCGAGCTTTCCGGGGCCGCGGCATGCCCACCATAGGTGTGGGTGGAGGTCGCGAGCGCGCCCGGACGTCGACCCAGTCATTGGGTACACGTATGTTAACGTCCGGTTTATTATGCACATGTAGCTGACTCGCCAACAGAGGTTCCGTGATATTGTCCGGAACTTCCCGCACATGGCCGGCAACCACCCCCGTTTTCCCGGATACAGTGCCCCCGACACTGCCTAATGTGACCTATTTAACGTTTCTACTGATAACGAAACCTCCCCCGTGTAGGGTCCCCACCCCATGCAGCGACCCCCGGGGTGAAGTCCCCGGGGGTCGATGTTTCTACGATGCGGACTAGTCGCGCACTGGTGTCAGCCGAGCTTCGTGGCGATGAGCTTGTTCACCTGTGCGGGGTCGGCCTTGCCGCGGGTGGCCTTCATGACCTCACCGACGATGGCGCCGGTGACCTTCTTATTGCCTGCCTTGTACTTCTCGACGATGTCGGGGTTGGCGGCGAGGGCGTCGTCCACGGCCTTCTCGATCGCACCGTCGTCACGGACGACCTCCAGGCCGCGGGCGGCGACAACCTCGTCGACGTCCCCCTCACCGGCGAGCACGCCGTCGACGGCCTTGCGGGCGAGCTTGTTGGTCAGCTTGCCCTCCTTCACCAGTGCGGCGACGCGGGCGACCTGGGCCGGGGTGATCTCCAGACCCTCGAGTTCGACGCCGGCCTCCTTGGCCTTCTGGGACAGGTAGGCGACCCACCAGCTACGCGCCTCGGAGGGAGTGGACCCGGCCTCGACGGTGGCGATGATCAGGTCGAGTGCACCGGCGTTGACCAGGTCACGCATCTCCTCGTCCTTGAGGTCCCACTCCTCCTGGATGCGGGCGCGGCGGATCCAGGGCATCTCCGGCAGCGTCTCGCGGATCGACTCGACCCACTCGGACGGTGCGAGCACCGGGGGCAGGTCGGGATCATTGAAGTAGCGGTAGTCCGCCATCGTCTCCTTGACGCGCCCGCGGGAGGTCGTGCCGTCGGCCTCCTGGTAGTGGCGGGTCTCCTGGATGATCTCGACATCGTTGACGATGCAGGCCGCCTGGCGCTGCATCTCGAAACGCACGGCCTGCTCGACCGACTTCAGCGAGTTGATGTTCTTGGTCTCGGTACGGGTACCGAACTCCGTGGTCCCGACCGGACGCAGGGACAGGTTGGAGTCCACGCGCATCGACCCCTGGTCCATGCGAGCATCAGAGACCTCGAGGGCCTTGACCAGGTCACGCAGGGCGGTGACGTAGGCGCGCGCGATCTCCGGTGCGCGCTCCCCCACACCCTCGATGGGCTTGGTGACGATCTCGATCAGCGGGATACCGGCACGGTTGCAGTCCACCAGCGACGCGGTCGCGCCGTGGATGCGTCCGGTCGCGCCACCCAGGTGGGTGAGCTTGCCGGTGTCCTCCTCCATGTGCGCACGCTCGATCTCGATGCGCCACGGGGTGCCGTCGTCCAGCACGATGTCGAGGTAGCCGTCGTGGGCGATGGGCTCGTCGTACTGGGAGATCTGGTAGTTCTTCGGCTGGTCCGGGTAGAAGTAGTTCTTCCGGGCGAAGCGCGAGTAAGGGGCGATGTCGCAGTTCAGCGCGAGGCCGATCTTGATGGCCCACTCAACGCCCTGGCGGTTGACCACGGGCAGCGCTCCGGGGAGGCCGAGGCTGCAGGGGTCCACGTTGGTGTTCGGTGCGTCACCGAACTCCGCCGAGGACGCGGAGAACATCTTCGTCCGCGTTGCGAGTTCAACGTGGACCTCCATCCCCATCACGGGGTCGAAGCGCTCGAGCACCTCGTCGAAGTCCATCACGTCATCGGAGTAATCGTTCACCACGGCTGTCATGGTGATTCAGTCTAGTGGATGGCGTCCGCGGCGTCGCTGGCGTGGTCCGCTCTGTGCTCGGTTCGTTGTGCCGCACGACGGTCCGATGCACGGCACAGGGCTGCGAAGACCGCACCGGACAAGTTGTGCCATACCGAGAAGATGGCACCCGGCAGCGCGGACATCGGCTCCATGTGCTGGGCGGCGAGCCCGGCGGCCAGCCCGGAGTTCTGCATCCCGACCTCGATGGCCATGGTGCGACGCACCGGGACGGGCCGTCCGGTGACCTTGCCCGCACCGTAGCCCAGCGCCAGGCCCAGGGTGTTGTGCAGCACGACGGCCACCAGCACCAGGAGACCGGCTTCCAGGAGGTTGTCGCGGTTTCCGGAGACGACGATCGCCACCACGGCGGCGATGGCGACCACCGAGATCCACGGCAGTGCCGGCAGGATCTTCTCGATCAGCCGGGGCAGCAGGAAACGGAACAGCAGCCCGGCGATGACCGGAACGAGCACGACCTGCACGATCGACACTGCCATGGAGCCGGCGTCCAAGGGCATGTACTGTCCGGCCAGCCACAGGGTGAGCAGCGGTGTCAGCAGCGGTGCGAGCAGGGTCGAGACCGACGTCATCGCCACGGACAGGGCCAGGTCACCGCGGGCGAGGTAGGAGACCACGTTGGACGCCGTCCCGCCCGGGGCGCAGCCCACGAGAACCACACCGGCGGCGATAGCGGACGGCAGGCCGAGGACCCAGACCACCAGCAGGGCGGCCAGGGGCATGATCACGAACTGTGCAACAACACCCACGATCACCGGAAGCGGCCGCTTGACCACGAGGACGAAGTCGCCGGGCTTCAGGGTCAGCCCCATGCCGAACATGATCAGCCCGAGCAGCCAGTTGGTCCACCCGGACGTCGCAGCGGACAGGTCGTCGCCGCCGAGGAAACCGATGACACCGCCGATAATCACCAGGACGGGGAAGCCCAGGGAAGCGATGTAGGCGCTGCGGTCCTGCGTTGCGGAGGAGGATGGGGATGTTGATGTAGAAGACACGGGGAGGTCAGGTCACTTTCGGAAAGAAGCCGTGAGTGCGCGCCATCTCCGTGGGCCGGGGGTGGTCGGCCGCGCGAGAACGGGAATGAACGCGGGATGCCTGATGCGGTGAGGGTCACCCTACAAGCGGGTACCCCCTCCCCTGTTCGGCAGGGGCCGGATGCACGTCGTTCACCGCTACTACCGACACAGAACCCCGCGTAGTGGTTGGTCTGACAGGATCAGACCACCAACCGCGCGGGGTTCTGGGAACGGGGCCGGGTACCTACCCGATCAGCGCGCCGACCGAATCGATACGCTGCTGCGGCACGACCTTCAGGTTGCCGACCGCCTCATCGAAGGACACCAGCTCGATACGCTCACCGTGCAATGCGACGACCTTGCCGGTCTCCCCACGCAGCGCCGCCTTCGTGGCATGCACCGCGTACCGGGTCGCCAACACCCGGTCGAACGCGGTCGGGGTGCCACCACGCTGAATGTGACCCAGCACCGTGGAACGCACATCGGTGTCCAACCGGTTCTCGATCTCGTTGGCGATCTTCGCTCCGATGTCATCGAACTTCTGATGACCGAACTGGTCCACCGCCCGGTCGCCGATGTCGAAGGTGCCCTCCTTGGGCACCGCCCCCTCGGCCACCACGATGATGCCGTACTTCTCGCCCAGCTCGAAGCGACGCGACATGCGCTTGCACACCTCGTCAATGTCGAAGGGCACCTCCGGGATCAGGATGTCGTGGGCACCACCGGCCATACCGGCGTGCAGGGCGATCCAGCCCACGTGCCGGCCCATGACCTGCACGATCATCACACGATTATGCGACTCCGCGGTGGTGTGGAGCCGGTCAATGGCATCGGTGGCCACGGCCACCGCGGTGTCGAAACCGAAGGTGTAGTCAGTGGCGTTGACGTCGTTGTCGATGGTCTTGGGCACACCGATCACCGGAAGGCCCTGCTGGTGCAGCCACTGCGCACCCTTGAGCGTGCCCTCGCCACCGATGGCGATGAGCACGTCGATACCAGCGTCCTCGAGGTTCTCGCGGATCTTGCCGATCGATGCCTTGAAGTCGGCGGTCTTGAGCCGGCCGGTGCCCAGAATCGTGCCGCCACGGGTGAGGATCCGGTCGATGTCCTCATCATCGTAGAGCTGGATGCGGCGGTCCTCGACCAGCCCCTGCCAACCGTCCTGGTATCCCACGACGGTTCCTCCACGGCCTGCCGCCGTACGGACCACGCCACGGATGACGGCGTTGAGTCCGGGGCAGTCCCCTCCACTGGTCAAGGTTGCGATGCGCATGTCACTGATCCTAGTCAGCCGACGGCTCGGCTGCGACTGTCGAGGTCCGGTGCAGGTTGTTCCTGGACAACAGGGATGACGCCACCCCCACAAGCATGGACGCGGCGGGCAGAAGCACCGCCAGCCCGAAGGCCATACCGGGATCGTCGACGGTGAGTCGCCACTGCATCATCGCCCCGACTGCCGCCACGCCGAGCACCGAGCCGAGCTGGCGGGTCTGGTTGTAGACACCGGAGCCGGCACCCATCTGGCTGAGTTCCAGGTCGCGCATCGTCGAGGCCGAATTCGGCGCCCACACCAGCGAGTTGCCCACGCCCAGGCCGAGCAACGGAATTATCGTCCAGTAGTGGCTCACGTCCGTGGACATCACCACGGTCATGCCCACGATCGACAGCCCCATCAACGCGAAGCCGGACGCACTCAGCCCCCGCGGGCTGTAGCGGTCGGTCATGCGTCCGACGACGGGCGACAGCACCAGCGCCATCGCCGCCTGCGGGACGAGCATCATGCCGGCCTCCAGCGGCGTCAACCCGTGAACCTGCTGGTAGTAGAGGGTGAACGGCAGCGGCACGCTGGCCACGGTGAAGCCCATGGCCACGATGCCGATATTGCCCAGGGAAAAGTTGCGCACCTTGAACAGACTCAGCGGCATCAGCGGGTCGCGGCCCCGCTTCTCGGCGACGACCTGCTGGCGCACGAACAGGACCAGGAGGACCAGCGACCCGATGATCATCAACCAGATCCACCAGGCCCAGTCCATCGTCTCGCCCTCCTGCAGGCCGAACACCAGCAGGAAGACGGCGAGCACGGACAGCACGATGGACAGCGGGTCGATGCGCCGCGCTGCCGGCGGGAACCGGGGCACCCACATCATCACCGCGATGATCGACAGCACACCGATAGGCACGTTGATAAAGAAGACCCACTCCCAGCCGACGGTGCCGGTAATCAGTCCACCGAGGATCGGACCACACAGGGTGGACAGTCCTGCCGTCGCACCCCACACTCCCAGTGCGGAGCCGCGCTTGTCGCGCGGGAAGATCCGGTTGATCACGGCCATGGTCTGTGGCGTCAGCAATGCCGCACCCAGTCCCTGGACGGCGCGCGCGGCGATCAGCTCCTCGACACTGCCCGACAGCCCACACCACAGCGAGGACGCCGTGAACACGGTCATGCCCACGACGTACACATTGCGCGGGCCGAAGCGGTCGCCGAGCCGTCCGGTGACCAGCAGCGGGACGGCGAAGGTCAGCAGGTACGCCGATGTCACCCAGATGACCTGGTTGTAGTCGGCATCGAGCTGGCGCTGGAACTCCGGCGTCGCCACGGCGACGATCGTCTGGTCCAGCAGGATCATGAAGAAGCCGGTGCATAGCGCGAAGAGCGCGGGCCACGCGTCCTTCGCCGGCAATGGCATCGTGGGGTACGTCGGGGCGTTCTTTTCGGTCACGTCGGACCAGTGTGCCACGAAAAGGTGTTTCTAGGCCTCCAGCATCTCCCGCAGCCCGGGCAGGGCCTCGCGGAAAGGCGGGATCAGCGGGAGCTCGGCAACCTCGTCGATGGGGCACCACGCCAGATCGGCGCTCTCCGCCGAGGGGTAGAGCTCGAGCGCGGAGTCGCAGGTCGCCAGCACGGTGGTGTACGTCCATTCGTCGACGCTGTCATCCGGGACCTCCCAACACAGTTGGCCAGAGATGGTCATCGTCAGCGGATAGCCGGTGCCAGGCTGAGTGATGCGGTGGGAGCGCACGGCCTCCAGCAGCGTCGCGCCCTTCTCGACGGCGGCGGTAACCGGGCCGGCGAGCACCATTTCCTCTGGGGCGAGGGGCACCCGCACCAGCACGTGGGTGAGCTCTGCCCGGGAGGTGACCAGATGGTCGGAGATGTGGGTATCGGACGGGTCGACGCCGGTTTCCTCCTGCGTCTCGCGCAGCGCGGCTTCCACCACGGACTCCCCCGGTTCAACCGCCCCGCCGGGGATTCCCCAGGTGCCGCCGAAGTTGGTCCAGTTCGCGCGGTGCTGAACGAGCAGGAGGATCGTGTCGTTTTCCCTGGTGGTGAGGAAGAGGCCCGCCGCACCGAGCGTGCCCCACCGTCGGGTGCCGTCGGTGCCGACAGCCCACCCGTCACCGTGCAGTGCCTGTTGGGTCATGCCGACGAGGGTACGCCACTTCGGGCCGAGGCTCTTGTGCGGAGTCCCCGCCGGATCTACCATGAAGCCCATTCATGGTTACGGTTGCCAAACCGCAGGAGAGACATGACCACGCCACACACAGAACCGGACGCCGACTCGGAGCCTGACGCGGCACCCGACGCGGCGACATCCGGTCAGGCCGACCAGAAGGCCGGCTCGGCCGCGCTCCGGGACCTGCTGTCCCCGGTTTCCGGCCCACTCGCGGTCGGACGCCTCCTCGCCGCAGTCTCCGCGATCCTGGCCGTCGCCCCCTACGTGGCGCTGGTGAAGATCGGAGAGATCCTCCTGCGCGCCTCGACGGCCGGCAATGCGGACGGCGGCGTGAATGGAGACGCGGTCGACGGTGCAGCCGTCCAGCGGTGGCTGTTCATCCTGGTCGCCACCTTCACCGCCCGCCTCTTCGTCTACTTCATCGCCCTGACCCTCACTCACGTGGCCGACGTCCGCCTCGGCCACCACATTCGCGGTGAGCTGGTCGCCCGCCTGGCCCGTGTTCCGCTGTCCTGGTTCACCTCCACGAACTCCGGCCGCGTGCGCAAGGCCCTGCAAGACGACATCACCACCGTGCACCAGCTCATCGCCCACCAACCCGTCGAAGGAACGAATGCGCTGGTGATGCCCATCGCACTGATGGCCTACGCCTTCGTCATCGACTGGCGTCTCGGACTGCTATCCATTGCCACAGTGCCGCTGTACCTGGTGGCGAACCTGGTGATGATGCGGGGCATGGGCGAGAAGACGGTGGAGATGGACCGCAAGCTCGGCGACGTTTCGGCGCGGATGGTGGAGTTCGTCACGGGCATCACCGTGGTCAAAGCATTCGGGAAGGTCGGCAAGGCCCACGGCCGCTACCAGCAGGCGGCCGACGACTTCTACAACTTCTACTACGCCTGGTGCCAGCCGC
Organism: Corynebacterium sp. AOP40-9SA-29; assembly: GCF_052377405.1. Lineage (NCBI taxonomy): Bacteria > Bacillati > Actinomycetota > Actinomycetes > Mycobacteriales > Corynebacteriaceae > Corynebacterium > Corynebacterium sp. AOP40-9SA-29. The sequence goes on along the minus strand of NZ_JBQSWR010000006.1, from coordinate 162,174 downwards.
TGATCCGGATGGCCGCATTGGGCCAGTCCACCTTGGCTGTCCCGCTGGTCCTGCTGGTCAACCTCGGCGGTGGCGCGTGGCTCGTGCACCGCGACTACGTCAGCGTCGCCGATGTCACCGCTACTGTCCTGATTGCCCTGCTCGTACCCTTTGCCATCGAGATCGGGATGAGTTCGATGTGGTCGCGACAACTTGCCGGGCAGGCCGCGCTGCGGCTCATCCAGCTCCTGCAGACCCCGACGCTGCCCGAGGGCACGGAGACAGGTACCGACGCAGGCACGGACGTCGCGTCCTCCCCCGCCAACCACGATGTCGTCTTCGACCACGTCACCTTCTCCTACGAGGGCTCGGACGTTGCGGCCGTCGACGACGTCAGCTTCACCCTGCGACAGGGCACCGTCACGGCCCTGGTCGGTCCGTCCGGCTCCGGCAAGTCCACCATCGCCACCTTGCTCGCCCGCTTCGCCGACCCGGACTCCGGCACCGTCAGTATCGGCGGTGTCCCCGTCCCCCAGGTGCCGGACTTGTACTCCCACGTCGGATTCGTCCTGCAGGATCCGCAGCTGCTGGGGGTCAGCATCAGGGACAACATCGCTTTAGGACGCCCCGACGCCACCGACGACCAGGTCCGCGCCGCCGCGCGGGCGGCCCACGTCCTCGACGAGATCGAGGCACTGCCCCACGGCTTCGACACCGTCTACGGTTCGCAATCCGGCCTGTCCGGCGGCCAGGCCCAACGCATAGCCATCGCTCGGGCCCTCCTGGTCGATGCCCCCGTCCTCATTCTCGACGAGGCCACCGCCCTGACCGACCCGGAGTCCCAGCACCAGATCCAGGAAGCGTTGAGCACCCTTGTCCAGGGCAGGACCGTACTCCTCATCGCGCACCGCCCCGAGGTCATCACCGGGGTCGACCAGATCATCCTCACCGACAACGGCAGGGTCGTCGCCGCCGGGAACCACACCGAGATGCTCGCCCATCCGGGGTACGCGCGCCTCTGGGACAACACCGAAGGACTTCACTCATGAACCTCCCGCTGACCGACATCATCCCCCGCTGCCGCCGGATGCTCGCCGACCCCGGCGCGATGCGGCGCGTGGTGGCTGTCGCCATCCTCGTCGGCCTCCTCGAAGGTGCAGCGCTAGGAGCCCTGTTACCCGCAGTGACCACCCTGGCGACTGGAGATCCCGTGTGGGGGCTCGGATTCACCGGATGGATGTGGGTATTGGGCGGACTCGCCCTGGCTACCTTCGGGGCGAACTACCTCTCCAACAGGTGGGGATACGCCATGGCCCTGGATTTCCTGCAGAATATCCACCGGCTCGTCGGCGACCAGGTGACACGTCAGCCGCTGGGCTGGTTCGCCCGGTCCCGGGCGGGCCGTCTCTCACGCATCGTGTCCACGGAGTTGATGACCACCGGCGAGATCATCGCCCACATGATCGTGCCGCTGATCAGTCGGACGGCCGCAGCTGGAGTCATCATCGTGGCGGCCTGGTTCTGGGACCCGCTGCTCGGGCTGGTCCTCACCGTCTCTGTCCCCGTATTCGCACTGCTAACGGTGGCCTCCACCGCCCTGATGCGCCGGGCCGCCCGGCGAACCACCCCGGCACAGGAGGACCTCGCCGACCGGATCGTCGAATTCGCCCAATGCCAGGGGGCGTTGCGGTCCTGCGGGCGAAGCGGCGACTTCACTCCCCTGACCGAATCGATGGAGCAGGCCCGGTCCACGAAATTGCGGGCGCTGGGAATGGAGACCGGTGGCCTGCTGCTGAGCGGCGCGGCAACCCAAGGTGTGGTCGTGGCACTGATCAGCGTGACCGGTTCGCTGGCGGTGTCCGGCACCTTGGAACCAGTTCCTGCGCTGGCCTTTATCGGGCTGGCGATGCGCTTCACAAGCACCCTGTCGGCGATCACGGAAAGCGCGATGGGTATCGAGAGCCGACGCGCCGTGCTCGACGGAATCGACGACGTCCTCACGGCCACGCCGCTGCCGGAACCGTCTCGTCCGTCCGAATTGACCGCTCCTGGCTCGGTGTCATTGGAGCACGTCACCTTTGGTTACACACCGGACTCCCCGGTGCTGCGCGACGTAGATCTGCACATACCGGCCGGGACGATGGTCGCGCTCGTCGGCCCGTCCGGGTCAGGTAAGACGACGGTGGCACGCCTGATCAGCCGCTTCTACGATGCCGAAAGCGGTGTCGTCATGGTCGGCGGGGTGCCCGTCACCGAGCAGACCACCACCCAACTGATGTCGCAGCTGTCCATGGTCTTCCAGGATGTGTACCTCTTCGACGACACCCTGCTGGAGAACGTGCGCGTAGGACGGGAGGACGCCTCGGACGCGGACGTGATTGCCGCCGCCTCCGTGGCCGGCGTTGATTCCATCGCCGCCCGGCTCGCCGACGGCTGGCACAGCCGTGTCGGCGAGGGTGGTCGTTCGCTGTCCGGTGGTGAACGCCAGCGGGTGTCGGTCGCCCGCGCCCTGCTCAAGCAGGCGCCGGTCGTCCTGCTGGACGAGGCGACGAGCGCCCTGGACGTCGAAAATGAATCAAACATCATCGCCGCAGTGGAGGAACTTCGCACCCACTCCACGGTGCTCACCATCGCCCACCGGCTGGACACCATCGCCCGCGCCGACGTCATCGTGCAACTCGACGAGCAGGGCCGGGTGGAGGCGCAAGGGACTCACGCTGAACTGCTCGCCCTCGGCGGGACGTACGCGCGTTACTGGGGCCACCTGCATGACGCGCAAGGGTGGAGGCTGGTGGAGTAGATGGCACTCTCCCCCACTACGCTGGTCCCATGAGCACCACACCTGGACAGGCGGGACGCAAGACCGGGCCGAAACCCACATTCACCGGCGACAACGTGGTGGATGCCGCGCTGGAGCTGGGCATCGCCGACTTCACCCTGTCCGCCATCGCTCGCCGACTCGAGGTCGTCACCCCAGCGTTGTACCGGGTGTTCCCCTCCCGCGACGCGGTGCTGGAGGCCTGTCTCGCCCGCGTCGCCGCCACGATCCAGCCTCCCGGGGATGACGCCGGCTGGCAGGACGCCCTGCGTCTCTGGGCCAATGAGTGCTGGCGCATGTGCGAGGAAGTGCCGGGGCTTGCCCGGACCCTGTTCTCCTACCCGGCGGCGTTCGATCACATCGAGGACCCGCTCCGCGGCTACGTCCGGGTGATCGAGGAGCACGGCAGGTCGAGAATGCAGGCAGCCTTCGCCCTGGACTTCCTCGGCGACACCGTGATGGCCACCCGGCTCGGGGTGGAGATGATGCGCGCCACCGACACCGCCGGTGTCTCGGGGCTGGAGAAGGTGCGCCAGCGCATCGGCGAGGAGCACCTCTTCCAGCCCGACGAGTCCTGGTCGGGGCGTGGATTCATGGACGTGAAGGTGAACTTCATCATCGAGGGCCTGGAGCGCAACTGGCCAGAGGTGTGAGGGGCCGAGCCTATTCGGCCGCTCGCCTCAGCCGTTTCGGGGCGCGGGCCTCCCATGCTTCGGCGAGGAGCTCGGAAAGCTCAGCGACGTCGACCTGGTCGAGGCGGACCAGGACACAGGCGTGCCCTGCGTAGTGGTCCGTGGTGAAGAACTTGCCCGGATCCGCCGCCAGCAGGAACTCACAGTCCTCGAGGCTCTCCCGCCAGCACACCAGCACGTCCGGTTCTTCGCGGAGGCGTGCGAAGATCCTACCCGCCACGTAGAACGCGGGCGTCCCGTAGCACGTGCGCTCAGCCACCTCCGGCAGGGCGGTGGCCAGGCGCCGGACATCGTCCTCAGTGCTCACTGGTCTCTCCTCCTGCCTCAGCGGTGGTTGCGGCCAGTCTAGCGCCGCCCCGCCTCGTAGGCCGCGCCCACGCGGTAGAGCCGGTCGTCGCCGTGTGCCGGGCCCATGATCTGCAGACCGACGGGCAGGCCGGTGTCGCTGGACAGCGGGCCGGGCACGGACATGCCACACACCCCGGCGAGGTTCAGCGGCAGGGTGCACAGGTCGAACAGGTACATCGCCAGCGGGTCGTCCGCCTTCTCCCCCAGCTCGAAGGCGGTGGTCGGGGTGACCGGGGAGACCAGCACGTCCACGTCGGCGAAGGCCTTGGCGAAGTCCTGGGCGATGAGGTTACGCACGCGCTGTGCCTGAAGGTAGTAGGCGTCGTAGTAGCCGACGGACAGCGCGTAGGTGCCCAGGATGATACGACGCTTGACCTCGGGGCCGAACCCTGCGGCGCGGGTCGCGGACATCACCTGGTCGGCGGAGTGCTGGCCGTCGTCGAGCTGACGCTGGCCGTAACGCATTCCGTCGAAGCGGGCCAGGTTGGAGCTGACCTCGCAGGGCAGGATGAGGTAGTAGGCGTTCAGTGCGTACTCGAAGCTCGGGCAGTCCACCTCGACGATGGTCGCGCCCTGGCTCTTGAGCTGCTCCAGGGAGGCCCGGTAGCTCTCCGCCACACCGGCCTGCAGGCCCTGCACGCTCTCGAGCTGCTTGACCACGCCGACGGTCACACCGGTCAGGTCGCCGTTGGCGCCCTGGCGGGCCGCCTCCACGACGGGGGCGACGGGACGCTCGGAGGACGTCGAGTCGTTGGCGTCGTGGCCGGCGATGACCTCGTGCAGCAGAGCGGTATCGAGCACGGTGCGTCCGGTGGGCCCACCCTGGTCCAGGGAGGACGCGCAGGCGACCAGGCCGTAGCGGGAGACCGTGCCGTAAGTGGGCTTCACGCCGACGGTGTTGGTCAGGGCGGCCGGCTGGCGGATGGATCCGCCGGTGTCGGTGCCGATAGCCAGCGGGGCCATGCCCGCGGCCAGTGCGGCGGAGGAGCCGCCGCCAGAACCACCGGCGGTGCGGGTCAGGTCCCAGGGGTTGTGGGTGGGGCCGTAGGCGGAGTTCTCGGTGGAGGAACCCATGGCGAACTCGTCCATGTTGGTCTTGCCGAGGATCGGGATGCCGGCCTCACGGATGCGGCGGGTGACCGTCGCGTCGTAAGGGCTCATGTAGCCCTCGAGCATCTTCGAGGCGCAGGTCGTCGGCGCGTCGGTGGTGACGAAGACGTCCTTCAGTGCCAGTGGGACGCCGGCGAGGGAGGACGCGACGGTGCCGGCGGCGATGTCCTTGTCCGCCTGCTCGGCGGCGGCGAGCGCCTCCTTCTCCCCCACGTGCAGGAAGGCGTGGACATCGGTGTCCACCGAGGAGATCCGGTCGAGGTGGGCGCGGGTGGCGTCGACGGAGCTGACGTCGCCGGCGTGGATCTTCTCCGCGAGCTCGGCGGCGGTCCAGGTCGTCAGGTCCGAGTCGTCCCGGGTGCCGACGGTGTAGGTCGTGTTGTTCACTTCACTCATTTCGCTGTCGTCTCGCCCTCTACTCGCCCAGGATCCGGGGAACCTGGAAGCGCTGCTGGTCCTGCTTGGGGGCCTGGTCCAGGGCCTGCTCGGCGGTCAGGGACTCCTGGGGGACGTCCTCACGCATGACCGACACCGCGCCGTCGACGTTCTGGGTGGGGTGGCTCAGCGGTTCGACACCCTCGGTGTCGACCTCGCGCACGGCGGCGACGGTCTCGACGATGCCGTCGATCTGTGCGGCGTAGTTGGTGAGCTCGTCCTCGGTCAGGTCGAGGCGGGAAAGCCTGGCGAGGTGCGCGACCTCGTCACGGGAGATCTCGGACACAGGTGGGTCCCCTTTTCATCGTTCGTGCGGTGTTCGTGCGGTACATGTGCTGTCGCAGGGTTTACCCGCACCACTCTAGTAGGACGCCGTGTCCGCGCGTGCGTCCGCCCCGGTTCGCTACAATCGTGGCGCAACGCATTGTTTCTGCTTTATTTACCCTGCCCTATCTACACTGAGGTTCACCTTGTCCTATCTGATGCGCGTCCGGCTTCCCGACGTCCCCGGCACCCTCGGGCTCATCGCTGCCACGATGGGCACCATCGACGCCGACATCAGGAGCGTGGACGTCGTCGAGCATGATCCGGACGGCTCGGTCGTCGACGACATCGTCGTCGACCTGCCGAACGGCCGCCTGGCGGACGCCCTGATCAGCGCTGCCCAGGAAGTCGACGGGGTCTACGTCGACTCGATCCGCCCGTTCTCCGGGACGGTGGACCGTCGCGGCCAGATCAGCCTGCTCGCCGAGGTCGCCCGGCACCGCCGTCGGGCGATGGGCAGCGTCCAGAAGCTGATCGACCGGCTGCCGAAGTCGATGTCGGTGCAGTGGGCGGTGATCCTGGAGTCCGGGGAGAACACCCGCCGTGTCACGGCGTCCGCCGCGGCGCCTGAGGACGACGGCCGGGTGCTGACGGAGACCCCGGTGACCGAGCCCCGTGCACTGACCGACCGGGACACCTGGGTGCCGTCGAGTTGGACGGTGATGGACTCCGCTCTGGCGGCGACCCCGTTGACCGGTACGGACTACATCCTGATCCTGGGCCGTCCGGGCGGCCCGGATTTCCTGCTCTCCGAGATCGAGCACCTCGGCGAGGTCGGCGAGATCCTCGGCGCCCTGCTGGACTGAGCGGCCTCCGCCTCGACCCAGAGGCCTCGACCCGAACTTCGTCGTCTACTCCCCCGGTGCCCGGTAGTTCGAGGCGGGGACCCCGGGATGAAGTTGCTCCCAGACCTCGCTGATCCCCTGCCTGCCGAGTTCGATGCCGCTGTCCTGCGGCAGCAGTTCCCAGTTAAAACCCTGCGCCGACCAACGGTGTGCATTGGTGTCCTCCTCGTGCCGCAGTTCGCTGTCCGGGAGGACCCGGATCAGGGACATGTTCTCTGCGGAGGCCCTGAATTCACCGGCCTCCTCGCGCCGGACGGGCACCCTCGTTGGCGTCAGGTCCACGGTGACAGGCAGGTTGACAAGGTCGTCCTCGGACTCAACGACATTGGCCAGCAGCCAGTCGCGGTGTCGATGCTTCGCTTCCTCCAGCCGCTGTGCCCTGGTCTTGCTCCAGGCTTTCTGTCTGGATCTCTCCGTCTGGATCGGTCCGGACCAGCTGAAGAGCTCCTCGTCCACGGGTAGGCCTATCTCCGGGTCCACGAACCTCTCGCCGAAGGTCGATCCGCCGGTGTGCAGGGACATCGTGTGAAGTGACTCCTGATCAACCACGACCCGGACCCCACGGAGCGTGAATGCCCATGCGGAACGTCCGGCGATGCTATCACCCTCGATCGCTGCATCCGGACGCACGTCGTCCTCGGTCCAGCCGATCGCGGGAAGCCCGTTGATGAGCCACTGTGCTTCACCGCGGTAGGCCATCGCACCTGACCAGCTGGCAGTCTCCCGGGAGATCAGGACAGGACGGTGTGCGTCCTCCCAGAAATCCCAGGTGCGCGTCCCGTCGGTGATGTGGACCGGGACACCGTTCCTCTCGACGCGCAGTCGTCGACCGTGGCGCCAGACCTCGATCTGGACAGGTTCGTCTGAGGATTCGCCTTTCCTCCCCAGGTTCCGCGGCCCCGGACCCCAGGTGTAGTGACCGTTCATGAAGAACAACGGTGGTGCCTCGCCGTCCTCCCACTGGATGCTGGCGTGGAGTGTGCCGGATGGTTCGGTGAGCAACCGCTCGCGCAGGTCCTCCCATGTCGGGGTCGTCACTTTTCTTCACTCCTGTCGTGGACCTGTCGGCTGAATCTCCGGCGGACCTCGGAGCGCAGCGCATCGTCGACGATGATCTGGGGTGCCAGGAAGGTGACCTCCCAGTCGTACCCGTCTTCCTGCCAGGAGACGTCCGCTTTCTTCCCCGCAGGTTGGGGGTTAGCCCGATCAGGCGTGGAAACACGTCGCTCGAAGCGGAAGATTCCTGGCGTCCCACCGTGGACAATGTCCTCTTCAACACGCATCTGTTCGGGGATGAGGCTCACCGTCGCAGACGCAGTCAACGGCGTGGACAGAACATTTCCCCGGAACCATGCCATTTGGGATTCCTCGAGTGCCCGGATCTCGTCCGACCTGAGTTTCTTGACGTCGCCTTGCGTCAGCACCGGTCCGTCCCAGGAGAACAGCGCGGCATCGAGAGATATGCCGATTTCAGGAGCCTTGATCCACTGTCCATCAATTGTCGGATCCGTGGTGTCAGCGATCATCCCGAGCAGAAACCCGGAGTCCCGGTCGACCCAGATGCGTAGTTCCTCGTTCAGCACAATGGTCCAGCAATCCCGCCCTTGAAAAGAGTCCTCGGCGGCCGGACTGTCAGGTGCGGTGGCGTCAGTTCCCGCCCAGTCACCTGCCTTCCAGGGCCGACACAAGTGCTGGATCCCACCGAAGAAGCGCGACCCGTCGCCTGCGGCGGCGACCGGGCGGCCCTGTGCTCCGGCCAGGCGTTCAGTACGCCCGAAGGACCAGTAGGTTTCCCCGTCACTGATGAACGTTGGGGCCCCGTTCTTCTCGACCCGGAGTTTCGGGCCATCGCGCCAGATCTCGTAGGCGGATTTCTCTGCGAACTCACCGCGACTCTCTACAGTCGCGTGCAGCGTGCTGGGCGGGTTGCGGAGAAGGACCCCGAATAGACGGGCCCATGTCATCGGAGTGATCGGCTGGTCCGGCTGCTCGACGCCGTTCATCGGCTACTCCCCCGCAGGTGCCAGGAACAGCTTGTAGGACGAGTTGTCCGTCACCTCGGTGAACGGGTAACCCAGCTCGCTGAGGTGGGCCTCGAAGTCGGCGGAACGGGCATCCTCGAAGGCGGCGAGGATTCGTCCGTAGTCCATTCCCTGGCTGCGGTAGTGGAATGCGGTGACGTTCCAGTTCGCGCCGAGCACGTCGAGGAAGTGGACCAGGGCACCGGGGTGCTCGGGGAACTCGAAGGTGAACATCCGCTCGTCGACGAAGGCCGGCGGCACCCCGCCGATCATGTAGCGGACGTGCTCCTTGGCGACCTCGTCGTCGGAGAGGTCGACGACGTCGTAACCGGCGGTGTCCAGTGCGTCGGCGATGGCGGTGCGTTCGGCGGCGCCCTCCTTGAGCTGGACACCGACGAAGATCCGGGCACGCCGGTCGTCACCGCGCTCGCCTACGCGGTAGTTGAACTCGGTGACCATTCGGCCGTTGAGCACCTCGCAGAACTTCACGAAGGCGCCCTGCTCCTCGGGGATGGTGACGGCGAAGATCGCCTCGCCACCTTCACCGAGCTCGGCGCGCTCCGAGATGTAGCGCAGGGTGTGGAAGTTCAGGTTCGCCCCGGACAGGACGTTGACGAGGGTCTCGTCCTGAAGATCATTGGCGGTGGCGTACTTCTTCAGCCCGGCCAGGGACACCGCGCCGGCCGGCTCGGCGATCGCGCGGGTGTCGTCGAAGAGGTCCTTGATCGCCGCGCTGATCTCGTCGGAGCTCACGGTCACGACCTCGTCGAGGTACTGCTGGCACAGCCGGAAGGTCTCGGCACCGATCTTGCGCACGGCCACACCCTCGGCGAAGAGGCTGACGTGCTCGAGCTCCACGGGCTCCCCTGCCCACAGGGCGGCGGTGAGGCACGCGGATTCCTCGGGCTCGACACCGATGACCTTGATCTGCGGGTTGAGTTCCTTGAGCAGTACCGCCACTCCGGCGGCGAGGCCGCCACCACCGACGGGCACGAAGACCCGGTCGACGGCGGCGGACTGGAAGATCTCCAGCCCGATGGTTCCCTGCCCGGCGATCACTGCCTCGTTGTCGAACGGGGGCACGTACACCAGGCCCTCGACCTCGGAGAGTTCCTTGGCTTTGCCCTGCGCGGCGTCGAAGTTTTCTCCGTGCAGCACGACCTCTCCACCGAATCCGCGGACGGCTTCCACCTTGATGGACGGGGTGGTCACCGGCATCACGATGACTGAGCGAATCCCCAACTCACGGCCGGACAGGGCCACGCCCTGGGCGTGGTTGCCGGCCGAAGCGGTGATCACACCGGCGCAGCCGGTGAGCTGGGACATGCGGTTGAAAGCCCCACGCAGCTTGAAACTGTGGACCGGCTGCAGATCCTCACGTTTGACCATCACACGGTTGCCGGTGCGTGCCGACAGCGCGTCCATGGTCTCAAGCGGGGTGTGCCGTGCCGCCCGATAGACCGGCGCGGCAACGATGTCGCGGAGGTACTCGGCCGAGGTCTTAGGTGCGGAATTAGCCATGGTCGTCAATCCTACTGAACAGCTATGCCTGCAGGGGCCAGGAGGTGTTCACCGTGGCCGCACGGTCGGTCTGACCCTTGTTCTCGAAGTACTTCTTCAACCCCGACTGCGACTCGTAGTGCCAGGTGGCCTGCTGGAGCATCAGCTCGTCCGCGGTCACCTCAGTGATCTCCGGGTAGGCACGAGCCAGCTTCCAGGCCACGCGGGCGGCTGCCAGTGCGTCCGCCGTCGCCTCGTGAGCGTTGCCGAGGGTGACGCCCCAGTGCTCGCACACGTTTTCCAACCGCCGTTTCCCCGTGCGGTACTGGTCCTTGGCCTTGTCGACCACCAGCGGGTCGATAACAGGACCGTCCACGGTGAAGGACGGTTCCAGGCTGCGCAGGACGGTGAGATCGTAGGCTGCGTTGTAGACGACCAAGGTCGCCCCGGCGCGCCAGCCGGCCCGGATGCGTTCGATGGTCTCGGACAACACCTCGGCGTGCGGGCGGCCGTGCTCCTGCGCGTACTCCGTGGAGATGCCGTGTATCTTCGACGCCCCCTCGGGGATCGGAATCCCCGGGTCCGCGAGCATCTCCAGGTCGTCTCGTTCACGTCCGTTGATGGTGATCAGCGCGCTGGTCACGATCCGTGCGGTCAAGGGATCCGTTCCGGTGGTCTCCAGGTCGAAGCTGAGGAGGTGGGTCGGGTCGAAGTGCTCGGCGGTGGTCATGGCAGCCACTCTATAACGGACCCCGGACATGAAAATCCGGGCGTGGTCGAACAGCGCCGTCCAGCAACGTCCAACTACAACATCGCCCGGGTGCACGATCGTGACGATCGTGCACCCGGGCGACGGGAACCCGGTGAAGTTAAACCAGGCGAAGTTAAACCAGGCGAAGTTAAACCAGGTGGAGCTAGACGAGGAAGTCGTCGTGCTCCGGGGTGTCCACGGCGATGGCCTCGTCGTCACCGAAAAGGAAGTAGTTGGCGCCGGCGGTCATCTCGTTGATCTCTTCACGGCTGAGCAGGTTGAACATGTGATCGTCCTTTCTGAAGGTGCAGCCATCCGATTTCAGTACTGGTCTGCGTGGGTGGTGTTCCCTGTGGGGCTCCCTGACACCGACAACGCTAGGTTTCCCCAGGTGAACAGATCTACCCCCACGCGCCACGGTCCACCCCGATACCTACATCACATTCCCGGAATCACCGCAGGACACGGCCTGGACGTTGCACTAACCTAGTTATGACCACCGCACAGACCACCACCCCCGCCGGTAGTGATGCACACCACAGATAGGCCGGGACCTGTGAACAGGCACTCATCTGTCCGCAGAACCATCCGATTGCCGCCAGGTTCAACTCCCCCGGTGACTCCGCGCTCACTACACTGGCCCAGGTGACTGAGACATCCGAGCCGACACCTGAGCACACTCCCGAGCAGACACCCGAAGACCGGTGGACCACGCTGGCGTCCGACATCCGCCGCCACCGGGAGCTGTACTACTACGAGGCGCCCGAGATCTCCGACGCCGACTTCGACGTGATGATGCGCGAACTCCAGGAGCTCGAGGCGTCCCACCCGGAGGTGGTGCAGGGCACCAGCCCCACCCAGGAGGTCGCCCCGTCGCCGGAGAACTCGCCGTTCCGCAACGTCGACCACCGTGAGCAGATGCTCAGTCTCGACAACGTCTTCAGCCTCGACGAGATGCGTGAGTGGCTCGAACGCACCCCCGCGCCGACCTACCTCACCGAGCTGAAGATCGACGGTGCCTCGATCGATCTGCTCTACATCGACGGTCGGCTCGACCTCGCCCTCACCCGCGGTGACGGCGTCACCGGTGAGGACGTCACCCACAACGCCCGCACCCTCGACGACATCCCGGACGTGCTCACCGGCACCGAGGAATTCCCCGTGCCCGCCCTGGTGGAGATCCGCGGCGAGATCTTCATCACCGTCGAGGACTTCGCCACGATGAACGCCGACCGGCAGGCCGAGGGCAAGAAGATGTTCGCCAACCCCCGCAACGCCGCCGCCGGGGCGATGCGGCAGAAGAATCCGGAGGAGACGGCCAAGCGTCCGCTGCGGCTGATCTGCCACGGCATCGGCGCCCGCGAAGGCTTCGAGCCGGCCAGCCAGCACGACGGCTACCGGGCGATCGAGGCCTGGGGCCTGCCCGTGAGCCCCTACACCCGGCAGGTGCACAGTGTGACCGAGGTGCTGGACGCGGTCACCTACTGGGGCGAGCACCGTCACGACGCCGCCCACGAGATGGACGGGCTCGTCGTGAAGATCGACGACGTCTCCGAGCAGCAGGACCTGGGTGCCACCAGCCGAGCACCGCGCTGGGCCATCGCCTACAAGTATCCGCCGGAGGAGGCGGTGACCACCGTGGAGTCCATCCGCGTGGGCATCGGACGCACCGGGCGCGCCACCCCGTACGCGGTCATGACACCGACCTACGTCGCCGGGTCCACCGTCACCATGGCCACGCTGCACAACGCCACCGAGGCGCACCGCAAGGGCGTCCGGCTGGGTGATCGTGCCATGATCCGCAAGGCCGGCGAGGTCATCCCCGAGGTCCTCGGCCCCGTGGAGAGCGCGCGCACCGGGGAGGAACGCGAGTACCTCTACCCGTCGTTGTGCCCGGAGTGCGGCACGCCGCTGTCGCCGACCCGCGACGGCGACGCCGACTGGCGCTGCCCCAACACCCGCTACTGCCCCGGCCAGCTGCAGAACCGCCTGAATTACCTCGCCGGACGCGGCGCCTTCGACATCGACGCTCTCGGTGAGCGCGCCGCCCACGACCTCATCGACTCCGGCGTCCTGCCCGACGAGGGCCACCTGTTCTCCCTCACCGCAGAGAAGCTGGCCACCACCAGTGCGTACACCACGAAGGCCGGCACCCTGAACAAGCAGGGCGAGGTGCTGCTTGCCAACCTCGAGGAGGCCAAGGGTGTGGACCTGTGGCGGGTGATCACCGCCCTGTCGATCCGCCACGTCGGCCCCACCGCAGCTAAGGCGCTCGCCGCGAAACTGCAGTCCATCCCCGCCATCGACGAAGCCTCTGTCGAGGAAATGGCCGACATCGACGGGGTCGGCGGCATCATCGCCCAGTCGGTGAAGGACTGGTTCGCCGTGGACTGGCACCGCGAGATCGTCGACGCCTGGGCCGCCGCCGGAGTACGCATGGAGCAGATCATCGAGGCCTCCGAGCGCCCAGAGCAGACCCTAGAGGGGTTGACCCTGGTCGTCACCGGATCCCTCGTCGACTTCGACCGCACCGAAGCCAAGGAGGTCGTCGAAGCCCACGGGGGCAAGGCATCCGGCTCGGTGTCGAAGAAGACCGACTTCGTCGTCGCCGGAGAGAAGGCGGGCTCGAAGCTGAAGAAGGCCGAGGACCTGGGTGTCCCGGTCCTCGATGAGGACGGCTTCAAGCTACTGCTGGCCGAAGGGCCGGACGCGGTGCGCTGACCGTCGGCGATGGACTTCGACTGACCGAAGTACTCCCGAAGTTACTACAGTCGACTGTAGTAACTTCAGGACTACTATCAGCCTCGTGCCCCTCACTGACGTACTCGACCGGTTCCGCGGGTTCGCACTCGACTCCCAGCTCACCGACACCGAAATTCGCAACGCGCTGGACGATGGCACACTGGTGGTCCACGAGACCTTCGGTGACACCACCGTCTACCGGCAGACCGACCTAGAACCCGACATGCCAGTCTCCGACTACTGGCCCACGGTGATGGCGCTGAGCCGGGCCGACGTTCCCGAACCAGGCCGCACTCCCGGATTCATCTTCGCCGACTCCACCGCGTTGAGGATCCGCGACTGCGGGGTTCTATCTCCCCAGCGCACCGAGATTCTCGCGCACCACGACTGGATGCCCCCGGTATCTGAGGGGACGCAACCGCCGACCCTGACAATCACGCCTGGGACCATCACGACCGTGACCATCACGTCTGGGACCTTCACCGACGAGGACTGGTCCTGGGAGTTCGGCCTGCCGGTCATGACCGCCCTGTGCGCCATTCGCCGGCTGGCGGACAACTCCGGTATCGAGCCCACCTGGTTGCTCGCGGCCGTCGAAGACGCCTACGACGAGGGGCTGGCCGACTTCCCTGACCTCGCAGCCGCCGTGAACCACCGGGCGCAGACGTGGGGATACCAGGACGGACAGGCCCTCATCGCCGACATGTGTCCCAGCCTGTTTCTGGACGCCACCGGCGGTAGACTCGCAGGTGGTAACGCACTCTCACCCCGAAGCAAGGAGCACCATGTCCGTCGTGAAGATTAACGCCATCGACGTCCCCGAGGGCGCCGGCCCCGAGCTCGAGGCCCGTTTCGCCGCCCGCGCCCACACCGTCGACAGCTCCCCCGGCTTCGAGGGCTTCCAGCTGCTGCGCCCCACCGCCGGCGAGACCCGCTACTTCGTGGTCACCACCTGGGCCACCGAAGAGGACTTCCAGGCGTGGGCGGACGGCCCGGCGAAGGCCGCCCACAGCGGCCCGCACGGCGGCGAGGGCAAGAAGCCCGTCGCCACGGGTGCCTCGCTGCTCGAATTCGAGGTCGTGGACCTCAGCTCCGAGTAGTCCCCTCCCCGACCCCCGGGGACGCCGCGCCTAGTTGCTGTGCAGCAGCGCCGCGGCCCCGCGCACGGTACGGGCAAGTTCGGCCGCCGGGCCTGGTTTCAGTACCCCGTCCCCCACGGCGACCAGGTCGATCTGGGGTTCGGGGGTGGCCGCGTCGAAGGTCCAGCGCCGCCACGTGCCGATGACCTCGTGGGCGATGTCCTCGCTCGACCGGGCGTCGTCCACCCGCCAGGCGACCTGCGCCCCGGCGTCGATCAGCCCGGCCACGTCGTCGGTGCACTCCCCGGAGATCTCGTCAACGACCAGCGCGTCGGCACCGGTGTGCAGCAGTTCCGGCCACACCAGCCCGGTGTCCAGGACTACCTGGCGCTGCGTTCCACCGCGCACCTGGTCGATGAACCTGTGCTCCACGTTCAGCGCGACCTCCCGGTCAACCTGCATCGACTCGAACTCCGTCGCACCCTGCAGGTGTGAGGTGACCTCGCCGAGGCGGCGTTCATGCACGTGCACCACGGATGCGCCCACCGCATCGCAGAACTCCCGGACGCCCTCGCCCAGCGACAGCGCCACGTCCCGGAACGCCGGACGATCAAAGCACAGCGGGTGCCCGCGGTACTCCACGTCCGCCCCGAACGTCCACGGGCCGGTGACGTGCACCATCAGCCGGTCGGTGCCCGGCATGACCTCGGCAACGATGTCGGTGAGCTCGTGCAGCCGCCCCAGGAAGTGCCGGGCGTCCAGCGTCCGGCCCGGGGCGATCTCCCAGCCGCGGGCGTGGGAGCGCAGGTAGGGCCCGCCGACGAGCACGCCCATCGCCGCGCTGGCGGGCAGCAGGTCACCCTGCGGCAGGCTCAGCGGGGGAACCACGCCAACGTCCTCGTCCACGTCGCGGGAACGTCGGGACGCTGCGGCCAGAGCGGCACGCAGGTCGATGTGCTCGGTACGGACGTCCTCCCACCAGGCGAAACGACCCATCGTCTCGCTCACGCGGTCCGTGCCTGCGACGCCTGTGATGTAGGCGCCGTCTCGGACCAGGGCTGCGTCCGGCAGATCGTGCCGGAGCCGAGCAGGATGTCGCCCTCGGCGTCCGGCAGGTAGACCACCGCGGCCTGGCCGCGGGCCACCCCGCGCAAGGGTTCGTGCAGCTCCAGCTCCACCGACTCCCCGCTGAGGGTAGCGGTGGCCGGAACTACGCCGCCGTGGGCGCGGACCTGCACATCGCAGTCGAAGGTCGTGCCGTGCTTCGCCGGGTCCAGGCGCTTGAGCCGGTCGGCGGTGATGTGCCCGACCCGCAGGTCCTCGCGTCCGCCCACGGTCACCGTGCCGGTGGAGGCGTCGATGTCGGTGACGTAGCGCGGCTGGCCGTCAGCGGCGGGACCGGCCACGCCGAGACCCTTGCGCTGGCCGATCGTGAATCCGTAGACACCGTCGTGCTCGGCGAGGGTCTCGCCCTCCACGGACTTGACCATGCCGGGGCGCAGACCGATCTGGTTGCCCAGGAATGCCTGGGTGTTGCCGTCGGGGATGAAGCAGATGTCGTGGCTGTCCGGCTTAGAGGCCACGCCCATGCCCAGGTCAGCGGCCTCCTCACGAATCTCGGGCTTCACGGTGTCGCCGACCGGGAAGATGCAGTGGGCCAGCTGCTCGTCGTCCAGCACGCCGAGCACGTAGGACTGGTCCTTGTTGTCGTCGATGCCGCGGCGCATGACCCCGTCGTGCAGGCGGGCGTAGTGGCCGGTGACCACCGCGTCGAAGCCCAAGGCGATGGAGCGGTCCAGCAGCGCCTCGAACTTGATCTTCTCATTGCAGCGCAGGCAGGGGTTGGGGGTCTCGCCGATCTCGTAGGACTCCACGAAGTTGTCGATCACATCGGCCTTGAACCGATCGGAGAAGTCCCACACGTAGAACGGGATGCCCAGGGAGTCGCTGACTCGGCGGGCGTCGGCGGAATCCTCCAGCGAGCAGCAGCCGCGGGAACCCGCCCGCACGGCCTCCGGCGACTGACTCAACGCCAGGTGCACGCCGATGACCTCGTGTCCGGCCTCTAGTGCCCGTGCTGCAGCCACGGAGGAGTCCACCCCACCGCTCATCGCCGCGACAACCCGCATCGTGTGTACCCGTTCCTCTCGTGCTCTCTTCTTCGCCCCCGCGCGCGGGGGCCCTGCAGTCAGCCCTTCACCCTACACGGTGGGGACGCGGCCTCTCACCTGCTACGCCATGCCCGCCGCACGGGCCTGATCGACGACCCCGGGCAGCAGCGTGCACAACCGGTCCACGTCGGCGGCGGTGGTGGCGGTGCCCAGGGTGAGCCGCAGCGCGCCGCGGGCGACGTCCACCGGCACGCCCATCGCGGTGAGCACGTGGCTGGCCCGGTTAACCCCGGCCGAGCAGGCCGAGCCGGTGGAGGCGTCGACCCCGGCGACGTCGAGCAGCATGATCAGGCTGTCGCCCTCTGCCCCCGGAAAGCCCACGTGCACGTGGCCGGCCAACGCACCGCCGGACGGGTCGGTGTAGGTGCGTGCGTCCGGGATCTGGCGCACGGTCGCCAGCAGGCGCTCCTGCAGGACGCTGAGGCGCTCGTGCTCCTGGGCCATCTCCGCCACGGCGGCGGCGAGGGCCGCGGCGGTCGCCGCTGCCCCCTGCGGATCGGCGGTGCCGGAGCGGATCTTGCGTTCCTGGCCGCCGCCGCGCAGCGGGCTGACAAGTCCGGCGTCGCGGCGGGCCAGCAGAATCCCGGTGGCCTTCGGCCCACCGAACTTGTGCGCACTCGCCGCCAACGTGGCGCAGCCCAAGGCGTGGAAGTCCACCGGGACGTGACCGACGGCCTGGACGGCGTCGACGTGCACGGGCACGCCCGCGCCTGCCGCGAGGTCGGCCAGCTCGGCGACGGGCTGCAGGTTTCCGGTCTCGTTATTGGCCCACATGCAGGTCACCAGCGCGTCGGTGGACGGATCGAGCGCCGGGACGTCCCCGGCGTCCACACGCCCGTGGCCGTCCACCGCCAGTTCGACGTGCTCGAACAACGGTTCCCCGCCCCCGAGCAGGTCGCCGCACAGCCAGTCGACGGTCTCCACGACCGCCGGGTGCTCCGTGGCCGCGGAGTAGATACGCCGGGCACCGGGCCCGCGGGACGACCGCGCACCGAAGGCGAGACCCTGCACGGCGAGGTTGTCGGACTCAGTACCGGAAGCGGTGAAGATTACTTCGGCGCGGTCGGCGCCGAGCAGTTCGGCGACCTGCTCGCGGGCGTCCTCCAGCACGCGCTGGGCCTCACGTCCCGAGGCGTACTGCCCGGCCGGGTTGAGCAGCGCAGTGGACGCCGCGGCAGCCTCCACCGCTTCCGGACGCAGCGGCGCGGTGGCCGCGTGGTCGGCGAAGATCCGCCGTGTCACAGGTGTCATACTCACTTCTCCCCGGGGAACGCCAGCAGGCGTCGGTCGAGTTCGCGCATCTTCTCGGCGATGACCTCCGGGTCGACTCCCTTGCGGAACTTCGCCGCGGCGAGGCTGCGCTGGGCGGCGTACATCGACACGCGGCGCACCTCCACGGCGCGTTGGGCGAGCTGCTGGCGGTGCTCGCGGCGCCGGCGCAGGGCCTCCGCCTCAGTTCCTCCGGACCCGCTCGTCCGCGCGGGAGCGGTCCGTTCGCCACCGGCCTCGTCAACTTCCTCGGAGGTGTCGTCGGAACTGTCGTCAAGACTGGAGACCGAGCGCACCACACCGAGGCGTTCCTCGATCCTGGCGGCCTGCTCCGGGGACAGCCCCTCGCCCATTTGCTGGCGGACCACCAACATCGCGGCACGGTAGGCCTCGTCGAGCGCTTCCTCGGTCAGCTTGTCGTCCAGGTCCTGGAGATCGTAGTGCTCGCGCAGATAGTTCGTCAGCGCCGGCAGGGTAAGGCCCGGGATCACCATGGTGCACAGCAGGACCACGAAGGCCACGATGATGAACTCATCGCGCATCGGGAAGTCGACCGGGTTCAGCGACAGCACCAGGGCCAGCGTCACCAGCCCGCGCATGCCCGACCAACTGAGCAGGATCACGTCCGTGAACCGGATGGGCGCGCGGTAGCGTCCACCCTTGCGGCGGTTGACCCGCAGCAGCCAGCACATCCAGAGGAAGCGCACGAGGATCAGCACCGCGGAGATCACCAGCCCCCACCACACCGGGTTGAGGTGGTCGGTCTCGTCGTCCATGATCGCATCACGCACGTTCATGCCCATCAGCCCGAAGGCCAGACCGGTGACGAGCAGTTCGGTGACCTCCCAGAAGGCTGAACCCGTCAGGCGAGCGTCGGCGGCCGTGGCATCCGCCCGGGAGGTCAGTTCCACGGCGGCGACGACCACGGCGATGACCCCGGACACGCCGATCTCCTCGGCGGCCAGGTACACCATGAACGGCAGCACCCAGGTGAAGGCGTTGCCGGCCACCGACGAATCGACCCACCCGAGCACCAGGGCCGAGCCACGCCCGACGAGCCAGCCCAGCGCCACCGCGCCCACGGCACTGTAAATGAACGTGCCGCCGGCCTCGAACCAGTGGATATCGTGGTGGAACTCCGCGGCGGTAATCGCCGCGCTGAAGATGACCAGTGAGGCCGCGTCGTTGAACAGTCCCTCGGACTGCAGCGAACCGATGATCCTGCGGGGGATGCCTGCGGGCTCGGCGACAGCCTCCACCGCCACGGGGTCCGGTGGTGCCACCGCGGCGGCCAGCGCCATCGCCGAGACCAGCCCCACCCCGGGGATGATCAGCATGGTCACACCGGTGACCGCTGCCACGGTGATGAAGACCAGGCCGACCGACAGGCTCAGGATCGTGCGCCACTGGTCACGGAACATGCCCCATGAGGTGCGCCTGGCCAGCGCCCACAGCAGTGGTGGCAGGAACAACGGAAGGATCAGCTCCGGTTCGATCCAGATGGTGGGTGTGCCGGGAATGAACATCACCGCCGTGGTGACCAGCAGCAGCAGGACCGGCCACGGCAGTCCGATCCGGTCACCCACGCCCACCGTGAGGACGGTGGCGAGCATCAGGCACATGATGACGAAGAGGGTGGTCACGGAGGTGTTGTCCTTTTCAGGGGTGCACGTGGGGGCTCACGTGGGGGCACGTCGGGTTGTAGCGTGAGGGCCTGACGCACAACGACGACGACCCGCACTCGGTGAGTGCGGGTCGTCGTCGTGCCGTGCACGGTGCACCTCACCGGTTCACCGAAGAGTCTACTCTCCGGTCCCGGGGGGATGCGGGGGTGGTTGGCTAGCCGCGGGCCTTGAGGGCCTCGGTGGCCTGCGGGGCGACCTTGAAGAGGTCGCCGACGACACCGAAGTCGGCGATCTCGAAGATGCCTGCCTCGTCGTCCTTGTTGACTGCGACGATGGTCTTCGAGGTCTGCATGCCGGCCTTGTGCTGGATCGCACCGGAGATACCCAGGGCCAGGTACAGGTTCGGGGAGACGGTCTTGCCCGTCTGGCCGACCTGGAACTTGCCCGGGTAGTAGTCGGCGTCGACCGCGGCGCGGGACGCGCCGACGGCGGCACCGAGGACGTCGGCCAGCGGCTCGATGACGTCGCGGAAGCCGTCCGGACCGGCGACACCACGACCACCGGAGACGACGATCTTCGCCTCGGTGAGCTCGGGACGGTCGGCCTTCTCCGCCGGGGAGAAGGAGGTCACGGTCACGGCCGTGGGGCCGGCAGCCGGCAGCTCGACGGGCTGAACGGTACCCGAGGCCGCCTGCGGCTCCGGGTCGACGGCACCGGCACGCAGGGTGTAGACCGGCGACGCGCCACCGGCGGTCGAATCAACGGTGAAGTCGCCACCGAAGATCGAACCCTTGGCGGAACGGTCGGCGTTGACCGCGATCTGGTCGTAGAGGACGCCGGAAGCCACGCGGGCACCGACGCGTCCGGCGATCTCGTTGCCGGCGGCACCGGCAGCGATGATCACCGGGACCTGCAGCTGGGCGGCCAGGCCGGAGACGGCGTCCACGGAGGGGGTGACGACGTACTTCTCGGCGTCGTCGGACTCCGCGGCGTAGATGGTCTCGGCGCCACCGGCGGCCAGACCCCCCTGCAGCTTCTCGGCGGTGCCGGGGGCACCGACCACGATGGCACCGACGGAGCCGAACGTGCGGGCCGCGGTGATGAGCTCCAGGGTGGAGTTCTTCAGTTCACCCTGAGTGTGCTCGACAAGTACCAGGACGTTGGTCATGGTTGTGTATGTCCTTTCGACAGTTTCGTTCTCGCTGAACCGGTGGGTGAACTAGACGAGCTTCTTCGACACGAGGTACTCGACGAGCTTGTTGCCGCCGTCGCCCTCGTCGGTGATGATCTCGCCCGCGGTCTTCTCCGGCTTCGGAGCCGCGGTGGTCACGGAGGTGGAGGCGGCGGCCAGGCCGACGTTCTCCGGAGCCACTCCGATGTCGGCGAGACCGACTTCCTGGATCTTCTTCTTTTTGGCGGCCATGATGCCCTTGAAGACGGCGAAACGCGGGGTGTTCGCCTTCTCCGTCACCGAGACGATGGCCGGCTTCGGGGCCTCGACGGTGTAAATGCCGTCCTCGGTGACACGCTCGCCGGAGACCTTGTCACCGCTGACCTCGAGGGTGCGGAGGTGGGTCAGGGCGGGGATCTGGCGGTACTCGCTGAGCAGACCCGGGACCGCGCCGGCAACGCCGTCGGTCGAGGCGTTGCCCGCGATGATCAGCTCGATGTCGTCGACGAGGTTCAGCGCATTGGACAGGGTCCAAGCGGTGCCGAGGGCATCAGAGCCGGCGAGTGCGTCGTCGGTGACGAGGATCGCCTCGTCAGCACCGAGGGACAGCGCCTTGCGCAGCGCATCCTTGGCGCTGGCCGGGCCGACGGAGAGGACGACAACGTTGCGGTCGCCACCAGCTTCCTTGAGCTGGAGCGCAGCCTCGACGGCGTTCTCATTGATCTCGTCGAGGACCGCGTCAGCGCACTCCCGATCGAGGGTGAAGTCGTCATCGGTCAGCTTGCGCTCGGAATAGGTGTCCGGCACCTGCTTGACCAGAACCACGATGTTCGACATTCATAGGCCTTCCTGCTTGGGGTGCTTTTCTTCGGTCCGAAGTCTACCTGCGAATCGCCGTGACGTACCCCACATCGGAAATATCCCCCGGCCCACGTCACCACGGAATGGTCGTCACCTGCGACGACGCGGCCGACCGTCGCGAAAATCATTTATTTAGAACTACCCCCGCAGGTGTAGTTCCTCGGTGATGACCGCTACAGAGGTGTCGCCGATCCGGGTGAGAACAACCGTCAGCTCCCGGTCCCCCTTCAACTTCATCTTGCGACGCAACTGGTCCGGGTCCACGTCCACTCCGCGCACCAGGATCTCCAGTCGCCCGCACCCGAGCGCCGCCAGCGCCGGGCGCAGCTTCTTTAGCTGCACCTGCTCGATCACCTCGAAGACGCGCTGTCCGGGCAGGAACGCCCCGGCCATCCCCTTGTCCGGCAGATCCTCCAGGGAATCGCCACTGAGATAGGCGATGTGCGGGTCCACCCGCCACCAGCCCAGGGCCGCGGCGTACTGGCGCACCAGCCCGGCGCGCACCACGGCACCGTCCGGGTCCAGGATGTAGCGTCCCACGGCCCCGACCTCCTCCGACTCCTCGTCATCGGAGGTCAGCACGCGGCGCTGCCCGTCGCGGAAAACCACAGCCCGACGCTCGTGCACGGCCAGCGACGGGGTGTACAGGCACGCTTCCTTCACCCCGCCGTCCACGCTGACCACGTCGACCTGGCCCTCCCACTCGCCGTAGTCGATGCCCGGCGCGCACTTCACCGCCACTGCGGCTCCCCGGTGTGCCTCCAGCAGGTCCGGCAGGGGCGGCAGTAAATCCTTCGGGTCGCGGATCCGCCCGCGGGCGGTCCTGCGTGCCGGATCGGCCACCACAACGTCCACGGCCCCGGGGGCGAAGACAGGACGCACCGCGTCGGCGCGCACCAGCGCGACGCGTCCTACGTCCTGTCCTGCGTCCTGCCCTGTGACCGCCATATTGTGACGCGCCATCGCCAGCCGGACGGGATCCATGTCGCCGCCGATCACCATGCCGAATCGTGCGGCGAGATGCGGCAACTCGGTACCGACCGAGCAGGTCACGTCGGCGACGACGAGACCATCACTGTCCTGAGTACCGCTGGCCCCGAGCACACCGGCGATATGCTCGGCACGCTCGGCAGCCACCACAGCCGGAGTGGCCTGCTGGGCAGAGTCCCCGCACACCAGCCAGTCCCCGGGCACCTTGCCGCCGGCGACGGCCGAACGCCGGGCGGACACCAATTCCATCAGGGCGCGGGAATACTCGCCATGTTCCCGACGCAGCGTCGCGGTGTCGGCCACCCGGCTGGACTTCGTCAGTGCGAGGGTCTCCGCTCCAGCCACGGCATCCGGGTGCGCCTTGAGCCAGTCGACCTCGTCCAGCGAGAAACTCACGCGAACGGGGACGGGGGCAGATCCCCCGGGTCGACGGCGAACTTCATACCGGGGGCGAACACCCGCTCGGGGTAGCCGTACATCCGGGTCTCCAGCAGGTAGTACTCGGCCATGTAGGGCTCGTCGACCGGTTCGGAGCGCACCGGATCCACCCGCAACGTCTCGGCGAAGTCGAGGACCTCGTCCACACTGCGGAAGGTGTCCAACATCTTGAGCTGCGACCACGTCGGCGGCATGAGATTGATTTTGCGGTTGCGCCAGCCGTCGAGCAGCGTGGCCGGACGGAACCAGCCCGTCGAGCTCGCCTCACGGGTGTCCCCGTGGGCCTCCTGCCCCTCGGGCATCGCGGCGACGAAGAACGCCGTGTCATATCGGATCGGCTGCGACTCCGGGGTCACCCAGTTCGCCCACGGGCGCAGCAGGTCGCCGCGCAACACCAGGTCATGCATGCTCAAAAAGTCAGAGAAAGCCAACCGGTGCTGCTCGAGTTCCTGCCGGAACGGCAGGTAGGGCACCGTGTCACGCACCGGACCGGAACCGTTCTGGCCGGTCTCCCCTGCCTCACCTGCTTCGCTCGCATAGCCGGCGAGCAGCGTGCCGGTCTCCTCGAAAGTCTCACGCACCGCCGCGCATACCAGCGCCCGCGCCAGTTCCGGAGAGGTCCCCAGTCGCTCGCCCCACCACTGCGGTGAGGGGCCCTGCCAGCCGATCTCCGGGGAGTCGTGGCCGTCGCCATCCACGTCGCCGGGAAGGTCCCGGGCGTCCACCCCGCCACCGGGGAAGACCGTCATCTCCGCGCAGAAACGCATCGTGCTCGCACGCTCCTGGACGTACACCTCCGGGCCGCTGAGAGTGTCGCGCAGCAGCATCAACGTCGAAGCATGCCGGGCTGGCACGACCGACCCCGGGGCCCCCGAGGCCTCCTCGCGTGCCCCGTCACGCTCACTGCCGTTCACACTGCCGTCCACCATGTCCTCCACCATAGTCGTGTGTTCCGGTCCCTGTTCCTCAGCGGGCCCGGTGGCTTCCCCCGGTCCGCGCCCTGCGCGCGAAGTAGCGTCCGTCGTCGAAAGACAGCGAGATCGGCTGGTGGTAGGCCCTGGTCAGGTTCTCGGAGGTCATCACGTCCTCCAGCAGCCCCTGGGCCACCACCCTGCCCTCGTCCAGGATCATGCCGTGGGTGAATCCCGGCGGGATCTCCTCAACGTGGTGGGTGACCATCACCGTCGCCGGGGCGTCCGGATCCTCGGCCAGCTCCCCGAGCATGCGCACCAGGTCCTCACGCCCACCCAGGTCCAAGCCGGCACCCGGCTCGTCGAGCAGCAGCAGTTCGGGGTCCGTCATCAGGGCGCGCGCGATCAGCACGCGTTTACGCTCGCCCTCGCTCAGGGTCTCCCAGGTCTGCTCCCCCAGGTGCAGCGCACCCATCTGCTCCAGGATTTCCATGGCGCGCAGTTCATCGCCGCGGTCATAACGTTCACGCCAGCGGCCCATCACGTCGTAGCCGGCGGAGATCACCAGGTCGAGGACCTTTTCCCCACCCGGAACCTGGTGTGCCACCGCGGCCGACGACATGCCCACCGCGGTGCGCAGTTCGCGCACATCTGTCTTACCCAGGGTCTCCCCCACGATCCGGGCGGTGCCGGACGAGGGGTACTGGCGCGCCCCGGCGATGGTCAGCAGCGACGTCTTTCCCGCCCCATTGGGGCCGATGATGATCCACCGCTCATCCACCTCAACCTGCCAGGTCACCGGGTGCAGGACGTGGCGTCCGTCGCGCACGATGGTCACCTCGTTCAGGTCGAGGACGAGATCCTCGTCGAGGGCATCGGCAGTGGCGGGTGAGGAAATGATGGTGTCGTTCACACCCTCCATCGTGCCCTACCGGGCGGCGCCGTGGTGGATCAGGGGCCCACCCGCCCCCGTCGCATCAGAACAGTGCCGAGGCCATGCGGGTGCGCGCGGCGATGACCTCGGCATCGGCGGTGTCGTACATGGCGAAGATCTCCAGCAGCCGGGTGCGCGCGGTATCGCGCTCATCCCCACCACTGGTCCTGATGCGCTCGATGAGAGTGTCGAAGGCCTGCACCCGCTCACCGGCCAGCAGCAGGTCGTCGACCTCGTCGGACGCCCCCTGCGCCGAACGCTCCAGCAGCAGTGCCGTCACGCGCGCGGCACGCGCCTCCGCCACCACGTCCTGCACAGCCTCCGGCTCCGCCGAGGGGTCTGCGGCAGGGTTCGCAATGATCTCGTCGTAGACGGCCACCGCGCCAGCGTAATCCTCGGCGTCCAACAGGACGCCGGCGCGCTCAAAGCGCGGATCTCCCGCGTCGGACGCCGCGGCGTCCTCTCCCCCGTCGGCCGCGTCAGCACCGCCGTCAGCTGCGTCTTCGCTGTCATCGGACTCCGGCAGCCCCGGCAGCCGCCCATCCACGGCACGCACGACGGCGTCCACGAACTGCGCGATCTGCTCGGCGGGCTGCACGCCCTCGAAGTTCGTCAGCGGACGCCCGCCGGCCAGCGCCAGCACCGTGGGCACAGCCTGCACCTGCAGCGCCTGAGCGATCTCCGGGGTGGTGTCCACATCGACCTCGCGGAAGACCCACTGCACCGGTTCACCGGAGGCGTCCTGCGCCTCAGCCAGCCGGGTGAACTCCGCGGACATCTCCGCACACCCCTCGGCACGCGGACTGCCCAGCAGCAGGATCACCGCGACCTGGGTGGAACGCACCACCAGGTCCTGCTCGAAACTCTCCGGAGTCACCGCGGCGGCGCGCGCGATACGCACCCCCGACGAGACCTCCTGCCTGGACCTTTCCGCCGCCCGCTGGCGTTGATCGGCGGCCTCTTTAACCGCCCCGAGGTCCACGGCGCCGGCCGCGAAACGGTTCGGGGCCGCCGCGCCGCCCTGCTGATGCTGTCCCGGATTGTTCGGTGTCGTCATGGCACCCCATCCTAGCGCCGCCCGGTTCGCCGACGCTCCCAGCACCCGGTGTGCCAGTGCCGCCGGTCATCCCCTCCCCGGTGCGAATCCGGCCAGGCAACGATATGCGCCACCCCCGGCGGAATGTTCTGGTTGCAGCCCGGGCACACGTAGTACTTCACCGCCGCCTGCGGGCCGATGCGACGTACCAGGTAGCTCTCCGCCCAGCCGGACGTCCCCCCTGCCCAGGATGGGGCGTCCTCACGCCGGGTGCCGAGGTAGGATCCGCCGTCGCGAGGAAGCCCGCGCGGCGATCCCGCATCCCTTCTATTGCGTCTCGGCATCGATGTGCTCCCCGCCTACGTCAGAACAGGCGGAGCTCGTCGGACTCCACCCCGCGCATCGCCTGGTAGTCCAGGGTCACGCAACGGAAACCACGGTCCTCGGCCAGGGTCTTCGCCTGGGGCTTGATCTCCTGTGCAGCGAAGACACCCTGCACCGGGGCCAGGAGCTCGTCGCGGTTGAGCAATTCCACGTACCGGCTGAGCTGCTCGACCCCGTCGATGCCGCCGCGCCGCTTGATCTCCACGGCGACGGATGCGCCATCGGCGTCGCGGGAGAGGATGTCAATCGGGCCGATCGCCGTCGGGTACTCGCGACGCACCAGGGTGTAGCCCTCCCCCAGGATGTCGATCTGCTCGGCGAGCAACTCCTGCAGGTGCGCCTCCACGCCGTCCTTGACCAGACCCGGATCCTCCCCGAGCTCGTGGGAGGTGTCGGAGTAGACCGTGCTGATCTTGATGGTGAGACGTTCCTTCTTCGGGTTCTCCACCGTCCACACCGCCTCGATGCCCTGTTCAGCGAGGTCGTCGGGAACGTCGTCGCCCTCGGCCACACTCAAGGTGCACGGCGGCGTCATCCAGTTCAATGGCTTGTAGGCACGGTCGTCGGCGTGAATGCTCACCGAGCCGTCCGCCTTCACCATAACGAGGCGGTCAGCTTCCGGGAGATGGGCCGCAAGGCGCCCGTCGTAATCGACGGAGCAACGGCAGATGACCAAACGCATGAGGGACAGGCTACCGTATGCCCCGTTTCCTCACCGTGCGCAGGTCCGAGCGGATCATCCGCTCCGAGGGGGCGGACTCCAACCAGGAGACCAATGCGGTATCACCGGCATCATCAAGGGCGACCTCCCACGTATTGGTCCCGTCCTCCAGGGTCATCACGTGCAGTTCCGACTCCAGGAACGCCGACTCACGGTCCGTGATGGGACGCCGGTCGGTGATCTCGGTGTGGTGGCGATTGAGCTGGAGGTCGGACTCCGGGCGGACCGAGCGTAACTTGTACACGCGCGCGATACCGCTTCCATATACAAGAACCCCGTGGCGCCAGTGCCTTGCGTCCTGGTTAGGAAGGCTTCTGACAACCACGGGGATACCCCTGCTGCGGAGGGTGAGGAATCTCGCGCCGGCGATTATCACGCCACACGCAAGAGCGATCACTACGACAGTGATCAGAATATTCAACAGCACCAGTCACGCCCCTTCTCGGCCGCGTCCCTCCCCACGGTGGTCATCCGTGCGGGCGGGGTCACGCCTTAGAACTTTTCGTCGATATTACCGCCGTTCGGGGGCAGTACCAAAAGGAATAGATAACGCAGGGCGCTGATCGGAGATTCCCCTGTGGGAGCACAACAAAAACCGGGCCGGCCACCTCAGTGAAGAGGTGGCTGGCCCGGCAGCAGGCTGGAGCGGCTGTCAGCTCTCCTGCAGACGCTTCACGGCGCGAAGTTCGGACTCTGCCAGCTCGCGCTCCTCCTCGGTCGAGGCATCGCGGACGCGAGCCTCGGCCTCGGCGGTGTCGACCTCGTGGGCCCACAGCGCGGAGTCAGCGAGGATGGTGATCTTCGACGTGGACACGGACAGGAAACCGCCCTGTACCGCGGCGACGAAAGTCTCACCCTCGGTGGTCCGGATGACCACGACACCGTTGTCGACCAGCTGGCCGAGCAGCGGCTCGTGACCGGGGAGCACGCCGATCTCGCCCTCGGTGGTCTGTGCGGTGACGGAGGTGGCCATACCCGACCACAGCATCCGCTCCACGGCCACCAGTTCAGCGGCAATCTCAGCCATGTGCGTGACCCCTTACTTCTCGGTGAGCTTCTTGTAAGCGGCTTCGACGTCGTCGAGTCCACCCAGACCGTCGAAGCACTGCTCCGGGTAGGCGTCGAACTCGCCGTCGCAGATGCGCTCGAAGGCGTCGATCGTGTCCTCGAGGGGCACGAAGGAGCCGGGGATGTCGGTGAACTTCTGCGCGACGTAGAAGTTCTGACCCAGGAAGCGCTCGATACGACGGGCACGCTGGACGGTGATCTTGTCCTCTTCGGACAGCTCGTCCATACCCAGGATGGCGATGATGTCCTGCAGTTCCTTGTTCTTCTGCAGAACACCGATCACACGCTGGGAGACCGCGTAGTGGCGCTCGCCGACGATGCCGGGCTCCAGGATGCGCGAGGTCGAGGTCAGCGGGTCCACCGCGGGGTAGATACCCTTCGAGGCGATGGCACGGTTGAGCTCGGTCGTCGCATCCAGGTGGGCGAAGGTCGTCGCCGGTGCCGGGTCGGTGTAGTCGTCGGCAGGCACGTAAACGGCCTGCAGAGACGTAATCGAACGGCCCTTGGTCGAGGTGATTCGCTCCTGGAGCACACCCATCTCGTCAGCCAGGGTCGGCTGGTAACCCACGGCGGAGGGCATACGGCCCAGCAGCGTGGAAACCTCAGAACCGGCCTGGGTGAAACGGAAGATGTTGTCGATGAACAGCAGCACGTCCTGGTTCTGAACATCGCGGAAGTACTCCGCCATGGTCAGACCGGACAGCGCCACGCGCATACGGACTCCCGGGGGCTCATCCATCTGGCCGAAGACAAGGGCGGTGTCCTGAAGGACGCCCATCTCTTCCATCTCCAGGCGGAGGTCGGTGCCCTCACGGGTGCGCTCGCCGACGCCGGCGAACACGGAGGTACCGGAGAACTCGCGGGCGATACGGGTGATCATCTCCTGGATGAGCACCGTCTTACCCACACCGGCGCCGCCGAACAGGCCAATCTTGCCGCCCTTGACGTACGGGGTCAGCAGGTCGATGACCTTGATGCCGGTCTCCATGAGCTCCGTGCGGCCTTCGAGCTGGTCGAAGCTAGGGGCCTCACGGTGGATGCCCCACTGCTCGCCGTCACGGCCGAGGCCGGGCTCGTCGAGGCAGTCACCGAGGGCGTTGAACACGTGGCCCTTGACGACGTCGCCCACGGGCACGGAGATCGGACGGCCGGTGTCGATGACCTCGGCGCCACGGACGAGTCCGTCGGTCGGGGCCATGGAGACACCACGGATGATGTTGTCACCGAGGTGCTGAGCGACCTCCAGAACGATGGTCTTAGCCACCGACTCCAGAGTCACCTCCACCTCGAGTGCGTTGTACAGTGCCGGCATTGCGCCACGCGGGAACTCCACGTCGACGACAGGTCCGATGACTCGGACCACGCGACCGGCAGCAGTCGATGCGGCGCTGTCGCGCTGCACCTCAGTAGCTGTAGTCATAGTTAGTCACTTTCTCCGCTGTCGGCGAGCGCATTGACGCCACCGACGATCTCTGAGATTTCCTGGGTGATCTTTGCCTGGCGCAGCTGGTTGGCGACCCGGGAGAGGTCGTTGACCAGCGCGGTGGCGTTGTCCGTCGCAGCGGACATTGCGGTACGGCGAGCAGCGGACTCACTAGCGGCGGCTTCCAGCATCAGGGCGAAGATACTCCGGGAGACGTACTGCGGAAGCAGTGCCGTCAGGAGCGTGTCCGCATCCGGCTCGAAATCGACCTCGGCGCTGACGTTATCGCTGGCATTGGAGAGCATGTCCTCCCCGGTCTGCAGCGGCTGGTCGTCCTGCTGGGTCGCGATCGGCAGCATGCGAACCGCACGCGGTGTCTGAGTAAGCATCGACTCGAACTTCGTGTAGACCACGTGGAGTTCGCCGAAGCCGGTCAGCTCGGTGCCTTCCGGGACGTTGAGCCCGTCGCGCCAGTGCACGCTGCCCTCGTCGCCGGCGGTGAAGCCGTCGATGAGGTGGCGGCGGAGATCATGCGTCGCGGCGTAGTCGGGGTCCTGGGAGAACCCGGTCCACGACCCGGCGAAGTCGTCACCACGGAAGCTGTAGAAGGTGACTCCCTTGGAGCCGGCGATGTACAGGACGACGTCCTTGCCCTCGCCCTCGAGCCGCTTGCGCAGCTCGGCGGTCTTCTTCAGCACATTGTGGTTGTATCCACCGCACATGCCACGGTCACTCGTGATGACGAGGATAGCGGCGCGCTTGGCCTCGGCCTCAACGTCCAGCATCGGGTGGTCCAGTGAGGACGCGGATGCGAGACGCTGGATGACCCGAGTGATCTCGTCGGCGTAGGGCTGGGAATCGCTTACGCGAGCCTGCGCCTTGGTGATCTTGGAGGTCGCGATGAGCTCCTGGGCCTTCGTGATCTTCTTCGTCGAGTTAACGGACTTGATCCGTCCCCTCAGTTCGCGAAGTGTTGCCATCGCTGCTACCTCCCTTCTTGTGTGTACTCGGTCTGTGCAGTCATCGTTTTAGTTCCCCGCGCTACTTCTTGCGGGAGACGCTGATCTGCGACTGGTCGAGATCCTCGTCAGCCAGTGCCTGGGCTTCCGGCTCGTTGATGACCGGGGTGCCGTCGGTGGACTGGAACCCGCGCTTGAAGTCGGCGGTCGCTGCGACCAGTGCCTTCTTGGAGTCGTCCGACAGCGGCTTACCACCGTTGATCTGCTCGTAGACATCGGTGTTGTTGGCGTGCAGGAACTCCCACAGCTCCGACTCGAAGCGGCGCACGTCGACGACGGGGACCGTGTCGAACTCACCCTCGCCGGCGAGGAAGATGGAGACCATCTGATCCTCGACAGCCTGGGGCTGGGTCTCCTTCTGCTTCAGCAGCTCGACGAGACGCTCGCCGCGCTCCAGCTGGGCCTTGGAGAACTCATCCAGGTCGGACGCGAAGGCCGCGAAGGCCTCCAGGTCACGGTAGGCGGCGAGGTCCAGTCGCAGGTTACCGGCGACCTTCTTCATGCCCTTGGTCTGAGCGTCGCCACCCACACGGGAGACGGACACACCGACGTTGATGGCCGGACGGACGCCCTGGTTGAACAGGTCGGACTCCAGGAAGACCTGGCCGTCGGTGATGGAGATGACGTTGGTGGGAATGAACGCACCCACGTCGTTGGCCTTGGTCTCGATGATCGGCAGTGCCGTCATCGAGCCGGCGCCCTCTTCGTCGGACAGCTTCGCCGCACGCTCCAGCAGACGGGAGTGCAGGTAGAAGACGTCGCCCGGGTATGCCTCGCGGCCCGGCGGGCGGCGCAGCAGCAGGGAGATGGCGCGGTAGGCCTCGGCCTGCTTGGTCAGGTCGTCGAAGATGATGAGGACATGCTTTCCCTCGTACATCCACTGCTGACCCAGGGCGGCACCGGCAAACGGTGCGAGCCACTTGAAGCCGGCGGAGTCGGATGCCGGAGCTGCCACGATGGTCGTGTAGTCCAGGGCACCCTCGTCCTCGAGGGTCTGACGCAGCGCGGCGATGGTGGAGCCCTTCTGGCCGATCGCGACGTAGATGCAACGCACCTGCTTCGTCGGATCCCCGGAATCCCAGTTCTCGCGCTGGTTCAGGATGGTGTCGATGCAGACGGAGGTCTTACCCGTCTTGCGGTCACCAATGATCAGCTGACGCTGGCCACGGCCGATCGGGGTCATCGCGTCGATGGCCTTGATGCCGGTCTGCATCGGCTCGTGCACCGGCTGGCGCTGCAGCACCGACGGTGCCTGCAGCTCCAGGGCGCGGGTCTCGGTGGACTCGATGTCACCGCGGCCGTCGATGGGCTGACCCAGGGGGTTGATAACCCGGCCGAGGAAGTTCTCCCCCACCGGGACGGACAGGACATCTCCGGTCCGCTTGACTTCGTCGCCTTCCTTCAGCGACTCGTAGTTACCCAGGACCACAACACCGATTGAATCGGTCTCGAGGTTCTGCGCGACTCCGATGAGACCGCCCGGGAACTCAAGCAGTTCGTTGGTCATCACGGAGGGCATGCCCGAAACCTGGGCAATGCCGTCCGCTGCCATCGTAACCACGCCGACCTCCTCACGGGAGGCCTCCGCGGAAGTGCTTGAGGTGTAGTTCGCAATCGCGCTACGGATCTCATCGGAGGAGATCGTAAGCTCCGCCATGTTCTTCCTGCTCTCGGTATCGTCTTCCAGCATTACGTGAATTATCTTGTCGATCGAGGTTCGATCCGGGTGCGGACTAGGCGAAGGCCCGACGCATGCGCTCCAGCTTTCCAGCTGTGCTGCCGTCGATCACTTCGTCGCCGACCCGGATGACCGCGCCACCGAGGAGGCTGGTGTCAACCTCGGAATGAACGGACATCGCGGAACCGTAGATCTTCTCCAGCTTCTGGCCCAGTGCCTGCTCCTGAGACTCCGACAGAGCCGAGGCGGAACGGACGCGGGCAACCCGACGTCCGTCCAGTCCGGCTGCGAAGTCACACAGTGCGTCAAGGTCCTCGACCGGACGCGCGACGGGACGGCCGATCACCTGAAGCGCGAGGGCTTCGGCGATGGCACTGACGTGTCCGTAAAGGACCTTCGCCAGCAGTTCCCGACGTCGTTCTCCGGACGCCAGTCGGTCGGCCAGGAGCATCTCCAATTCCGGCTCCCGCTCGAGGAGACGGGCAATGTCGAAGAGCTCGGTGGCAACCTTCTCGCTCTGACCCTGCTCATGGGCTGCACGCAGCAGGGCACGGCGGCCCAGCTCGACCAGCCCGTGGCGCAGGTCCCGGGTGTTGGACCAGGTGCCCGTGACGACCTGCGAGACAACCTCGCGGGTGGTCGTGGAAACCTTGTCCGCCAGCAGCCCGTCGGCCAGTGCGGCGCGACGGTCGGCCGGAACAGTCTGGTCCACCAGCGCCGTGCGCAGTGACCGGTCGCTGTCCAGGAGGTCTGCGACCTCGAACAGCTCGGAACCGGTTGCTGCACCGGCGGCGGCGGTGTCGGTTGCACTGGACAGTGCACCGTCCAGCGACTCAGTCAGCTGGTCCAGGGTTGTTCTGCTCGCTGCGTGCACGGGCCTCACTTCCCCGATCCGACGCTGTCGAGATCAGCGAGGAAGGAGTCGATGGTTCCGGAACGCTTGACGTCGTCCGAGAGCTGGTCGCCCAGCAGACGCTCGGCGAGGTTGATGGAGTTCTCCCCCATCTCCTTACGCAGATCAGAGACGACGGACTCGCGCTGCGCGAGCAGCTGCTTGTGGCCGGACTCGATGATGCGGTTGGATTCGTCGGTCGCCTGCGTCTTCATGTCAGCGATGATCTTCTGACCCTGGGAGCGGGCGTCGTCACGAATCTGGGAGGCTTCGGTGCGGGCCTCGGCCAGCTGGGCGTTGTACTTCTCCAGCGCGGCCTTGGCCTCGTCCTGTGCCTGCTCGGCACGTGCGATGCCACCCTCGATCTGGTCGGTGCGGTCAGCCATGACCTGCTTGACCTTGGGAAGAACGAACTTCCAGAAGATCACGAAGATGATGATGAAGCTGACAAGGGACCAGACGATGTCATACGACTTGGGGAGCAGAGGGTTGATCTGCTCCTCCAAAGGCAGCTCGTCGGCTGCCAGAATGAGGTAGTTCGTCATAGTCTCCAGCTTTCGCTCTTGAGTGTGATTTCAGTCTGCAAAACCAATTGCCCGATATGTGTCGTTACTTCGACATCGGGCTCGGCAAACTAGAAACCGAAGAGGAAGCCGGCGACGAGGCCGATGAGAGCGAGGGCCTCGGTGAAGGCGATACCCAGGAACATGGTGGTGCGCAGCTGGCCGGCCATCTCGGGCTGGCGAGCCATGGCCTCTGCGGTCTTGCCGACCAGGATGCCGATACCGACGCCGGGGCCGATGGCGGCGAGGCCGTAGCCGATCGAACCGAGACCGGTCAGGTTGGTGGTGGCGTCCTGGGCAAGGAGCAGCTCGTTCATTAGGATTACGTTCCCTTTCGTGTTGCTCTGTTCGGGGTGCTATGGGTAGCTGGACAGAGCGGAGTGAGTTGAGATGTGTGTAGGGGTCAGTGCTCGTCTGCGTGCAGCGACTGCTCGATGTAGACCGCCGTCAGCAAGCTGAAGATGTAAGCCTGCAGGAAGATGATCAGCATCTCGAACAGCGTGAAGGCGACTGCCGCAACAAGGGTGCCCGCACCGAACAACGTCCAGCCGTTAAGCTGCCAGAAGAAGAAGTTCGTTGCGCCGAACAGCAGCACGAGAACGATGTGGCCGGCCAGCATATTCGCCATGAGACGAATGGTCAGCGTGACCGGACGCAGGACGAAGGTCGAGAAGAACTCGATCGGCACGACCAGCAGGTGCAGCGCCGGGGGCAGGTTCGGAATGACCACGGAGGACTTCACGAACTTGGCAAACCCGTAACGCTTGGCACCGGCGTAGATCATGGCGATGTACGCGACCGCCGCCAGGATGATCGGCATGCCGATCCTGGCGTTGGCGGAGATGTTCAACGCCGGTATGACTGCCGGCAGGTTACCGATGAGAACCACGAAGAAGATGGTGGCGATGATCGGCAGGAACCGCCGACCCTCCTTCTTCCCCAGGATCTCCTCGGCGACATGAATACGGACGAAATCGACAGCGTATTCTGCTACGTTCTGCGCACCTCGTGGGATTAGCTTCGGCTTACGGAAGGCATACAGAAAAAAGGCCGCCAGGATGACGATCATCAGAAGACGGATGATCATCAGGCGGTCTACTGCAAAAATTCCGTTCGCGAAATCACTAAACCAAAGCTGGTCAGGATGCACGTCCCCCGGGAAGAATTCAGGTCCCAATTCAGGCGCGTGAAACTCACCCTTCATGGCCAAGGTTGTAACGCTCAGCGTTCTCTCCCGTGGTTTGGGCCGCGTGATTGTGGGTCAGGCGGTGCGATGGAGGATGTCAGGAGTTCCCGGAACCGTGGACTCCGTCGCACATCCGCACGGTACCGGGGGTGATATACCAGGATTGCTCGCGGGCACGCGTGACCGCGTGGGTCCGCCTACCTGATTACCCGCGGGAGATATTACCAGCAGTCCGCGCAGGTGCGCGAACCAACTCCCCCCATCCCCCCGGATCAGACGATGCCCCGGCTCCCTGCCTGTGCCCGCCACCCCCGAGTTTACACGTTCGTCACATTCGTCCGGATGATGCCGATGGTCTCCGCCCCCAGCGCGACCACCAACGATACGATCACGGTGACCCCCATGGCAGTGTGGTCAAAGAAGTCCATGTCACGCAGCACCAAGAGGACGCCCAGGACGACGACGATCTTGATCAGCCAGGAGCCCAACGTGACGATCATCGTAGTCTGCACAGTCGTGTTGGAAGTCAACAGGACAACACCCACTGTCGCCAGCACGAAGCCTCCACCAACCGCAGCACCGATCAGAACTCCCCAGAGCCCCTCGAGGCCGCGGAAGTTGCCCCACAAGGCCAGGGAGATCACTGTGATCACTAGGAGCCCGATCGCTCCCAACCTGGCGGCGTTCAGCAACGGGCGCCGGTGGTCGGCCAAATCCCCATCTGACTCGTTGATCTCGGGGAGGTCGGCGGGGTCAGTCGTCTGCTCGCTGTTCTGCTCATTCACGGGGTACAGCCTAGCCGCCCTGCACGGCGGCAACCTACCCGGCCGAACCTACCCGGCCGCGACCGCGTTCGTGCTACCGCTGGAGCCTCCATGCGTAGCGTCCTCACGCTCGCGCCACAGCGGGACGGCGGTAAATGCCGTCGCCAGCAGGATCGCGACGCCGAAGACGATTGCGGCGATCGGCAATGGGAGCACCGTGGATCCCACCGCCCCGAGGGCGACCACGCCGACCCACGTGTAGAGCACCAGCACGACCTGCTTCTGAGAATGACCCAGGCGCAATAGTCGGTGGTGCAGGTGCTGCTTGTCTGGGGCGAAGGGGCTCTTGCCCGCCTTCAACCGGCGGACGACCGCCATCAGCAGGTCGAGCATCGGAATGAACAGTGCGGCGATCACCACGAGCACCGGGGTCATCAGCGCCAGGAAGTCCGCAGGCCCGTAGAGCGCCATGTTGATCCGTCCGGACGCCGAGACGCTGGCCGCCGCCAGCAGTAGGCCAATCAGCATGGACCCGGAGTCCCCCATGAATATCCGCGCCGGCGAGAAGTTGTGCGGCAGGAAGCCCAGACACACGCCCAACAGGCCGGCGGAGATCATCGCCGGTGGGTAGGCGCTGACCGTCCCGCCCTGGTCATGCAGGATCGTCAGGGAGTAGATCAGCAGCGTCGCCGCGGCGATCGCGCCCAGGCCGGCGGCCAGACCGTCCAACCCATCCACGAAGTTCATCGCGTTGATGATCGCCACCGTCAAGAGGGCCGTCAAGATCGTGGACTGGACCTGGTCCAGGATCAGCGTGGTGCCGTCGCCGAACGGCGAGTAGATCAGGTACCAGGACAGCCCGGCCAGGCTCATCGCCACTGAACCAGCAACCTGGCCGCCAAGTTTGAGCACCCAGGAGATGTCGAAGAGATCATCAACCACCCCCACGATCACGATCACGAAGGCGGCGGCGACGACCGCGACCATGTCGGGGGTCACCGGGGGGAACCCACGATTCAGTGCCGGCAGCTGATTGGCCACCAGCACGGCGACCACGAAGCCGGTGAACATCGCCACCCCGCCAAGCCGCGGGGTCGGCACGGTGTGCACGTCGCGGGAGCGCGGGGCGGTCATGCGTCCAAACCGGATCATGATCATGCGGATCACACCGGTAGTCAGGTACGTGGTGACCAGGCCCACGAGCAGGATTAGCGCCAGCTCACGGAACGGCACACCCACCCCGGACCAGGACGCCGCGGACAGCTCCATCCTCAGTTGCCCCGGGCGGAGTCGTCGGCGAGCAGCGCCTCGGCAGACACGCCCAGCACCTCACCGACCCGGTCGGCGCTGATGGCACCGTCGCGCAGGATGCGCGGACGGTGACCGGACAGGTCCACGATCGTGGAGGCCGTGCCGATGGACGCCTCACCGGCGTCGAGGTACACCGACACCGAGTCACCGAGCTGCTCGCGTGCCTCGGCAGCGGTGAGCGCGGCCGGGCTACCGGAGATATTCGCACTGGAGACCGCCATCGGCCCGGTCTGCTGCAGCAGCTCGATCGCCAGCGGGTGCAGCGGCATGCGCAGCGCCACAGTCCCGCGGGTGTCCCCCAGGTTCCACGGCAGGCTCGGTGCCTGGTGGGTCACGATGGTGAGCCCGCCGGGCCAGAAGGCTTCGGTGAGCAGGCGCACCGTCTCGTTGTAGTCGCGGACCAGCCCGGCGACGGTGTCCCACGAGCCGATGAGGACGGGAACGGGCATGTCGGGGCCACGGTGCTTGGCACGCAACAGAGCGGCGACAGCATCATTGTCGAAGGCGTCGGCGCCGATGCCGTACACCGTGTCGGTGGGGGTGACCACCAGACGTCCGGCCTTCACCGCGCTCAGTGCGGCGGCGACACCGCTCTGCTTGCCCTCGTCCTCGTTGCAGTCGTAGGTCTGTGCCATGCTCCGCGCCGTCCGTCCTCTCGTGTCCTTAGTTGATTACCTTAACCCGTTCACTCTAGCCCCGTGCGGGCTTGTGTCCGGGATCGCGGTGCACCTGTCCGGTGACAAACCTGTCGCGACCAGCGAAGTCCTGGTGTTGTTCCAGCTCAGTGATGCCCACGCCGGCCAGGATCTCCCGAACGTCTGCACCGGTGCTGTCATCGTGTTCGACGGCCACGCCGGCGCTCGGGGCGGCGACGAGGTCGATGACCTCCGCCAACGGACGCATAAGTTCCAGGCCGTCGGCCCCGGAGAATACCGCGGCGTGCGGGTCACGGGCGACCTCCGGGGAAACCTCGGTAGTCTCCGGGACGTAGGGCGGGTTGGACGCCACGATGTCGGCGGAGGCGACGAGCCCGAGCGCCACAACGTCGTCCGACGTGGCGACGTCCGCCCGGTGGAACTCCACTGTGATGCGCGGATCCACGTGGCCCTCGGCAACCCAGGTGCGGTGGTTGACACGGGCCTGCTCCACGCCCTGGGCGGTGATCTCCAGGCCGATGACGCGCACGTCGACAGCGTCAACTATCCCTCGGGCACTGAGTTCATGGGCCACCCCCAGGGCGATCGTGCCCGGCCCGGAACACAGGTCGACGATGGTCAACGTGGGTTCCAGCAGACGGGCGAAGAGCGGGTCCTCGCGCAGCGCCACACGCCGCTGGGCCTCGCCAGCCACCCAGTCGATCAGCAGGTCCGTTTCGGGACGCGGGACGAACACCCCCGGGCCGACCGTCAGGTCGATCCCCGTGACCGTCCCGTACCCCAGGATCCACTGCAGCGGTTCGCGCTCCACGCGACGCTGCAGCATCGTGGCGAAGGACGCCGGCACGGCGTCACCGCCGCGCATCACCAGGTCCAACGGGCCGACGTCCACACCCGATTCGGCGGTGAGGGCGGCGGCCATGAGCACGCGCGCATCGTGCGCGGCGGA
Organism: Corynebacterium sp. AOP40-9SA-29; assembly: GCF_052377405.1. Taxonomy (NCBI): domain Bacteria; kingdom Bacillati; phylum Actinomycetota; class Actinomycetes; order Mycobacteriales; family Corynebacteriaceae; genus Corynebacterium; species Corynebacterium sp. AOP40-9SA-29. The sequence continues at coordinate 123,510 of NZ_JBQSWR010000006.1, read as the reverse complement.
CTCGACCCCGGCCGAGGACAACGCCGAGGAGGCGTCCCGCAGCGCCGCCGACACGCTCGCAGCGTCCTGCGTCACTGTGGTCCTACTCCCCCGCCTCGAGGCGGCTCTGACGCTCGGCCTCGCTCAACGCGCCGAAGAGCGCGTCGAGGTCACCGTCGAGGACGGCGTCGAGGTTGTTCGCCTTGTAGCCGATGCGGTGGTCCGAGACGCGCGACTCCGGGAAGTTGTACGTCCGGATGCGCTCGGAACGATCCATCGTGCGGATCTGTGCGGCGCGTCCCTCCGCGGCCGCAGCGTCCGCCTCCTCCTCCTTCATCTGCTGGAGGCGTGCGGCGAGCACCTGCATGGCGCGCGCACGGTTCTGGATCTGGGAACGCTCCTTCTGACACGTCACCACGATGCCCGTGGGCAGGTGGGTGATGCGCACCGCCGAGTCGGTGGTGTTCACGCCCTGACCACCCTTACCGGAGGAGCGATAGACGTCGACGCGGATGTCCTTGTCGTCGATCTCCACGTCCTCGACCTCGTCGGGCTCCGGGTAGACCAGCACGCCGGCGGCAGAGGTCTGGATGCGGCCCTGCGACTCGGTCACCGGGATACGCTGCACCCGGTGCACGCCGCCCTCGTACTTGAACACACTCCACGCGCCGTCGCGGCTGGGCTGCTTGGAGCGCACGGACATGGTCATGTCCTTCACGCCGCCCAGGTCGGTCTCGTTGACGTCGAGGACCTCGAAGGTGAAGCCGTGCTTCTCACCGTAGCGCTGGTACATACGTGCCAGCTCCCCGGCGAACAGTGCGGCTTCCTCGCCACCGGCACCGGACTTGATCTCCATGACCACGTCCTCACTGTCGTGGGGGTCACGCGGGGCCAGCAGGTCGGTGAGCTTCTCCTCGAGGCCCGGCAGGTCCGCGGCGAGGCGGTCAGCCTCGGCGGCGAAATCCGGGTCCTCGGAAGCCATCTCGCGGGCGGCCTCGAGGTCGTCGCGGGTCTCGACGAGCTTGTTGTAGGTCTGGATGACCGGCTGCAGCTCGCTGAAACGCTTGGCCACGCGGCGGGCCGCGGTGGCGTCATTGTGCAGTTCGGGGTCGGCCAACTGCATTTCCAGGCCCTGGTACTCCGACAGGATGTCGTCGACCTTGGAGGGGGAACCGGCGAACTCACTCATCGTCGTCCTCCCCGGCCAGCGGTGCGGAGGAGGCGATCTGCAGCATGAAATCGCGGTTCGTCTTCGACTTGCGCAGCTGCTTGTTCAGCAGCTCGATCGCGGCCTGCGGGTCGAGGGCGGAGAGGATACGGCGCAGCTTGTGCAGCAGGCGCGCCTCGTCCGGGCCGAGCAGTAGTTCGTCCTTGCGGGTGCCGGACGGGTTGACGTCCACCGCGGGGAACATGCGGCGCTCGGCGATCTTGCGGTCCAGCTTCAGCTCCGCGTTGCCGGTGCCCTTGAACTCCTCGAAGATCACGGTGTCGCCGGCGGAGCCGGTCTCGACCATGGCGGTGGCGATGATGGTCAGCGAGCCACCGTCCTCGATGTTGCGGGCCGCGCCGAGGAAACGCTTCGGCGGGTACAGCGCGTTGGAGTCCACACCACCGGAGAGGATGCGGCCCGATGCCGGCGAGGAGTTGTTGTACGCACGGCCCAGACGGGTGATGGAGTCCAGCAGCACCACAACGTCCTTACCCTGCTCCACCAGGCGCTTCGCCCGCTCGATGGCGAGCTCGGCGATGGCGGTGTGCTCGTTCGGCGGACGGTCGAACGTGGAGGCGATGACCTCACCGCGCACGGAACGCTGCATGTCGGTGACTTCCTCGGGACGCTCGTCCACCAGGACGACCATGAGGTAGCACTCCGGGTTGTTCACCGTGATGGCGTTGGCGATGTCCTGCAGGATCGTGGTCTTACCGGCCTTCGGCGGGGAGACGATCAGCGCACGCTGCCCCTTGCCGATCGGCATGATCAGATCGATGACACGGGTGGTCAGGATCTTCGGCTCGGTCTCGAGACGCAGGCGCTGGTTGGGGTACAGCGGGGTGAGGTTGTTGAACTTCGGACGCTGCGCGGCCTGGCCCGGGGCGAGACCGTTGACGGTGTCGACGGAGTTCAGCGGGGTGTACTTCTGACGGTTGCGGTTGCGTCCGCCGCCGCCTCCGGCCTGCTGCGCCTTGGCGCCGGGACGGATCGAGCCGGTGATCGCGTCGCCGTGACGCATCCCGAACTTGCGCACCATCTGGATCGGCACGTAGACGTCCGTCGGGCCGGCGTGGTAGCCGGTGGTGCGGATGAAGGCGGTGTTGGCGTCGGCGAAGTCGAGGATGCCGGCGACCGGGGTCGGCGGCTCGTTGTTGCCGCCACCGTTCTGGCCGGCGTTGTTGCCGCCGTCGTTCTGGTTGTTCTGGTTGTTGCGGTCGTTCCGGTCGTTGCGATCGTTGCGGTTACCGCGCTCGTTGCGGTTGCCCCGGTTGCCGCGCTCGTTCCGGTCATTGCGGTCGTTCCGGTCGTTGCGGTTGCGGCCGCCGCGCTCGTCGGAGTTCTGCTGGTTACCGCCTTGGTTACCGCCCTGGTTCCCCCCTTGGTTCCCCTGGTTACCGCCCTGCTCACCCTTGCCCCGGTTACGACGGTTGCGACGGTTACGGCGACCGCGACGGCCCCCCTCCTCGTCAAAATCATTCCGGTCGTTCCTGTCGTTCCGGTCGTTCCGGTCGTTGCGCTCCGACGTGCCCTGGTCCTCGGTCGCCGGAGCGTCCGCCGCACTGCGGTCAGCCTTCTGGGCTTCCTTCTGGGCTTCCTTCTGGGCGTCCTTCTCGGCGGGAACCTGCTGCGTCATCGGCGACTCCTGGGTCTGCGGTGCATCCTTCGCGGGCTTGGTGTCCTTGGCGGGCTTGGCGTCCTTCGCTGGCTTGGCATCCTTGCCAGCCGAACCACGTTGACCGCCGATCCCGGCGCTCGCAATCGCGGCGACCAGATCCCCCTTGCGCATTCCAGAGATCCCCTTCAATCCCTGCGATGTCGCAATCTGCTTGAGTTCCGCCAATTTCAGGGAGGCAAGCCCGTCGTTCTGTGCCCTGGAGACGATGTCCGGCAAAGTCACAGGTGTCCTTTCGGTTCACCTCCCCCTGCCCACCGGCCCGCGGTCATTGCCGCAGTCCGGTCCCTGTCCCCGTGGGACCGCACGCCCAGGTGGCGTGACCGGTCGCTGACGGTGGCAGAACAACGGAAGGTGACGTGCTCGAGTGAGTCGTCGTTTTATGTGGAATGGATGTCACGGTGCGCGCGGACAACAGGTCCGGCGCCGGGGCAGACGAACACTCCCGGCGATTGGTGATGTCGGTGCGGTGTACCCGCGTGGATCTCCGTGACTCCGGATGACCGCCCACCGTCTCGGACCGATTCGGTGACCCCGGAAATTCCTGGGGTCGTCGGGATGGCGATGGTCGGTTCTCGTCAACGATGGTACCACCCCGGCATACCGGTGGTGCTAATCCACGCACCGACGCGGAGGTCGTCCGGCAGGACGCACGGTGCGTCCCCTATCCTTGAGATCATGGACGGCACCCACCACATGGACGCACGCACCGGATCAGAACCGGCCCCCAGCACCGCGCCGCTGACCGTGTCGACGATGCACGAGTATCCACTGACCATGGCTTCCATACTGGAGTACGGACGCGTCGTCCACGGCGTGACAACCGTGCGCACCTACTACGGCGACACTCCAGAGGACACCACCTTCGCCCAAATCGGTGGACGCGCCGCCGCCCTGGCCCACGCGCTGACCGACATCGTCGGCGTGGAAACCGGGCAACGCGTCGCCACGTTTATGCCGAATATCACCGAGCACCTGGAGTCGCTATTCGCGGTGACCTCCATGGGCGCGGTACTGCAACCGTTGAACTCCAACCTCGTCGCCGACCAGCTGGTGCACATCATCAATCACGCTGGTGACCAGGTGATCATCTGCTCGCCGAGGCTGTCGCGTCGTCTCGTTCCAGTGATGCCAGACTGCCCCGACGTCCACACCCTGATCGTCACCGGCACCGGCGGGGACGCCGCACGCAGTGAACTCTCCGACCTGCTCACCGACGCAGGACGAGGCAGTATCCGTGTCCTCGGGTACGAGGAAATCCTCGACGGTTACCCCACCAGCTACGACTGGCCGTCGGTGGAGGAGACGTCCCCCGCCGCACTGCTGTACTCCACCGGCACCACCGGCGCGCCGAAGGGCGTCGCCTACTCCCACCGGTCGCTGTGGCTGCACGCGATGAACCTACGAACCTCCGACTCCTTCGGAATCCGCAATGGACACAGTTTCCTGTGCGCGGTCCCCATTTTCCACGTGTTGAGCTGGGGCGTCCCCATTGCCGCATTCATGGCCGGCACCCCCCTGGTGTTCCCGGGCGGTGCCGCCGGACCCGCCCACCTGGCGCACGTCATCGCCGACGCCATGCCGCGTATGGCCCACGGCGCGCCGAGTGTGTGGATGCAACTGGTCGTCCACTACCAGCACACCCCACCGGAGAAGATGAGCCTGCAGGAGATCATCTCCGGCGGTGCCCCGGTACCCCCCGCCCTGATCGACGCGTGGGAGGAACGCTATGGCGTGGACATGATCCACGCCTGGGGAATGACCGAGACCGGCCCGGTCGGCACGGTCGCGCGCACGCCCGTCGGCGTCGGCGGTGCGGCCCGGCGGCGCTACCGCGACAGCCAGGGCCGCTTCCCCATCGGCATGGAGTTCCGCGTCGTCGGTGAGGACGGCACCGTGCAGCAGCCCAACGACCGCTCCAGCGGCGAGATTCAGGTACGCGGCAACTGGGTGACCACCGACTACCACCACTCGCCGGCCTCCGCCGAGGGTGGGGCCGCCCACGTCTTCCGCGGTTCCGACGTCGACGACAATGACGATGCCGCAGGACGAATCACCGACGACGGCTGGTTGCGCACCGGCGATATCGGCACCATCACCCGCGACGGCTACCTCACCGTGCACGACCGCCAGACCGACACCATCCGCTCTGGCGGCGAGTGGATCTACTCGGCAATCCTGGAGAACATCGTGATGGAGTCCGAGGTAGTCGCCGAGGCCGCTGTCATCGGCGTGCCGGATGAGCGGTGGGGACAGCGTCCCCTCGCTGTCGTGGTGACCACCCCCGGAGTGGAGCGTGGACGCGAAACCGCCGAGAAACTCGCCGCCGCAGTGGCCACGAAGGTACCCCGGTGGATGGCACCGGAGTACTGGACGTTCGTCGACCGCATCGACAAAACCTCGGTGGGCAAGTTCGACAAGAAGGATCTGAGGGCCCACCTCACCGACGGCGAGTTCGACGTCATTAAGCTGCGCGGCCCCGGCGAGCCGAAGCCCGCCGGGGAAGAGCAGTAGAGGTCAGTAGACGTCCGAAGAGGCTAGTGGATCTCGACGCTGGCACGGCGTCCCACGCCGGTCTCCAATACGTCGATATCGCGGCCTCGGGCCTCGTTGAGTAGCGCGGGGTCGACGGGGTTGGTCGACAGCACCATCACCGTGGGGCCGGCACCGGACAGGAACGCCGGGAAACCAAGGTTGCGCAGCCGGTTCACCCACTCGGTGGTCACCGGCAGCACCTCGGCCCGGTAAGGCTGGTGCAGCCGATCGCGAGTGGCCTCCCACAGCAGGTCGGGATGCGAACTCAGCGCCAGCGGCAGCAGTGCCGCACGCGACACATTGAAGCGGGCGTCCTGATGCGAGACGTCACTGGGCAGCACGCGGCGCACCGCCTCGGTGGAGGCGTGGAAATCCGGGATCAGCGCGGTCGCGGTGATGTCCGGGTGCACCGGCACGGCGACGGCATGGTACTCCGGGGCGCTACGACCGTCCACGGGGATGTTCGTCCAGGACACCACTCCCCCGCCGAGCACGCAGGCCGCGGCGTTATCCGGGTGACCCTCAAACGCGGAGGACAGCTGGATCAGCGTGTCGTCGTCCAGCGCACCGGTGGCGTATTCGCCGCCGGCCAGGGCGCTGGCGGCAGCAACCCCGGCAACGGCGGCCGCAGCCGAGGAGCCGAGTCCGCGCGAGTGCGGGATGTTGTTGTGGCAGACGATGCGCAGCCCGCCCACGCTCACGCCCGCCTCACGCAGGCCCGAGCGCAGGGCGCGGACCACCAGGTGACGCTCGTCGAGGGGGACCTCCCCCTCGCCCTGCCCGTGCACGGAGATGTCCAGGCCGGCGTCGGTGGACTCCACCTCGACGGTGTCGTACAGGCCCACGGCCAAGCCAAGGGTGTCGAAACCCGGACCGAGGTTCGCCGTGGAGGCCGGCACCGTGACCGTCACCCGACGTCCGGCGGCAAGCGTGCGCTCGGTCATGCGAGTTCCAGTGCCTCTGCCACGGCGTTGGTGTCCACGTCGATCGGAGTGGGCTCCGGCATTTCGCTGAGCGCGGTCGTCGGATCCTTCAGACCGTGACCGGTCACGGTGCAGACAATGCGCTGACCCGGCTCGATCGATCCCTCGGCGTGGGCGGCGAGCAGGCCGGCCACCGAGGAGGCGGACGCTGGCTCGACGAACACTCCCTCACGGGCGGCGATCAGGCGGTAGGCCTCGAGGATCTTCTCGTCGGTGGCGGCACGGAAGGATCCGCCGGACTCCTCCTTCGCAGCGACGGCCTGGTGCCAGGACGCCGGGTTGCCGATACGGATGGCGGTGGCCACGGTCTCCGGCTCGAGCACCGGCTCACCGCTGACCAGGGGTGCCGCCCCTGCAGCCTGCACACCGAGCATCACCGGACGCTTCGTGGACAGACCGGCCTCGGCGTACTGCGAGTAGCCCTTCCAGTAGGCGGTGATATTGCCGGCGTTGCCGACCGGCAGGGCGTGGATGTCGGGGGCGTCGCCCAGGGCGTCGACGATCTCGAAAGCAGCGGTCTTCTGGCCCTCGATACGCATCGGGTTGACCGAGTTGACCAGGGCGATCTCCGGGAAGTCGGTGGTGGTCTTACGCACGAGCTCGAGGCAGTCGTCGAAGTTGCCACGCACCTGGATGATCTTCGCACCGTGCATCACGGCCTGCGACAGCTTGCCCTGGGCGATCTTGCCCTCGGGGATCAGCACGGCGGAGGCGATGCCGGCACGTGCGGCGTAGGCCGCAGCGGAAGCCGAGGTGTTGCCGGTGGAGGCGCACATCAGCACCTTCTTGCCGGCGTGCACGGCGTCGGTGACCGCCACGGTCATGCCGCGGTCCTTGAAGGAACCGGTGGGGTTGGCGCCCTCGACCTTCAGCCACACATCGCACCCGGTGACCTCGGAGATGTGGTTCGCCCGGATCAGCGGGGTCCCACCCTCGTTGAGGGTGACCGGCTCCCAGTCCGCGGCGAAGGGCATCCAGTCGCGGTACTCGTTGATCAGGCCGGTCCAGTGGTGGAGCACCGGGGTGCGGTTGTCGGTCATCAGTTGCCTTCCATTCGGATCACGCTGTTGACTGCCTTCACGGCGTCGAGGTTCTTGAGGTTGTCCACGGTGGACTCCAGGTCGCTCTCGGCGGCGTGGTGGGTGATGACGACCAGGCGGGCCCCGTCGTCACCGGCCTCCTCCTGACGCACGGTCTTGAGCGAGACGCCCTGCACGGAGAAGGTGGAGGACACCTCGGCCAGCACCCCGGGACGGTCCTCGACGACCATGTCCACGTGGTAGCGGGTACGCACCGAGCCGAAGTCGCCGACCGGCAGGTTGGCGTAGGTGGACATGCCCGGCGCACGTCCGCCGTGCACGATATTGCGTGCGGCGGCGACCACGTCGCCGAGCACCGCGGAGGCGGTGGGCGCGCCACCGGCGCCATTGCCGTAGAACATGAGGCGTCCTGCGTACTCGGCGACGACGAAGATGGCGTTGAAGGAGTCGCCCACGCTGGACAGCGGGTGGTCCAGCGGGATCAGCGCGGGGTACACGCGCGCGGAGATCGACTCCTCACCGTTGGCGTCGACGAGACGCTCGCAGATGCCCAGCAGCTTGATGGTGCAGTCGGCGGCCTTGGCGGCGGCGATGTCGTCGACGCTGATCGAGCGGATGCCCTCGATGTGCACATCGTCGATGCTGACCGGCGAGTGGAAGGCCAGCGACGCGAGGATGGCGGCCTTCGACGCCGCGTCGTAGCCGTCGACGTCGGCAGAGGGGTCGGCCTCGGCGTAGCCCAGTGCGGTGGCCTCGGCGAGCATCTCGTCGTAGGACGCGCCGCGCTTGTACATCGCGTCGAGGATGAAGTTCGTGGTGCCGTTGACGATGCCCATGACCTGGTTGACCTTGTCACCGGCCAGGGAGCGACGCAGCGGGCCAACCACCGGGATGGCCGCAGCCACGGCGGCCTCGAAGAACAGGTCGGCGCCGGAAGAGTCGGCGGCCTCGGAGAGTTCATCGGCGTGCGCGGCGACCAGCGCCTTGTTCGCCGTGACCACGGACTTGCCGGCGCGCAGGGCGGCGAGCACCACGGTGCGCGGGTAGTCGATACCGCCGATGACCTCGATGACCAGGTCGATGTCCTCGCGGCCGACCAGGCCGAAGGCGTCGTCGGTCAGCAGCTCGGAGGGCACGCCCGGGCGCGGCTTGGAGAGGTCGGAGACCGCGATGCCGCGGACCTCGATCGGCCCGCCGATGCGTGCGGTGAAGTCCGCCGCGTTGTCCTCGAGGATACGGAGCACCTCGGTACCCACGGTACCCATGCCCAGCAGCGCTACGCCGACGGTGGGCGCGGCATTGTTGTCAGCCTGATCAGCCATTACTCTCCCGTTGTTGTGTCGTGTGGGGTTGCCCCGCGTGAAGATTCGTTTTCCTGATGATAAACCATCAGAAATTCTCGAGTGCCATGACGTCCGCCACTGTCTCCCTGCGGATCATCTCCCGGGACTCCCCGTCGGAGACGACGACCACCGGGGGCCGGGTCATCATGTTGTAGCGCGAGGACATCATGTAGCAGTACGCCCCCGTCGCCGGGATGGCGAGCAGGTCGCCGGGGACGATGTCGTCCGGCATGAGGGTGTCGTTGACCAGGATGTCACCGGACTCGCAGTGGCTGCCGACCACGCGGGTGGCTACCAGCTCGCCGCTGGCCTCGCGGTTGGCCAGACGGCAGTCGTACTCCGCCTGGTAGAGGGCGGGGCGGATGTTGTCGCTCATGCCGCCGTCCACGGAGATGTAGCGGCGCACGGTGTCGTCGGAGGTGTGCACGTCCTTGACGGTGCCGACCCGGTAGAGCGTGACGGTCGAGGGACCGACGACCGCGCGGCCCGGCTCCACGTTGACCACCGGCGCGGCGACCCCGTAGGACGCGGCCTTCGCCGCGACCCGCTCCAGCAGATCGCCGGCGACGGCCTCGACGTCGAGGGCCTCCTGGTCGGGGGTGTAGGCGATGCCGTAGCCGCCGCCGAGGTCGAGCACGTCGAGGGCACTAACGTCGTGCGTGGACTCGCCGCTGACGAGGCGGACCCACAGGCCCAGCAGGCGGTCGGCGGCCAGGGCGAAACCGTCGGCGTCGAAGACCTGCGAACCGACGTGGCAGTGCAGCCCGCGCAGGCGCAGCCCCTCGGTGGACAGGCAGGTCATGCAGGCGTCCTCGGCCGAGCCGGAGGCCAGCGAGAAGCCGAACTTCTGGTCCTCGTGGCTGGTGGCGATGAACTCGTGGGTGTCGGCGTGCACGCCGGGCTTCACGCGCACCAGGACGTCCTGACGACGTCCCTCCTGACCGGCGATCTCGGCGACACGCTCGATCTCGATGACCGAGTCGATCACGAGGAGCTCCACACCGGCGCGCACGGCGGCGGTGATGAACTCCCGGTTCTTGTTGTTGCCGTGCACGGTGATGCGCTCCGGCGGGAAACCGGCGGCCAGGGCGACGGCGAGCTCGCCGTGGCTGGCCACGTCGAGCGCCAGGCCCTCCTCGTCGATCCAGCGGCACACGGTGCGCGACAGGAATGCCTTGGACGCGTAGTGCACCCGTTCTCCCCCGCCGAAGGCGACGGCGAGACGACGGCAGCGCGCACGGAAGTCGGCCTCGTCCATCACGAACTGGGCGGTGCCGTGGCGCTCGGCGAGGTCGGTGACGCGGTTGCCGGCGATGACCAGCTCGCCTTCGCTGGTACGTCCCGAAGACATCGGGAAGACGTGCGCGGGAATCTTGTTGAAGTCCTCGAGAGTCTCGGTGCGCTTGCGCAGCGGGATCTGGGGCAGGTGGACGTCAGGATCCATGGTGGAAGGTCACATCCTCTCCGGTGCGGAAACCCCGAGCAGGCCCAGGGCGTTGGCGAGTACACGTCGGGTGGCATCGGCCAGAGCCAGACGGGCCAGGAAGATCGCGGCGGTGTCGGCACCATTGGGCTCGTCCGACTTCGGCAGGACCTGGCAGGAGTCGTAGAAACGGTGGAAGGTGCCGGCGAGGTGCTCGGCGTACCGGGCGATGCGGTGCGGCTCGCGCAGCTCGGCGGCCGTGGCGACCACACCCGGGAATTCGCCCAGCGTGCGGATCAGATCCCCCTCGCGGTCGTGGTCGAGCAGTGAGAAGTCCAGCGTGGAGAGGTCCTCGGGGACCTCCACACCCAACGAGGTGGCCTTGCGCTGCAGCGAGCACAGGCGCGCGTGACCGTACTGCACGTAGTAGACCGGGTTGTCGCTGGTCTCGCTGGCCCACAGGCTCATGTCGATGTCCAGGGAGGAGTCCACCGAGGTGCGGATCAGCGCATAGCGGGCGGCGTCCACGCCGATCGCCTCGACGAGGTCATCGAGGGTGATCACGGTGCCGGCGCGCTTGGACATGCGCACGGCCTTGCCGTCCTGCACCAGGTTGACCATCTGGCCGATGAGGACCTCGACCTGGTCGGAGTCATAGCCCAGAGCCGAGGCCGCGGCCTTGAGCCGGGCGATGTAGCCGTGGTGATCGGCGCCGAGCATGTAGATGCACAGGTTGTGGCCGCGGTCGATCTTGTCGGCGATGTAGGCGATGTCGCCGGCGATGTAGGCGGCGTTGCCGTCGGACTTGATGACCACGCGGTCCTTGTCGTCACCGAACTCGGAGGACCGCAGCCACCAGGCACCCTCGGCCTCGTAGAGGTTGCCGTTGTCCTTCAGGGTGGCGATGGCCTTGTCCACCGCACCGGACTCGAACAGGGCGTTCTCGTGGAAGTACACGTCGAACTCGGTGCCGAACTCGGCGAGGGTGCGCTTGATGTGCGCGAACATCAGCTCCACGCCCTGGGAGCGGAAGATCTCCTGGATGGCGGCGTCGTCGTTGTCCGCCCAGTCCGGGGTGGCCTCGATGACCTGGTTGGCGATATCGGCGATGTACTCTCCGCCGTAACCGTCCTCGGGGGCCTTCTCGTTCTTCGCCGAGGCGACCAGCGACCGGGCAAACCGGTCGATCTGGGTGCCGTGGTCATTGAAGTAGTACTCGCGAGTCACCGCAGCACCGCGGGCGGCGAGGATGCGGCCCAGGGAGTCGCCGACTGCCGCCCAGCGGGTACCACCCAGGTGGATGGGGCCGGTGGGGTTGGCGGAGACGAACTCGAGGTTGATGCGCTGCTCGGCGTAGTCGTCGCCGGTGCCGTAGGAGTCGCCGGCGGTGATGATGTCGGCGACGAGCTTGCCCTGGGCGTCGGCGGCGAGCCGGATGTTGATGAAGCCGGGGCCGGCGATGGAAGCCTCGTCCACCCCGTCAACTGTTGCGAGCGCCTCGGCGAGCCAGGTACCGAGCTCGCGCGGGTTGGTGCCTGCCTTCTTCGCGGTCTGCAGTGCGATGTTGGTGGCGTAGTCGCCGTGCTCCGGGTTACGGGGACGTTCGACGGTGGCCAGTTCAGGCACGACGGCGGGGTCGAGATCATGGTCCGCCAGGACAGTGCGGGTGGTCTCGGTAATGATGGAGGCGAGTTCAGCTGGAGTCACAACCCACGAGAGTAACAAGTCCGGGGGTTGCGTCCGTGAATCGCGTCCCGTCCGGGGGTTTTGCGGTGGCGCGGATCGGCGGTGCTATAGTAGCCGCATTGCCTCCGTAGCTCAGGGGATAGAGCACTGGTTTCCGGTACCAGCGGTCGGACGTTCGAATCGTCTCGGGGGCACTCGCTATGCGGCCTGATCACTATCATTGATAGTGGTCAGGCCGCTTTTCGCGTCAGCCCTGGAGCTCCGCCATGGAGGTCACCGTGGCCCCGGGCACACTGTCGAACCGGGCGGGGTCACAGGTGAGCACGATGATCTGGTTGGTCCTGCCGAGCTGAGACAGCACCACGTTCATGCGCTGCACCCGCGCGGAGTCGGCGAAGCCGAGTGCATCGTCGATGACCACCGGTACGCCCTCCCCCTTGCCCACGATGTCAGCGACGGCAAGGCGGGACAGAATCGACAACTGCTCCCTGGCACCGCCGGACAACTGTGCAGCATCGAGGGCCGTGGAGTCCAGCACCCGGCGCGAGATGCGCAGGTCCTCGTCGAACTCGATGGTGACCGCCCGCCCGTAGAGGGTGCGGGCGAGTTTCTCTACCGAAGCCCGGTACGGGGCCTCGTAGCGACGCCGGGCATCGTCGCGCGCGGCCTGCACCGCCTGGTGGAGCGCATCGGCGGCCTGGGCCTGTCGGTTCACCCGGTCCTGGGTCCGACGGGCACGTTCCAGCCTGGAGGTGGCTACCTCCAGGCGTTCGGCGACGCCGCTGTGTTCGCCGAGTGCGCCATTGGCCCCGGAGATCTCGTGGCCGATGCGGTCGGCCCGGTCACGCAGTTTCGTGACCCGTGACTGGGCACCTTCGGCGAGGCCTTCGAGCGTGTCGAGGTCGCCGGCGCTGTGGTCGGTCTCCGCGAGCAGGGCGTCCAACTCCCCCTGTGCCGTGTCGACACCTTGATGGGCGAGAGTCACCTGCTCGCGCAGGTGGTCGTCACCGACCTCGGCGCGCATCTTCTCCAGCGCGGAGCCGATGGTGGTCACCCGGGCCTCGGCGCGGTCGCGCTCCTCGACCCGGCTGGTCAGGACGGCGACAGCCCCGGTGCGTGCCAGGGTGTCGAGATCCTCCCTGGTCTTCTCCGCCTGCGCCTCGGCCTCGTCGACCTGCCGAAGGATTGCATCGGTGGCGCTGCCCTCGGGCAAGGTCACCACCCCATCGGGGTCCTCCTCGGAGATGAGGTCGTGGGCCGTGGAGACCGCGGCATCCGCGGTGCGATAGTCCCGGTCGTTCTCCTCGGTCTTCTGACGAAGTTCCTCCAGCGACAGGCCACCGGTCGCCTGGCTCAGGGTGATCCGCAGTTCCCCGAGCGACTCCTGGAGCACCCGCCTGGCCTCGGCCCGGTCTGCCACGTCCTCGAGGTTCGTGACCCCTGCCTCGGCCAGAGCGGCACGGAGGGCTGCCTCCGCCCTCTCTACATCGGCGTCGAGGTCTCCGGCATCAACCGATCCGTCCTTTCCCCGGGCCGGGGTGACGTTGACCGTGACATCGCCAAATTCCAGTTCCCGCGGGGAGGTGACCCGCAGGCTTTCGGGAACCTCGGCGAGTTCTCGGTCGCTGCCGTCCACCCGAAATTGCGTACCCACAGGTCCACTGACCTCGACGAGTGTGGCCGAGGCATCCCGGATACCGAGCGCCCGGCGGCGCTCGGCCTCCGCCTGCCTGACCGTCGACTCCAATTCCGGTGTGACGGGGTTGTCGGCGAGGTTCTTACGGGTCTCCTCGATCTTCCGGGAGACGTCCTCAGCCTTCTCCTGCTGTTCCGCTAGTGCCTGACGGGTTTTTGCCACCTCCTCACGACGCTCGCTGGCACTGAGGTACCTGCCGTAGGCGGAGAGGGTGCGGGCACGCCGTCGATGTTCGGCCAGGGATTCTCTGAGCTCTGTTTCCCGTTGTCGTTCGCCATCGGCGGCCTCGGTCGCCGCGGTCACTGCCTCGGCGGCGGCATCGCGGACCGTGGTCGCCTCAGTCAGTTCCGTCACCCGGTCCTCACGAACCTGGAGGCGCTGCTCGGCCAGGTCCAATTCCTGGTTCGCCCTGGTCACGGCAAGGCTGTGCTCGTCGATCCGGCGCTGACGCTCGCGCCCCTTCTCCAGATCGGCGGCGGTGGACTGCGCCTCCGCACGTGCCGTCGGTTCCTGCCGTGCGATCTCGTCTTTCTCTGTGCGCAGGCGCTCGAGCTCGGTGATCAGCTTCTGCGCCTGGTCGTAGGCGTGCTCGGCGGTGCCGTGCTCCTCCAGTGCTACCGCCAGCTCGTCGTCCGCTGCTTTGAGCTCCTTCGACGCTCTCCCGCTCGGAGTGAAGTAACGGGACCGTTCAGCGGCGATGCGTTCAACCAGGGTCGAAGCCGCACCGATGTCACCCTGCTCCCCCGCTGCGGTGACCTGTACGCCGGTGTCCTCGGCCAGGGCCCGCTCCAGCGGGCCGAGCCCGGCGGCGGCCAGCTGGTCGAGACTCGCCCCCTGCTCCACGGTGAGTGCGTCCAACAGGTCGGTGTCGACCTCACCACGCAGGATCTCGGCGAAGCGATCGGAGGCCTCCCGTCCGGTCAGGCTCTCGGCACGCGGCGAACTCACCTGCAGTTCGCACCGTCCGGTTCCCTTGTTGTAGGCCTTGGTGAGATGCAACTCCATGTCCCCGACCACCATCTGCGCACTGATCGTGGTCGGCTCATCCACGCCCACGTCTTTGAGCGCCTTGACCTCCCGCTTACGTGAACTAGTGGGGGTGTCGTCGAGCAGCAGCCGGATTGCGCGCAGCAGGGTGGACTTGCCCACCTCATTGGGGCCGTGGACCACGAGTACCCCGTTGTCCGGGAACTCCAGATGGGCGTACTCGACTCCCGCCACATGTGACAGGGTCAGTGACCTGATATTCAGCATCGTCTTCCTAGTTCCCCTTCTGTGCGCTGAGTCGGTAGAGCAAGCGAAGCGCATCTTGGGCGGTCTCGTCCTCGTGGGCACCGCGGTCGGCGAGTTCCCTCGCTGCCACACCAACGACCCCTGGCCAATCCGCGCCGGCGAGCTCCTCATCACCGGGGACGACGTGCAGGTCCATCAACCGTTGACGTTCATACAGTGCAGCGAACGCCGGGCGAACCCGTTCCATCTCCTCGTCGAGCACCGCCGCGGTGGCCAGGTCGACGCTGCCGGTCAGCGCGTACTTCACCACGGTGGTGCGCTTCTCCGTCATCTCCTCGAGCCTGGCGATCCACTCCTCGACATCCTGCGGACCGTTGATGTGGGCAGACAACGCCTGGAACCGCCAGCGCCCGGTTGAGATCTCTTCGACCCCGATCGTGGACGCGGCCCGGCCGGCGTCTGCGGCAACATCTGGGGCAACGTCGACGATCAGCGCATAGCCCGAGCGGCCTTCGCCGCCGCCGTCTTCCTCACGGAAGTCGGTTACCTCAGGGCTGCCGGAGTACCAGACGGTCCCGTCCGGGTGCAGACACCCGACCGAGTGGGTGTCACCCAGGGCGAGGAAATTGATGATCCCCTCGCGGCATGCCTCTGCGGCAGCAGCGACGTCGATGACCGCGGGATCGCCGCCTGAGGTCCGTGACTGGGTGGCACCATGCCCGACGAGGATCCGCACCCCACCCGGCTGCCTCCCCGGCGCGCTGTCGTCGCCCGTATCGCCAGCCGTGTCGTCACCCGTGTCGTCAGACACCGACCCTGTCAGCGCCGCGGCCACCGGGTCGGTGCTCATGTACTTCGACAATAAGGGTGCTCCGAGGATCTCGGCGGGCACAGCGCTGTGGGCGACAGTGCGCGGACGAGAGTCGGTGAGCACCTGAACGGTCGGTGCCAGGTCGTCGAACTCCCGGGACCGGTAGACACTGGCCGCATCATAGGGGTCATGATTACCCGGCAGCAGGAACACCGGCACCGGGCTGCGCCTCAGGATGTCCACTGCTCGGCGCCACGTGACCGGGTCGACGAGGTTGTCGTCGAAGACGTCTCCGGCGACGACGACGGCACCACAGCCCCGCTCGCCAGCGGTGGTGAGCAGCCGTTCCACCGCGGCGAGGCGGGCCTCACGGTAGCGAGGCCCCGCCTCATCACCCAGGAACCACCGGTCCATGCCCAGCTGCCAGTCGGAGGTGTGCATGAACCGGAACACGCCATCCTCCGGTAGAGGGGGCAAGTTCACGGGTAGCGCCGCTGTCTCAGTCATGGTTCCCACTTCTATCATCCGGCCCGGACATCCACGGTTCGCGTTCGAACACCCGACCATCGGCACCGCGCGGACCGTCCTGCCCATAGGGCTCGCTGGGATCATCCAGCGCCGTAAGCGCCTCATAGCACCGGGTCAATGTGTCGAGGACGCGGAGCTGGTCGGCGTTGTTCCAGCTGAACTTTCGTAATGCCCTGTCCCTGGCCTGCGTATCCCCCAGGTCGAGACCGATCTCCATGTCCAGCGAGCCCCAGGACGGGAGGGCATCTGGGTCACCCCAGAACTCCGTCGGGGAGTACGTCGTGGTGTCTTCGGGCTGCTCAGCGGTGGCCTCACCTGCTGACTCACCTGCTTGATCGCCTGCTTCGCCGTCGCCTTCGCCGTCTCCACTGCGTTCGACACGCCCGGACACTCCTGTACCGGTGGCCCCCACGCCAGCTTCTGGCCCGTCTTCTCTGCCGCCGGTCTCTTCCGGCCAACCGTTCGGGGAGCCAAGTGATCCACCGGTGGCTGCCAGCAACTCCTCCACGTCGATACCGCGCCAGGCAAGGAACTCCCTGGGATCCTTGGCGAACCGGGCGGCGAGGGCATACGCGACGCAGACCCGGTGTTTGCAGAACTCTGCGAGATCGGGGCAGGTACAGAACGAGTCCATATAGTGCTCGACGCCGAAGAGCACGCTGGCCACGGTGGACGTCGGGCGCATACCCGCCAGCAGACGACGGACGTTGTCGGGCTGGTCGCCACACTCGCCGATGACGAAGTCGATCTGCCGCTGGGTCAGCGGGCGCCACCGGATCTGTACCTCGAAAGGTTCCAGCTGGGTACCGCTGACCAGGGCGTCGACTCGGCCAAGCTCGTAGTCGAGGCGTGAGGCGTGGCCACCACGGAAGTAGGTTCGTCCACGCGACAGTCGAGCCGCGTCGGCCTGAGCGGTGGCGGTACGCATGATCTCCTCGGCAGCCCACCCGTCCTTCGTGCTCCGGGGTTGCTCCGCATCCTTGGTATGCGCGGCCGAGGTACCTGCCGAGGCAGCAGCCGACTCGTCAGTACGCTTCACCGGTGACGTCGCCCCCGTCTGCCCCGAGCGTCCCGGCTTCTTCGCGGTCTTACGGCCGCGACTGAAGTCCGCGGACACCACGTTGTCGCCCCATTCGGGCTGCGGGATGCCGATCCTCGCCCGGGCCTTGCGACGTTCGTCCCAGCGGTCACTCATTGTTCTCCCCGTTCCCTTCGCTGTCGTCGGCCCGTCGGCGGGTGGCGGGCTCCGCCCGGTCGCTGCCGGCGGACGTCCTGTCCACCGTGGAACGCCTCAGCATCCAGAGCTCGGCGAGGTCGCCGTCATCCAACTTCGCAATCCACCCCTCACCGGTGGTGACGATGTCTCCTGCCAGCTCCCGTTTCGAACTGAGGATGTCGTTGATGCGTTCATCCAGGGTACCGACGGAGACGAGCTTGTGAACGGTGACCTCACGTCCCTGTCCGATACGGTAAGCCCGGTCCGTGGCCTGGTCCTCGACCGCCGGATTCCACCACCGGTCGATGTGCACCACCACGCTGGCGTGGGTCAGCGTGATGCCGGTTCCGCCCGCCCTGGTGGACAGGATCATCACCTTCGGCCCGTCGTCAGACTGGAAAGCGTCGACCATCCTCGTGCGCTCACCACGGCTGAGCCCCCCGTGCAGCACCGGGACACCGCCGTCGGCGAGAGCAGCGAAGTTGCGCTGCAACTCTGGGGCCAGCATCGCGCCGAAGGACGGGAACTGGGTGAACACCAGCACTTTCCGGTCGCTGGCCAATGCTTCCTCGACGATCTCAAACAGTCGCTCGACCTTCTTCGACCGGTGCCGACCGTTCTTCATCAACCCGGACCCGTCGCCGGTGAAGTGGGCTGGGTGGTTGCAGATCTGCTTGATGCGCACCAGCGCACCGAGGATGATCCCGCTGCGACCCTTGCCCTTCGCCTCGGCGATCCGACGCTCCAGGCTCGAGGTGTACGCCTCGTAGAGGGCCGCCTGTTCCTCGGTCAGCGGCACCTGGTCAATGATCTCGTGCTTGTCCGGGAGGTTCAGCCCCACCGCCGCATCGTCCTTCACCCGTCGCAGGATGAAAGGTTCCACCAGCCTGCGCAACTGATCGCGGCTGTCGTCGTTCTCGCCCTTCTCCGCTGGCATCGCCAACCGGTTCTGGAAGGCCTGGGCACTGCCCAGAATCCCCGGGTTGCAAAAGTTGAGGATCGAATGCAGCTCGGAAAGGCGGTTCTCCACCGGGGTACCGGTCAATGCCAGCCGGTGGCCGGCGGGGATCAGGCCCACCGCCCGGCTCTGCGCGGTACCGGGGTTCTTGATGTTCTGCGCCTCATCGGCGACGACCCGACCCCAGGTCAACAGACCATAGCGGGCGGCATTGCGTGCCACGGTGCCGTAGGTCGTGAGCACGATGTCATTGGACGTGGCGCGCTCCACGAAGTCCTTCTCGGCGACCTTCCGGGAACCGTGATCGACCAGCACCGACAGTCCCGGGACGTGGCGCTCCACCTCCGCGCGCCAGGTGTCGAGCACCGAGGTCGGCGCGATGACCAACGTCGGCCCTTCGGCTTCGCCCGCCTCACGCTCCCAGGCCAACAGGCTCAGGACCTGCAGGGTCTTGCCCAGTCCCATATCGTCGGCGAGGATGGCACCGATGCGGTGCCGGAACATCCACACCAGCCAGTTGAGGCCACGGCGTTGGTGGTCGCGCAGCGTCGTCTGCACCATCGCCGGCACGTCGACGAGCTCGGGTGGGGCCAGAGCAGGGCGGCCCTCGTCCTTCCACGGATTCGGGAAGAAGGAGCGGACGAGCCGGTCGAGCCAGCCTTCCGCGTCGACCGTGATCTCCTCCATGCCCGGGCCACCCTCGGCCAGGGAGTCCAGCTCCGCGTCGACGAGGTCGACGAGGGTGAGCTGTGCGTCCTGCTCCCCGTCCCCGGACGCAGCGCCGGACGCAGCCTCCGCCGCCGCGTCCCGCAGCCGGGCGAAGTAGTTGCGCGCGGCGTTCAGGGAGTTAGTGTCCAGCCGGACGTAGCGGCCATGGAGCTCCACCATCGACGAGGCGCTGTTCATCAGCTCCTCCATCGTCTCGGCGCTGAGCTCCTCCCCGTCGACGGCGATCGACCAGTCGAAGGACAGCACCTGGTCCAGCCCCATCTTCCCCGAACCGGGGCCCTGACCGACCGGGGTGACCTTCACCCGCACATCCGGACGCACCCGCGACCATGCTCTTGGCACGAGCACCTCGATGCCGTTGGCGGACAGAGCCTGGACACCCTCCCCCAGCAGCCTTTCCACCTGGGAGGTGTCCAGCGCCAGGTAGACGGCACGGTCTTTCTCCGGCCGTCCGGTCAGCGACTCCGAGGGCGGGAACCACAGTTTGGTGCGCAGCCATGCCTCGGCAGCCGCGGTGTACTCCCGCAACTCCGGCCAGGCCCGATACGCCTGGTCGAGCCCGGTGCGCAATGTCTGCCGTACCGATCCGGTGGCCTCGGCGGCCTTGATCGGTTGGGCGGGTCCGTCGTCCACGGACAACCTGACCTCCACCCGCCAGCACTGCCCGGCCTCGCTCCCTGCGACCTTGTCACGGCCCGGCCCCACCGAGTTGGCCAGGCTGTCCGGCTCCTCCAGGGACAGCACCAGTCGGGTGGACGCCTCACGCGCCGAGGCCCGCCAGGTATTCAACAACTCCGCGATCCCGGAGTTGGCTCGCTTGTCGGCCTCCCCCGTGACCAATGCGTGGAGGAAATGGTTCTCCGGGACTCCCCCGACCAATTCCATCCGGTCTTCCAACAGCCGCACGCACATCCAGTGCACCAGCTCATCGGCGGCGCGCAGCAGCACGTCCGGCCCCCCATTGAGGGTGAGCACCGCCGGAGCACTCGCCTGGAACTCGCGGACCACCGGATTGTGGTCGCCGCTGGTCGACAGACACCAGGTGGGGAACCAGTGACCGTCGGCAAACTGCATCTTCGTCATCACCCGACCGGCATGGACCGCCTCCAGGAGGAGCTCGTAGAGGCGGACGAGCCACAACGACTCCGGGCTCAGCCCCTCCACCGACCCCGCCGAGCCCGTCGAGCCCGTCGACCGCAGATAGCGGGACAGTCCGCCGAGCACGCTCAAGGCCTGTTCGGGTGTGTAACCCTGGGTGGGCAGGTCGAGCGCCAGCACCTTGCCCTTCGGCGTCGCGACCTGCACCGCGTCCCGGCGGCGCAGCGGGCGGGCCGTCATCAACTCGTACAGCGGATCGGGCAGCGCCCCCTCGACGATGTCGGACGCGTCGACAACGGCAGCGTGCCCCTCGACACGTTCCGCCCAGACGTGGAGGCCCTGGCCGTTCAGCCAGAGGAGATGAACCTGGTAGTCAGTCACTCCCCTTGTGTACCACGGGGCCCGGACTTGGAATCCACGCGTGCACCCAAACAGTCGAACATCGGGTCCACCGAGTCGATCCTGGCAGAAACCTGGCGAGAACATTCGGATAATTTGGCTGTCTGGCTGGATATCGAGGTGCGGACATGGAACCCTGATGGGGTGCCGCCTCCCCACCCAGTGGGGTGGCGACTGCTAATTCTGAACGATCAACCGCTACCACCTACTTGAGGAGGCCAACGGTGAGTGAACAAACCTGGTTCATTATCGCCATGGTGATCTATCTAGCTGTGATGCTCGGCATCGGAGTCTGGAGTTTCACCAAGACAGACAAGTACGAGGACTACATGGTCGGAGGCCGCGGCCTCCACCCGTTCGTCGCCGCACTGTCCGCCGGCGCATCCGACATGTCCGGCTGGCTGCTGATGGGCCTGCCCGGCGCACTGTTCATGTCAGGTTTCTCCGAAATCTGGATGGGCGTCGGGCTGCTGATCGGTTGCTGGCTGAACTGGAAACTGGTCGCGCCCCGGCTGCGTAGTTACACCGAGGTGTCGAATAACTCGATCACCGTCCCGTCGTTCTTCGAGAACCGTCTGCGCGACAACAGCCACACGCTGCGTGTCGTCGCCGGCATCATCATCCTGGTGTTCTTCGTCTTCTACGTGTCCTCCGGCATGGTCGCCGGTGGCCGTTACTTCCAGTCCAGCTTCGACGGTGACTACCTCACCGGCCTGGCCATCATCGGCGCCGTCACCGTGGTCTACACCTTCGTTGGTGGCTTCCTCGCGGTGTCCTACACCGACGTGGTCCAGGGCTCGATGATGTTCCTGGCGCTGATCCTGGTGCCGGTGTTCGCGATCATCTCGCTGGACAACCCGGGCGACATCTTCACCTACCAGCTCGACAACGACTACGGTTCCATGGCCGACAACGCGGCGAACGCCGTCGGTGCGAACTCGAACTTCTACAACCTGTTCCAGTTCAATGACACGACCACCTGGGCCGCGTTCATCATCATCATCTCGAACCTCGCCTGGGGACTCGGCTACTTCGGCCAGCCCCACATCGTGGTGCGCTTCATGGCCATGCGTAAGCCGTCCGACGCCGTCGCCGGCCGTCGCTGGGGTGTCAGCTGGATGTTCCTGTGCCTCATCGGCGCGGTGTTCATCGCCATGACCGCCCCGGTCTTCTTCGCCCAGACCTCGGAGGCCATGTTCTCTGACACGGCGAACTACGAGACCAACTTCCTGGACATGGCCAAGGTGCTCTTCCACCCGCTGGTCGCCGGCCTGATCCTCACCGCCGTGCTGGCCGCGATCATGTCCACGGTCTCCTCGCAGCTGCTCGTGGTCGCCTCCGCTCTGGTGGAGGACATCTACGCGGGCATGATCAACAAGAACGCCTCCGATACGCTGCTGAAGAACCTGTCGCGTGCCATGGTCGTCATCGTGGCGATCATCGCCGCGCTCATCGCCCTGGATCCGGATTCGGCGATCCTCGGCCTGGTCGAGTTCGCCTGGGCTGGCTTCGGTGCGGCCTTCGGACCGGTCATCGTGGCATCGCTGTACTGGCGTCGACTCAACGCCCAGGGTGCCGCGGCCGGTATGATCGCCGGCGCGTTGGTCGCCTTCATCTGGGGTGGCCTGCCGCAGTTCGGTGTCATGGACAAGCCCTTCGGCCTGTACGAGATGATCCCGGGCGTGGCGCTGAACATCATCCTGATGGTCACCGTCACCCTGGCCACCAAGGCCCCCTCCAAGGAGATCACCGACGAGTTCGACGAGGCCCTGCGCTTCGCCCAGCTCACCGTCGACAACGACGATGTCGACCTCGAGGCCGCTCGTGCCAAGGTCGAGGCAGAGTCTGCCGAGGGCAAGCTCTAGCAGTGATCTACCCCAAGGCCTGACCCCCGGGATCTGATCCGCGCCCCGCGCGGATCTGCCCCGGACGGGAACCTCCGGACCGGCCGGGGGAGTCTCTCTTCACCATGAGACTCCCCCGGCCGGTTTCGTCGTTCCCGCCGCTGTTCCTCGCCGGTGCCCTGCTGGGCGCCAGCGTGCTGGTGCCCTCCGGGAGGACGCAGGACGCCCCGGCGTCCGCCGACCGCGCGGCGGTGGCGGCGGCGCTCGAGGACCTGCGCACGGTACCGCGCCGCGTCCACGTGCTCGGTTACTCCCGCGACCATTTCGGCGGGTGGTCCCAGCAGTACAGCGACGGGGTCGGGTGCAGCACCCGGAACCTCGTCCTCCTGGACGCCTTCGCCGACCACTCCCCCGGTACGACCGGCTCCTGCGCCGTCGCGACCGGTGAGACCACCGACGTGTACACCGGCGAACCCCTCACCCCCGGGGACGTGGAGATCGACCACGTAGTGCCGCTCTCAGCGGCCTGGGACCACGGGGCATGGGGATGGGAGCGCTCGGCACGCGTGGCCTTCGCCAATGACCGTGACCTCAACCTCTTGGCTGTCTCCGGTGCGGCGAACCAGGCGAAGAGCGACGGGACGCTGGGTGAATGGCTCCCCCAGACGGCAAAAGCCGGCTCCCTCTCGGGAGCCGGCTGTGCGTATGCCGCGCGCTATCTCGCGGTGAGCCTGAACTACCAGCTCACTGTCAGTGCCGCGGACGCGGACACGGCACGACAGGTGTGCGGTCTGTGACCGTCAGTGACCGTCAGTCGCGCTTGCCACCGCGGTTGCCGCGGAAGCTGCCGCGTCCTCCGCGGTCACCACGGTCGCGGTCGCTGCGGTCGCGGTCGAAGCGTCCGCCGCCGTTGCCACGGTCGTTCCGGCCGCGGTTGCCGCGGTCGTTACGATCGCCCCGGTCATTGCGGTCGCCGCGGGGACGTCCGCCGCCGCGGTTGCCACCACGGTCGCCGTCCTGACGGGTGCGCGCGGGGCGTCCGGCGGGGGCGCCGGGGTCCGGCTCGATGTTGATCAGCTTGCCGGAGATCCGGGTCTGGTCGAGGGACTCGAAGGTCTCGCGCGGCAGGTCGGCGGGCAGCTCCACCAGGGAGTGCTCGGAGAAGATGCTGATCCGGCCGAAGTCGCGGGAGTTCATGTTTCCCTCGTTGGCCAGGGCACCAACAATGGCACCCGGGCGCACGCGCTGCCGGTGGCCGACGCCGATGCGGTAGACCGCGAGAGACTTGCCGTTGCGGTCGGTGACCGTGGGCGCCTGCTTGTTGAAGCGCTCCTTGAACGGGCGGTGCACACCGGTCTGGCCGTCGAAACCGTCACGGCGGTCGCCGCGGTCTCCACGATCATTGCGGTCACGGCGCTCGCGGCGCGGCTCCTGGATCTCCTCCATGAGGAACGGCTCCTTGCCCTGGAGCTTGGCGGCCAGTGCCGCGGCGATCTCCGTGGGCTCGACGTCGTTCTCGGTGGCGTACTCGGCGATCAGGTCGCGGAAAGTCGCGACCTGCTTGCCCTTGAGCGACTCGGTGATCGAGGCGTGGAACTTCTTCTTGCGTGCCTCGTTGACCTGGTCGACGCCCGGCAGCTCGATCTCGTTGAGCTTGGACTTGGTGGCCCGCTCGATGTTCTTGAGCAGACGGCCCTCACGCGGGGTGACGAAGAGGATCGCGCGGCCGTGGCGACCGGCACGGCCGGTACGGCCGATGCGGTGCACGTAGGACTCGGTGTCGCGCGGGATGTCGTAGTTGAAGACGTGGGTGATGCGCTCCACGTCGAGACCACGGGCAGCAACGTCGGTGGCCACGAGGATGTCGAGGCGACCGTCCTTGAGCTGGTCGACGGTGCGCTCACGCTGGTTCTGCGGGATGTCGCCGTTGATGGCGGCAGCGTCGAACCCGCGCTCACGCAGCTTCTCGGCGACCTCTTCGGTGTCGTTCTTCGTGCGGACGAAGAGGATCATCGCGTCGAAGTCGGTGACCTCGAGGATGCTGGTCAGCGCGTTGAGCTTGTTGCGGTAGGTGACGTACAGGTAGTCCTGCTCGATGTTCTCCGCGGTGCGCTGCGTGGACTTCACCGTGATCTCGGCGGCGTCGTTCAGGTACTGCTTGGAGAGGCGACGGATCGCCGACGGCATGGTGGCCGAGAACAGGGCGACCTGGCGGTCGTCGGGGGTGTCGGACAGGATGCGCTCGACATCCTCCTGGAAGCCCATGTTGAGCATCTCGTCGGCCTCGTCGAGGACGAGGAAACGCAGACCGGACAGATCCAGGCTGCCCTTGGCCAGGTGGTCGATCACGCGACCGGGGGTGCCGACGACGACCTGGGCGCCACGGCGCAGGCCGGACAGCTGGGCACCGTAGGGTGCACCACCGTAGATCGGCAGGACGCTGACGCCGCCGAGCTGCTTGGCGAAGGTCTCGAAGGAGTCAGCGACCTGCAGGGCGAGCTCTCGCGTGGGGGCGAGAACCAGCACCTGCGGGGTGCGCTGGTTGGGATCGAGGCGCGACAGCGCGGGCAGAGCGAAGGCAGCGGTTTTACCGGTACCGGTCTGTGCCAGACCCACGACGTCCCGACCCTCCATGAGGGTGGGAATGGTTGACGCCTGGATCGGCGACGGGGTCGTGAAGCCGACCCGTTCCACGGCTTCGAGGATCTTCGGCGGCAAGCCGAGGGTATCGAAGCCGTTCTTCTCGTTTTCTGTTTGGATGTTCTTCTCGGTGACGTCCCCGTCCACAGTGCTCTCGGGAATCTCTGCGCCCACTTCGTCACCGAGGTCCGACGACCCCGTGACCGGGGAGGTGGCATCCTCGTGCAGATTCTCCTGAGGTACTGACGACTGGGAGGTTTCCGGCATATTTTCGTCGCCGGTTACGTTCTCAGTTTCAGACATTGATCTCACAGTACGTGGCCGACGCCATAAAAGCGATTCGGACGGCCCACGCTGTGATATAGGACTCTCCGATGGTTAGTATGTGAGTCCGTGAGTGACTCAAGCGCCCCCGTCCGGCAAGAACGCCAGCTCCGCCGCACGCTGACCCACCGGCACATCCACTTCATCGCACTGGGCTCCGCGATCGGCACCGGCCTGTTCTACGGTTCCTCCGGCGCCATCGGCGCCGCGGGCCCCGGCGTGGTGTTCGTCTACCTCCTTGGCGGCGCGGTGGTCTACTTCATGCTCCGCGCCCTGGGCGAAATGGCTGTCGCCGACCCCGCCCCCGGATCTTTCGCAGAGTACTGCCGCCGCTACCTCGGCGGCTGGGCCGGCTACATCACCGGTTGGATGTACGCCTTCGAGATGATCATCGTGTGCCTGGCCGACCTCACGGCCATCACGGTGTACATGACGTTCTGGTTCCCCGACACTCCAGGCTGGGTGTGGGTGTCCGTGGCACTGCTGATCGTCGGCGCGGCGAACCTGGCCAGCGCGCGCTGGTACGGGGAGCTGGAATTCTGGTTCACCTCGATCAAGGTCACGGCCGTGGTCGCGATGATCCTCGGCGGCGCAGCGATCCTGGTCTTCAACCTCGACACCGGCGGCTCCGCCGGATTCGACAACCTCTGGAACGACGGCGGGCTGTTCCCCAATGGCGTGACCGGTGTCTTCAGCGCCCTGATCCTCGTGCTCTTCGCCTTTGGCGGCACCGAGATCATCGGGGTCACCGCCGGCGAAGCCGCCGACCACGAGAAGACGATCCCCAAGGCCGTGAACACGGTGCCGATGCGCATTCTGCTGTTCTATGTGCTGGCCATCATGGTGATCGTGGCGGTGATCCCCTGGCGGCAGATCACCGGTGAGGAGTCCCCGTTCGTCCAGATCTTCAGCGACCTCGGCATCGGATGGGCCGCCGCCGCGCTGAACGTGGTGGTCGTTTCTGCGGCACTCTCGGCGATCAACTCCGATCTCTACGGGGCCGGACGCGTGGTCTTCGGCATGGCCCGCCAGGGACTGTCGCCGCGGATCTTCGCCCGCCTGAACCACCGGGGCGTCCCGGTGACCACCATCGGTGTCATGCTGGTCGTCCTGCTGGTCGGCGTGGCGCTGCAGCTCGCCAGCAGCACCGCTGCCGAGATGTTCCAGAGCATCGCCGCCCTGGCCACCTTCGCCACCGTCTTCGTGTGGCTGATGATCCTGCTCGCCCACCTCGGAAGCCGGTACGGGAAGAACGCGGTGAAGAACGAGAACGGCACACCCCCGGCATTCCCGGTCCCGCTGTGGCCGGTGGGCCAGTTCTTCGCCATCGGCGTGATTCTTCTCACCTTCGGAACGATGATCTGGATGGACGAATACCACTCCGCCCTGTGGGCGGGCGTGATCTTCCTGCTGGCCATGACCGCGCTATACCCGCTCACGCGGCGCCGCGCGGCGGCCGTAGCGTCCGATTCAGCGTCCTCCCCAGAGCCCCGCTCCCCGCAGCGGGGGGATGAGACCGGGGACGACTAGGACTCCGAGCGTCCGTTCCCTTACCTTTAGAGTGTCCTTTCACCCCCGTACCGGGGACCATCACGACCGCCCCATAGGAGCTCCCACACCCATGAGTGCACCGGCCACCGATTCCCAGAGCGACTGGAACTCGCGCATCCTGCTTGCCGAGCAGATCCTCCCGCTTCTCTCCCGCCTGCACCGGGAACACAACGTCGTCACGTCCGTCTTCGGTCGGCTGCTGATCAACGTGACCGGTGTCGACGTGATCAAGTCGCACCGCTATGCACGTCTGGTGACCGACCGTGAGCTGCCGCTGAGCTCCACCCTGCCGATCCTGCAGGAGCTGGTGGAGATGAACCTCGGCAGCGCCTCGATCGATCTGGGACGCCTGGCCACCGGGTACGAGGCTGCGCTCGAGGCCGGGGACGCCGGGACGCTGCGCGACTACCTCGAGAGGGAGCTTTCCGAGGTCGTCGGTGGCCACACCGAGAAGGATCCGACGGACGTCGTCCTCTACGGCTTCGGACGCATCGGACGCCTGCTCGCCCGCATCCTCATTGCCCGCGAAGCCGCCTACGGCGGCGTGCGCCTGCGCGCCATGGTCGTGCGACGCAACGGCGACGACGACCTGGAGAAGCGCGCGAGTCTGCTGCGTCGCGACTCCGTGCACGGTGCCTTCGACGGGACGATCTCGGTCGACCACGACAATGAGATCATCTGGGCCAACGGCACCCCCATCCAGGTCATCTACTCCAGCGATCCGGCGACCGTGGACTACACCTCCTACGGCATCGACAACGCCGTGCTCGTCGACAACACCGGCCGCTGGCGCGACCGCGAGGGGCTCTCCCAGCACCTCGCGACCAATGGCGTGGCCAAGGTCCTGCTGACCGCTCCCGGCAAGGGCGACGTGCGCAACCTGGTCTACGGCATCAACCACGCCGACATCACCGAGGACGACTCGGACCGCATCCTGTCCGCCGCGTCCTGCACCACCAACGCGATCACGCCGGTACTCAAGGTGATCAACGACCGCTACGGCATCAGCCACGGTCACGTCGAGACGGTGCACTCGTTCACCAACGACCAGAACCTCATCGACAACTTCCACAAGGGTGACCGGCGCGGGCGCGCTGCGGGGCTGAACATGGTCATCACCGAGACCGGTGCCGCCAAGGCCGTGGCCAAGGCACTGCCGGAGCTCGGCGGCAAGCTCACCGGCAACGCCATCCGCGTCCCCACCCCGGATGTCTCGATGGCGGTGCTGAACCTCAACCTCGACACCGAGACCACCCGCGACGAGGTCAACGACTACCTCCACAAGGTCGCCCTGCACTCCAACCTGCGTCAGCAGATCGACTTCATCAAGTCCCCCGAGGTCGTCTCCACCGACTTCGTGGGCTCCACCCACGCCGGCATCGTCGACGGCCTCGCCACCATCGCCGAGGGCAGCAACCTGGTCGTCTACGTGTGGTACGACAACGAGTACGGATACTCCAACCAGGTGATCCGCATTGTCGAGGAGATCGCCGGTGCCCGTCCGCGGGTGTTCCCCCAGCGTGTCGCGCCGGTGGAGCTCTACTAAGCCCTCCCCTCACTTCGAACGAATGTTCGATTAGTTGCGGCCGGTCGCGGATTCATGTCCGCGGCCGGCCGTAGTGTTCCCGGCATGGAGAACACCACCACGCCCACACCATCCATCCACGTGCTGATGCGCCGACCGCTCAGCGCACTGAGGCCGACACCGTCGGTGGCCCGTGCGGCCGAGCGTTGCGCCACGGTCCTGCGCCACCCGCGCAGCCGTATCCGCGTCTCCCCCGGCTGGAAGGCCCCGTCCCTGCGCATTGCGCTCCCCTCCGGCCCCGCGCAGGTGTTCATGTCCCGCCACCGGGTCTCCACCACCATGTGGCGCAGGCTCACGGAAGCCGGACCGGAGGAGACCCCACCGCCGCCGCCCGTCCATCTGGTCACCCTGACCGCCCGGGTGGAGAAGTCGGAGCTGACCGCGCCCATCCGGAACATGACCACGGACGTGCACTCGCTGTTTCGCCGGACGCTCAAGACCGACGGTGGCGAGAGCGGTGAGGCCGGCACACTCGTCGGCGGCCCCGTGCTCTGGGTGTCACAGGAGACCTGTGGGGGACCCGCTCGGACCGACGGGCTCATGGAATGGACGTGGCACGCCCTCCTCAGCGGCGAACCGGGCCGCGCGGCAGCGCCGGCGTCCGATCACGGCACCGCGGCCTGACCGTCCTCATCATCGTCTTCGTCGTCTTCCTCGTCTTCCTCCCACAGGGTTTCCAGCGGAACCAGGAGCGCCTCCCAGTCCAGAGCCTGGGCCTGCGCCAGGGCGAGGACGTCGAAGAGTCGGTCGAAGTCGGTGTACACACCGAGGTCGAGGACCTCCTCGGACAACTCCGCGACATTGCTGACCAACCCACGGAACATGGCCTGGCGCTCCATCTCGGAATACTCCTCGCCCACCGAGTCGCCGTCCCAGACGTCAGCGATGGCCTCGTCCATGAGATCTTCGAACCCGTCGCCCAGGGAGATGAACTCGACCCGCGCCGTCGGCTCGGTCGACTCACCGTCGAGGGTGACCACCAACTCCGAGCTCTCCCCAATCTCGGCGGAGACGCGCAGGGCGTCCACCGGATCCTGAACAAACTCCAGATCGACGATCCGGGAGTCCGTGCCGTCGATCAGATCCCGAATCACGCCGACGACCTGATCGGTCGCAATGTGGCGGGCGACGGTGGCGACCGCCTCCTCCACCGAGAAGACCACACCCACCAGGGCGGCCTCAAAGTCCTCGTCGTCCTCGGCAACGTCAGCCATAGCCAGGAAGACGTTCGCAGCCACCAGACCGGCTGGGACCCCCTCCTCGATCTCCACGAACTGGATCTCGAGATCCGAGGACACCGGGACGAAGACCGTCCCGTCATTCACTCTCGACTCAATGCCCTCAGCATCCAGCGACTCAGCAACATCCTCATAGAACCCCATGGCGGGCGCCTCCTCGGTACTTCCTCCGAACGATGTGCAGCATGCGCAAGATTCGCGCGGTCGGGCTGCCGGAACGACACCATGCTAGCCCAGTCTGCGCCGCGCGTCCCTGCCCACCAGAAGTGGTTTCGTCCAGGTAACAGGCGCGCTGTTAGAATCAACTCGGAGAGCTACTGAAAACATACGCTCAACTGGCAATTTCCATACCTCCCCCACCGCGGTCACGAAATCCAGTGTTGTAGTAGGGTGGAACGTCGAGATTGACCACATCATGAAATGAGGCGAGGACCTGCTGTGAACAGCACCAATTTCGGCCAAAATGAATGGCTGGTCGACCAGATGTACCAGCAGTTCAAGGAAGACCCCCAGTCCGTAGATCCGGAATGGCGGGAACTCTTCAATAAGCGGCCGGACAAGGTTGACCACGCATCGGGGACGACGTCCCCGAGCTCCACGACCTCCGAGAACGACGGCACGTCCGCCGACAAGAGGACCAACAACGCTACGGCTTCGACCGGACAGACCAAGTCCGAGTCGAAGACCGAGCCGAAGAAGACCGGCGGCACCCAGCCCACCAAGGCAACCAAGCCCAAGGGCGCGGTGGCCCCGAAGAAGTCCCTTTCTGCATCGGTTAACCCGATCCCGGATCGCGTGGCTCCCCCGGCACCCAAGGGTCCGGCCGAGGCACCTACTGCCGGCGAGCACCCCCTCAAGGGAGCGCAGAAGTCCATCGCCAAGAACATGGACATCTCCCTGGAGATCCCCACGGCGACCACCGTGCGCGACATGCCCGCCAAGCTCATGTTCGAGAACCGCGCGATGGTCAATGATCACCTGATCTCCCGCGGTAAGGGCAAGATCAGCTTCACCCACATCATCGGCTGGGCAATGGTCAAGGCCGTCCAGGCCCACCCCTCGATGAACAACAACTACAAGATCGTCGACGGCAAGCCTGTCCAGGTCACCCCCGAGCACATCAACCTCGGCCTGGCCATCGACATGGTCAGCAAGAACGGTGCCCGCAACCTCGTCGTCGCGGCCATCCGCGAATGCGAGACCCTCACCTTCGACGGTTTCGTCGACGCCTACGAGGACATCGTCAGCCGCGCCCGCATCGGCAAGCTCACGATGGACGACTTCAGCGGTGTGACCATCCAGCTCACCAACCCCGGTGGCATTGGCACCCGCCACTCCGTGCCGCGCCTGACCCGCGGACAGGGCACCATCGTCGGCGTCGGCGCCATGGACTACCCGGCGGAGTTCGCCGGTGCCTCCGAGGACCGCCTGGCTGACATGGGTGTCGGCAAGCTCGTCACCATGACCTCCACCTACGACCACCGCATCATCCAGGGTGCGGAGTCCGGCGAGTTCCTGCGTGACATCAGCCGCCTGCTGATCAACGACGAGTTCTGGGACGACCTGTTCGCCGCCATGGCCGTGCCCTACGCCCCGGTGCGCTGGAGCCAGGATCTGCCGAACATCGGCGTCGACAAGTCGACCCGCGTCATGCAGCTCATCGAGGCCTACCGCAGCCGCGGTCACCTGATCGCTGACATCGACCCGCTGCTGTGGACCCAGCCGGGCCTGCCGGTCCCCGACCACTCCGACCTGGAGATCGAGACCCACGGCCTGACCTTGTGGGACTACGACCGCAGCTTCAACGTCGGCGGATTCGCTGGCCGTGAGAAGATGACCCTCCGCGAGGTGCTGGCCACGCTGCGCCGCGCCTACACGCTGAAGGTCGGCTCCGAGTACACCCACATCCTCGACCACGACGAGCGTCAGTGGCTCGAGGAGCAGATCGAGGGCGGCCAGCCCAAGCTGTCCAACCCCGAGCAGAAGTACCTCCTGCAGACCCTGAACTCCGCAGAGGCCTTCGAGAACTTCCTGCAGACCAAGTACATCGGCCAGAAGCGCTTCTCCCTCGAGGGTGCCGAGTCGCTGATCCCGCTGCTGGATGCCGCCGTGGACTCCGCCGCCGAGCAGGGCCTCGAAGAGGTCGTCATCGGTATGCCCCACCGTGGTCGCCTCAATGTGCTGGCCAACATCGTGGGTAAGCCGTACTCCAAGGTCTTCACCGAGTTCGAGGGAAACATCGAGCCGACGGTCGCCGGCGGCTCCGGTGACGTCAAGTACCACCTCGGCCAGACCGGCCAGTACACCCAGATGTTCGGTGACAACGACATCGACATCACCCTGACCGCGAACCCCTCGCACCTCGAGGCAGTCAACCCGGTCATGGAGGGTCTCGCACGCGCCCACCAGGACATCTCGTCCAGCCAGGCCGAGCACCCGATCATGCCGATCCTGATGCACGGCGACGCGGCCTTCACCGGCCTCGGCATCGTCCAGGAGACCATCAACCTCGCCCGCCTCGACGGCTACTCCGTCGGCGGCACGGTGCACGTCGTGGTCAACAACCAGATCGGGTTCACCACGACCCCGGACTCCGGTCGTTCCACCCACTACGTCACCGACCTGGCGAAGGGCTTCGACGCCCCCATCTTCCACGTCAACGGCGACGACCCCGAGGCAGTCGTCTGGGTCGCCCGTCTGGCCGTGGAGTACCGTCGCCGCTTCGGCAAGGACGTCTTCATCGACCTGGTCTGCTACCGCCGCCGCGGTCACAACGAGTCCGACGACCCGTCGATGACCCAGCCGGAGATGTACGACCGCATCCACGACCGCGCCACCGTGCGTGCCCTGTACCACGACACCCTCGTGGGACGTGGCGAGCTGTCGGAGGAGGACGCCCAGCGCGCCGCCGATGACTTCCACGGCCAGCTGGAGACGGTCTTCAACCAGGTGCGCGAGGCCGAGAAGGGCACCGCCCCGGCCGAGCAGACCGGCATCGCCGGTTCCCAGGCCCTGACCCGTGGGCTGGACACCTCCATCTCCCGCGAGGTCGTCGAGGCTGTCGGAGACGCCTTCACCGGCGTCCCGGAGGGCTTCAACGTCCACCAGCGCGTGAAGCCGGTCGTCAAGCGCCGTCACGAGATGACCCGCAACGGCGGCATCGACTGGGCCTTCGGCGAGCTGCTCGCCTTCTCCACCCTGGCCCAGGACGGACGTCTCGTGCGCCTGGCCGGTGAGGATTCCCTGCGAGGAACCTTCACCCAGCGCCACGCCGTGCTCTTCGACTCCGAAACCACCGAGCCCTACAGCCCGCTGGAGAAGCTCGCCGAGGAGTCCGGCAACGGCGGATCGTTCCGTGCCTACAACTCCCCGCTGACCGAGTTCGCCGGTCTCGGCTTCGAGTACGGCTACTCGGTGGGCAACATCGACGCCGTCGTCGCCTGGGAGGCCCAGTTCGGTGACTTCGTCAATGGTGGCCAGACCATCATCGACCAGTACATCGCCTCCGGCGAGGCGAAGTGGGGTCAGCTCTCCAGCGTCATCATGCTGCTGCCCCACGGTTACGAGGGGCAGGGCCCGGATCACTCCAGCGCCCGTATCGAGCGGTTCCTGCAGATGGCCGCCGAGGGGTCGATGACCATCGCGCAGCCGTCCACTCCGGCGAACCACTTCCACCTGCTGCGTCGCCACGCCATGGGCACGATGCGTCGTCCGCTGGTGGTCTTCACCCCGAAGTCGATGCTGCGCAACAAGGCCGCGACTTCGCCGGTGGAGGACTTCACCGAGGTCAAGGGCTTCCGCTCGGTGCTCGACGACCCGCGTCTGGCCGACTCCGCGGCCACGCACGACGAGGTCACCACCGTCCTGTTCTGCTCGGGCAAGATCTACTACGACCTTGAGAAGAAGCGTCAGGAGGACGGTCGCGACGACGTCGCCATCGCCCGCCTGGAGATGCTGCACCCGCTGCCGCACAACCGCATCAAGGAGATCCTGGACCGGTACCCGAACGCCCAGTACCGCTGGGTGCAGGACGAGCCCGCCAACCAGGGCCCGTGGCCGTTCCTGGCCCTCAACCTGCCGGAGCGCATCGAGGGACTGCGTCTGAAGCGCGTCTCCCGCCGCGCCCAGTCGTCCACCGCGACTGGCCTGGCCAAGGTCCACAAGCTGGAGCAGGAGCAGCTGCTCAACGAGGCATTCGCCAAGTAGCGTCCTCGCCCCCGCCCCTGCCGTCACCGGCAGCGAGTGGGGAACGCCGGAGGCCCGGAGGGAACCGAGAGATTCCCGCCGGGCCTCCGGCATGTTCTGGGCCGCTAGGAGCCTTCAGCCGATTCCTCAGCGATATCGTCGTCGGACACGCCTCCGGCGACATTGTTCAATGCCCGCCGGTCCGCCCGTTCCAGCGCGGTCTTGCGGTAGACCGCCACGAAGTTCTGCGGCAAAGAGTCATCGTCACACGCCGACACCTCACCGGGGTCGCTGGCCTGCAGGTCCGTCGGCAGCGCCGAGAACATCGTGGAGTGGGCGATGTCGCGCCACTGTGCGGCGTCGATCCCCTCCTCCTCCTCCTCCTGCGCCTCGGCGTAGAGACCCCGCAATTCCTGCCCCTTGACCGGGTCGAGCTCATCGAGGAGTTCACCGACACATCCGATAACGACGCTGACCTCGCCGTTGTGCAGCTTGTCCAATCGGTCACTGGTGGTGACGTCCCTAACTTCCACGTCACGGTCCGCCGACTCCAGAGCGCTGCGGTACCTCCCCTCCAGGCGTTGCTGGACGGCATCATCGGTGACACCCAGGTACACCGGACCCGAGGTTTCCTCACTCATGGCCACCGATGCCGGGCCGGTGACACCACTGGCCGCGCAGGACGAGGCCCCCGCCGCCACGACGACGACCGACACCGCAATCGCCATGCGGCGCGTGCCGGCGCGCATCCCCCGTCCGGCATGCACCGAATTCCCGTGAGCGCTCATGTACCTGTCCTGTCCGTCGTCTCGTCCGCCACCGGCCCAGCCTTTCACACTCATCTCACCACCATGCCACGAGATACACGCCCACCAGCGCCAGCCAGGGAACGATCCCCCACCACCGGGCGCGGTCGGAGAGCAGCGCCCCGGCCGTGGCCACCACCGCCGCCACGGCGTGGGGAATCCACAGTGGACTCCCCAACACCGCGAGGATGAGCGCGATCCCGCACAGGCCACCGGCTATCAGACGTGACATGGTTTCCTTCCGCTCATTTGGCAGGAGCTCGACATCCGAAGCTCGACATCCGAATCAGGATACCTGCAGTGCGGTTCCGGAATGAAGCCGTAGAGGCCGGTTCAGGGCGCGGTCACAGGAAGCTGTGCCGTAACCTCTAGTTCCATGAACTCCACTGCGAACCCCGGCAGGAACTCCAGCCGGAACACCACACGGTTCTTCGCCGGCCGTCTCGCCGGGATGCTCTTACTCGGCGCGGACGGTGAGTCCCTCGGACGTGTCCGCGACGTTGTGCTGACCGTGCGCTCCACCCGCGCGGTCGCTCTCGGCATCGTCGCGGAAGTGGGCTCAAAGCGCCGAATCTTCCTTCCCATGGGCCGCATCGCCTCCATCGACCCGAAGGAAGTCACGCTCAACACCAGCTCGGTGAGCCTGCGTCCCTTCCGCTCCCGCTCCGGTGAGATCACGGTGATGGAGGACCTCGTCGGAGCCATGGTGCACACCGACGACCCCGAATTCAGTCACCTGGCCGGACGGGCCGTGGAGATCTCCGACGTAGAACTGGAGCGCACCCGAACTCGTGAGTGGGAGTTGAGCCGGGTCGCCGTGTTCACCCGCGGACGCCTGGGCCGGCGCACCACCCCGGCGGTGATCCCCTTCACGCACGTCCACGGCCTGTCCGCCTCGGGTACCGGGCCGGTGGACATAGATGCCGAGCTGATCGCCGAGTTCGCCACGATGCGCAACGCCGATGTCGCCCACGCCCTGCGGGACATGGACCGGGAACGCCGGCTGCGTGTCGCCGCGGAACTCGACGACGAACGCCTGGCCGATGTCATCGCCGAGCTGCCTGACGACGAACAGACCGAAATTGTCGAGGTCCTCAACATCGAGCGTGCCGCGACGATTCTGGAGGAGATGGACCCCGACGACGCCGCCGACCTGCTCGGCGAGCTGCCCGGGGACAAGGCAGACGTCCTGCTGGAGCTGATGGATCCGGAGGAGTCCGAGCCGGTTCGCCGTCTGATGAGCTTCTCCCCCGACACCGTCGGTGCGCTGATGACCTCGGACGCGATCATCCTCACCCCGCAGGCGACGGTCGCCGAAGCGCTTGCGCACGCGCGCAACCCCGAGGTGCCGTTGTCCTTGAGTTCACTGATCTTCGTCGTGCGGCCGCCGCAGGCGACCCCGACCGGACGCTACCTGGGGTGCGTACACCTGCAGAAGCTCCTGCGCGAGCCACCGTCGTCTCTGGTCGGCGGCATCCTGGACCTGGATCTGCCGGCATTGCATCCGGAGGACACCGAGGAGACCGCGGCGCGCTACTTTGCCACCTACAATCTGGTCTCCGCGCCGGTGCTGGACGAGGACTCCCACCTTCTCGGCGTCGTGGGCGTCGACGACCTGCTCGACCACCTACTCCCGGAGAACTGGCGCGACGATGACTGGCGAAACAACCGCCAGGCCGACACCACCACCGCGTCCGCCTGACGAGAAAGAGACTCCCCATGCCCGACAATTTCTCCCGGACCGACCTCGACACCCCGTCGACGGGGC
Organism: Corynebacterium sp. AOP40-9SA-29; assembly: GCF_052377405.1. Lineage (NCBI taxonomy): Bacteria > Bacillati > Actinomycetota > Actinomycetes > Mycobacteriales > Corynebacteriaceae > Corynebacterium > Corynebacterium sp. AOP40-9SA-29. The sequence goes on along the minus strand of NZ_JBQSWR010000006.1, from coordinate 87,027 downwards.
CTCGCCGCCGCCTGTTCGCCTATAACGACGACGCGGTGGGCTTCGGTGCCGAGAAAGTCGCCCGCTTTCTCGGCACCGGCCGCTACCTGATGTGGCAGACGATCATCGTGATCGTCTGGATCTGCCTCAACGTCGGCGGTTTCTGGTGGAACTGGGACGTCTACCCGTTCATCCTGCTCAACCTGGCGTTCTCCACGCAGGCCGCCTATGCGGCACCATTGATCCTGCTTGCCCAGAACCGCCAGGACGACCGGGACCGTGTATCCCTGAACGAGGATCGCCGACGTGCCGAGGAGACCAAGGCCGACACCGAGTTCCTGGCCCGCGAACTCGCTGGCCTGCGCATCGCCGTGGGAGAGAACGTGACCCGCGACTACCTGCGCCGCGAATTGGACGACCTCGGCGACGTCCTGCGTCGTATCGAGGACAAGCTGGAGGACCGCCGCCACGACGAACTCCAGGATGACAGCGACAGCGGGTCGGCGGGACGGGGAGGATCGTCGAGCGCACACGGCGATTGGCCCTGAATCGGGGTGGGCGTATCATCGGGGTCAATGTCTACTGTCACTGAATCAGCAGTTCGCAGCGCCCTGGACACTGTCGAGGACCCGGAACTCAATAAACCGATCACGGAACTCGGCATGGTCAAGTCCATCGATGTCGACGGCTCGACCGTGGCCGTCGAGATCTACCTGACCATCGCCGGCTGCCCGATGAAGTCCACGCTGACCACGCGCACCCGCGAGGCCGCGGAGAGCGTGGAGGGCGTCGAGAGTGCCACGGTGACCACGGACGTGATGAGTGACGAGCAACGCCGCGAACTGCGCACCCAGCTGCGTGGCGGCGTTGCCGAACCGGTCATCCCCTTCGCCCAGCCGGAGTCCACGACGCGTGTCTTCGCCGTGGCGTCCGGCAAGGGTGGTGTCGGCAAGTCCTCGGTCACGGTGAACCTGGCTACTGCGCTGGCCAAGCGGGGGCTGAACGTCGGCGTCGTCGATGCCGACATCTACGGCCACTCGGTGCCGCACATGATGGGCTCGAACCACCGGCCGCACCAGGTCGATGACATGATTATCCCGCCGCAGGCCCACGGTGTGAAGATCATGTCGATCGGTCACTTCCTCGAGGGCAATTCGCCGGTGGTGTGGCGTGGGCCGATGCTGCACCGCGCGATCCAGCAGTTCCTGGCGGACGTGTTCTGGGGCGACCTGGACATCCTGCTGCTCGACCTTCCGCCGGGAACCGGCGACGTGGCGATCTCCGTCGCCCAACTCGTGCCGAACGCTGAACTGCTGATCGTCACGACTCCGCAGACGGCGGCGGCCGAGGTCGCCGAACGGGCCGGGAGCATTTCGGAGCAGACCCGTCAGCGCATCGGCGGGGTCATCGAGAACATGAGCTGGATGGACATGCCTGACGGTAGTCGGATGGACATCTTCGGCACCGGTGGCGGTCAGGTTGTGGCCGACCGGTTGAGCCAGCTCACTGGCGGGGAAGTTCCGCTGATGGGGCAGATCCCGCTGGACCCGAACCTGCGTATCGGCGGTGACCTCGGTAATCCGATCGCCATCTCCGAACCGGACTCGGCCGCGGGCAAGGCGTTGGGAGCGATCGCTGACAAGCTTTCAACCCGCCGTCAGTCCCTTGCCGGACGTCAGCTGAACCTCGGTGTTGCCGGCCAGTAGTCGGCCCCGATATGCCTCAGGCGCCTCACCTTGTCGGGTGAGGCGCCTGATCTGTCTGGCCAACGCTGTCTGGTCTACATGGTGTCGTCGTAGTTTTCCGAGCGTCCCCAGTCCCGGGATTGGCCGACTTCGTCCTGCTGCGGCAACTCCACCCGGGGCTCATCCCCACTCGCAGCTGGAGCGGTGTCTGTCTCTGGCGCTGCGGCCGCCTCTACGGCGGGGTCTGCAGGAACCTCCGTGGGGCGCGGCGGGTTCTTCGGAGCCTGACCAGAGACCCGCGCCCCGGTCCCCCGGATTGCACCGGTGACATCCTTCGCCGAGGACTCCAGGTCCGTGAGGAAGCTGTCATCATCGTCCAACAGGGTCTTGGTGATGAATCCTCTGGCCCCCATCTGCCGCACACTGTTGAGCTGCGACAGCGGCTTGCGGAACTCCTCGAAATCCTCCCCGAAGTCCTGGTCGAGTTCCTTACGCGCATCAGCGATGGCATTGCGTGCGGCAAGCAGCAGGGCCTTGACGTCCGTGATCAGTCGGGGCAGGCGTTCGGGCCCGACCACGATAATGCCCACGACGACAATGATGAGGATCTCGCCCCACCCGACGCTGGAGAACACCTGGCACGCCTCTCTCTCAGATCTCTCGGCTCTCTCGGTACTGACAACATCTCGATCCTAGCCCTCCCCCTGCTGACGCGGCGACTTCGAGCGGCCATTCACCGCCCTACCCGTCGTCCGACGCTGCACCTTGCGGGCGGCCGCCGCCATGCGGCCGGTCAGGCTGTCCGGGCGGCGGCACCCGTCGATGCCCACGGGGTCGTGCTCCGCCGCCGCGTCCAGCGGCTCAGGGCCAGTGCCGGCGCAGTCATCGGGGATGCGTGCCAGCCGGCTCATCAGGCTGCCGGAGACATGGACCTCGTCCATCGGGATGCTGCCCCGCAGTCGCTCTGCGGCCTGGCGTTGCGCCCGAACCTCCTCGCGGCATTCCCCGCAGTGCACCAGGTGGATCCGGGCCCGGTGTTCGGCACCCCGGGTCAGTTCCCCGTCCACCAGTGCCGCAACGACCTCAGGGGTCAGATGACCGACATCTGATAGTCGCCCGACTTCCGACATGACTGGACCTCCTCGTCGGCCTCGCACCTACCGTGCGCCGTCCGGCATCAACGGACTCAATGGCTTCGTTGCCATCGATGATAGCGCTAAGACTGCGGCACGTAGCTGAGTTCGCCTGCGGAGCGTTCCAGGCTGGCCCTCAGCTGGGTCCGCGCCCGGTGGATGCGCGAGCGCACTGTGCCCATCTTCAACCCGAGGGTGTCCGCGATTTCCTCGTAGGTCATGTCGAGCCCGTCGCACAGGATCACCGCGACGCGGAACTCCGCGCTCAGATCGTCCAACGCCCGCTCAAGGGCCGGGTCAAGGTTGCTCATCTCAAAGGCGCGCTCCGGCCCGAGCCGGGTGCCCTCAACGCGGTCGTAGTCGTCCGGCAGAGCCTCCATGCGGATCGTTCCGCGGTGGCGGACCATGTCCAGGAAGAGGTTCGTGGTGATGCGATGCAGCCACCCGGAGAAGGTGCCCGGACGGTAGGACTTCAGCGACCGGAACGCCCTCATGAAAGTGTCCTGGGTGAGATCCTCGGCGTCCTGCCGATCGCCGCTGAGCCGATAAGCCAGACGGTAAACGCTGTCCGCGTGCTCCTGCACCAGTTCGCTCCAGCTCGGCATGTCGCCCTCACCGCGGTCGAAGGCGTCGGTACCCCCGGTGGTGCCGGGGTCTGCTGCGGTGTTCATGATGTCCATCCTCACGCACGTGCATTGCCACGGAGTACCTGGTCGCTTCGGTTTTCCTGTGAGGTTCAGGCGGGCTTACCGAGAGGACCAGGCAGCAAGTGAATTCCCCTCTGAATATATCGGTTCGCTACCCTCCGTGGCAATACCGCTGCAACACCCCTCCAGACACAATGTTCACACTGGTATTCACTGTTACCACGATGCCCGCGAGCCGTGGCGACTCGCCGGGGGCGGTCACGACTCAGACCCCCCGTCGCACCTACAGTTACAGCCGTGAACGCAGAATCCAGCTCCGCCCTCGACGCCGTCCGCGACTACGTCAACAGCACGGCCGCCACCGACGAGACGCTCGACGCCGCCCGCGACTCGGCGAACGAGTACGGGCTGCTCACACCGGACGCCATGACCGGGGAGTTCCTCACCTTCCTCGCGGCCCAGGTCACCAGCGCCTCCCCCACGGCGGTCGTGATGTCTCCGGCCTACGGAGTGATCGGCCTGCACCTGTTCGCCGGGCTGCCCGGCGGGGGCCACGTCACCTGCATCGACCCCGAGGTCCAGCATCAGACGCTGGCACGCTCGGCGTTCAACGCCGCCGGGGTGCGCTCCAACGCCTACCGGTTCCTGCCTTCGGCACCCCTGGTTGGCGTATCGCGACTGGCGACCTCCTCCTACGACATCATCGTCTCGCAGTCCGCCGTGGAGCACCTCACGGCGACGGTGGACGCCGCGCTGCCTGTTCTGCGCCCCGGCGGCGTCCTGGTCCTGCTGGATTCCCTGTTGGACGGTTCCCTGGGCGACCCGGAGAACTCGGACCGCCAGACCCGCGCCGCCGCCGACGCCGAGGAGCACCTGCGGTCCCTCGACAACGTCACCGTGGCACGACTGCCCCTGGGGGCTGGGTGCACCGTGATCACCACACACGCCTCGCGGTAGTCCGGACGGCGGGGACGGTGGAGACGATTCCACGGCCCCGACTTTGGTAACGGTGGTATACAGGGATGACGTGAACCGCTACAGACCTGAACTACACGTCACCGCGGAAGTCGGCGTTCTCGAGGCCCCAGCCGGAGCCCTGAGCCGGGGAGAGTCCCTCCATGTCTTCCACCAGTTCCGGCCACGACCTGATGCCGGTGCCCGGTGGGCCCACCAGGTCGCTTCCGGAATCCCCTACGGCTGGGATGTGTGCGACGACGTCCTTGTTCCCCGCGACGACGAAATCGACTGCCTCGCTGGCTCCTCAGTGCCGGTGGGCGACGGGGTGGAACTCTTCTTCGTCACCACGTCCGCCGCCGCAGACGCGTCGGACGGCTCGGACGCCGCGCCGTCCTCCCTGCAGTCCAATGTCGTCGCCCACGGCCGACGGGGTGCCCGAAACTTCACGCTCCAGCGTGCGCGCATCGCCGACCTCGCCTCCGCCACGACCGAGGTGTCCGACGACCCCAGCGTGGTCTCCCCCTTCGTCGAGCGACTCGGTGCCGTTGACATTGACGACTCCGCCTTCCCGATCCACAACCTCGCCACCCCGTCGGTGGTCCGCCGCGGCGAGGGCTGGACGATGCTTGCCCTCGATCTCGTCGACGACGAGGACGCCCGCATCGTGGTCCTCGACTCCCCCGATCGCCAGTCCTGGACCGTGCGCGGCGAGCTCGCCTTCGTCGGCGAGTCCGTCCCCGAGGGACGCCCCTACGCCCCGCGCATCACCCTGATGACGGACCTGGGCACGGAGCAGGACCGGGTGGTCCTGTTCATCACCTATCCGGACGACAGCCTGGCGGACAGCCAGGCCGGTTCGAAGTCCGGCGAGACGACCGGCTACATCGTCGGCGATCTCGACGGGACCACCTTCCGCACCGCCACGGACTTCCAGGTCCTCGATCACGGCCATGACTTCACCCGGCCCCGCCTGGTGCACGGCACCCGGCCGGTGATCTCCGGGCTGGTGGGAGCCTTCCCGCACAGCGAGGACGGCGATGAGCCGGCGACGTGGGCAAACTGCCTGTCGGTGCCGCGCTTCCTCAGCCTGCGCGACGGACACCTCTACCAGGACGTCATCGGGCTGCCCACCGCAGTGCGCTCCTACACCGACCGTGCGGCGGTCTACACCGCACAGCTGTCGGTAGAGACCGGTTCAGCCACTGTCGACGTGTTGGACACCGACGGCAACGTCCTGCTCGGGATCACCCACTCCGGGGAGGAAGTCTCCGTCACCCGCGACGGCGACACCCGTTCGGCTCCCCTGGCCGATGGGGACAGCGACACCCTGACCATCTTCGTCGACGGCCCGGTCTGTGAGGTCTTCGCCGACGGCGGCCTGGTCTCCCTGACAACCGCCCTGACCGCCCCCGGTTCCTTCGATAGGTTCGCCGTCCGCGCCACCGGAGGGGCCCGGGTGCTGTCTGCGATGGAGTCGTTGGGACGCCAGCTGCAGCGTCAGCTCGCCCACCTGGACGACCCGGAGGAGCAGGAGAAACTCATCCGCGAGGCCGTGCTGGCCGACCGCGACCTCGCCGCAGGGATCGACCCCGGCGAGTAGATTCTCCGGCCGGCCGGCCCTCCCCCGGCCGCCGGCCCCAGCCCTCCCCCGGTACGCAGTGCCTTCGGTCTAGCCGAGCTGCGGGTCGCGCTTCAGGCGGGTGATCGCCGCGCGGGCAGTCACCGTCATCGTCTCAGGCAACCCTGCGATCCGCTCGGCGAGCACCTTCGGGTGAATGTGACGGGCGGACGGGCTCATACCGATCTGCGCGGCGATGGACGCCTGGTCGAGAGTCATCTCGAACTCCACGTTCTGCGGCTCGCCCACGGGCACCAGGTGGCCGGATGCCTGGGTAATCATCCGCTCGACCTTGCCCTCCTCGACATCGATGATGCCCAGCGGTTCACGCAGTTCGGCGAGGTGGCCAGCGTCTGCAGTTAACACCACGACCTGCCCTTCCGGGGACAGGACGCGGGCGAACTCGGCGGCATTGCGCGGAGCGAAGATCACCGTGACCGCGTCGACGACACCGTCGCGCAGCGGCAGACGGGACCAGGCGTCCGCGACGACGGCGCCGATGCGCGGGTGGCAGGACGCCAGCCGCTTGGCCGCCGGTACGGACACGTCGATGCCCACACCCCGCGAGTTCACGATGGAGTCCAGCGTGTGCGACAGGTAGTAGCCGGTGCCTGCACCGATCTCCACGATGGAGGGGTGCACATCGTCGGCGACACCGGCATCGTCGAGGGCGTGGCCGACGTTGTCGGTGATCGCCTCGACGAAGGGGGCGAAATGCCCGCCGGAGAGGAAGGTCTCACGCGCCTGGATCATCTCGGCGTCGTCGCCGGAGTAGCGCAGGCCCGCGCCGCCGGCGAGGGTGACGTACCCCTGGCGGGCCACGTCGTAGTTGTGGCCGGAGTCGGACACCAGGGTCTTCCACGCGTCGTCACCGGCGCGCAACAGGGTGCCGTCCACCGGGTCGGCGAGAAGGTCGATGACATCAGAGAGCACGGGTGCGAGGTCTCCCCTCGGTAGCGGGACTAATCAGGAAAAGGTCTATGAAGAACCGGGTCGGCTACTTCCGGAACCACTCTACAAGAGTCCTGGCCGCGAATCCTGTGCTACCCCGGTCCAGCTCACCACGGACCGACTCGGACCACGATGGGCCCGTGATGTCGAGCACCGTGCAGGGCACTCCGGCGGCGAAACGACGCAGGAACAACGGCACCGCCAACGCGTCGGGGCCGTCGAAGACCGCCGTGACGTCGGCGTCGCGGGTGCTCACCTTCTTCTCCAGGTGTGCCGGTGACGGCAGCGGCCACCACCTCTCACCGACGCGGGCACCGCGCAACGTCACCCGTCGGACGGCTTGGGCGTCGCGCGGGTCACCGCTGACAGCACCAGTGAGCTCGCCGAGCGCCGACTTCGACGCGGTGGTCAGCCCACCGACGACGACCACCCGGCGCGGCCGGTAGCGCTCGACGCCGTAGGCCACTGCGTCCGCGGCAGCCAGTCGCCGGCACACTTCCGCCCGTTCAGCCGCCCCGCTGAACCCGGGGATCTGCGTGGTCGTGCCATTGACATGCTCGACCACTGCTTTCGCCCGCCCGGGAACAGAGACCGGCGGACTGTAGCCGTGCACAGGCACGAGGCCGACGACCTTCTTCGGCCCCTTGAGTTCGGCGAGTGCGCGGATCACCGCCGGCACGATTGCGCCGCCAATGAGCAGGATGTCGGGACGTTCATTGGTGAGGTCGCCCTCCGCGGCTGCCGGGTCCCAGAACATCTCGACCAGGCCCACCTCGTCCTCGCCCTCGGGATCATTGACGCTTGTCCCGGCGGACGCGGTGGCCAGCAGTCCGCCGAATCCCTTGCGCTGCAGCCATCCGCGCCCGTGGGTCTTCACCCGGGTGCCCGGCACGTCGCCGAGCACGGCCTTGGCCTTGCGTCGCCACCACACCGAGGTCGCTGTCGGCGACGGTACGGCGTCGATGTCGCGGGCCAGCATGGTGGCCGCCCCGAGCACCCTCCCGCGCTGCACCGCGTCCTCCACTCGCTTGACCATGGCGACGGCGTCGCCGTCGGAACCATTGCCGTCGGAGCCACCGAAATCACTGACATCACTGACATCAAGGTGCACGGAACGCACCTCCGCGGCCGCGTCCTTCCTGGTCACAACCAGGGGGCGGCCACCCAGGACGATGCCCAGGGAGAGGTTGCGCAGATTCTGTGCCGTGGCGCTCTTCGGCACTCGGATCTGCACGGTATGCCGCTTCGCCCGAACCGGGTGGGCGGCGATGAGCGTGCTGAGGCGACGACTGAGCACCGCGCCGGCGCTACGCCAACCGTCGTCGCCGAGACGCGGCTCGTCGGCCAGCTCGGTGAGGTCGGTCAACGCGGTGGGCTCCGCGGGAACGTGCACCTCCCAGACACCATCGGCAGCAAGGTCGGCGGCAAGGTCGGCTGCAGGGTTCGCACTAGAGCCAACAGGGTTCTCGTCGACCAGTACCCGGCAGTCGATCACGTCACTGCCGGTCACCGTGGTGCCAACGGTGATCTCCGGGGTCGGTCGAGGTAGGTTCGGGATCCTCTTCACTGGAGCTTCTCCTCGGATTCATGGTCGGTACCCGGATCAAAACCCAGGTCGGAGCGTAATTCGGCGATCGTCGCGTCCCGCTCGGCGAGCTGGACGGTGAGCCCCTCGATGCGCAGGTTAGCGTCCCGCTTGCCTGCCAATCGCTCAGCCCTGGTACTGCCCGGTGCCGCCGGTTCACGGTCGAAGACCACGAGCACGAGGTAGACCAGCACCAGGCCCGCGAGCAGGGCGGCGATGACGGTGATAAGCAGGTACATGGAAGCCGAGGTTACCCGAGATCCCCGGTCGTCCCGGCCTGCTTCCCGAGGTTCTCCAGGTCCTCCAGCTCCTGGAGTTCCTGCAGCAAGCGGGCGCGCTTCTCCTCCAGTTCCTCGACCTGCCCCTGGTGCGCGGCAACGCAGTACGCCACCGCCTCCTCCGGCGAGTCGGTGACCAGGAACAGGTCCGGGTCCCCTTCCGAGATCATGCCCTCGTCCACCAGCCGTGTGGTGATCCAGTCGACCAGACCACTCCAGAAGTCGCAGCCCAGCAACACGATCGGGAACTGGCGGACCTTGCCGGTCTGCACCATCACCAGGGCCTCGAAGAGTTCGTCGAGAGTCCCGTAGCCGCCGGGCAGGCAGATGAACGCCTGGGCGTACTTCAGGAACATCATCTTGCGCACGAAGAAGTAGCGGAAGTTCAGGCCCAGGTTCACCCAGGAGTTCAGCCCCTGCTCGTGGGGCAGCTCGATGCCCAGACCCACCGACAGCCCGCCGCTCTCTGCAGCACCACGGTTCGGCGCCTCCATCAGTCCCGGCCCGCCACCGGTGATCACGGCATAGCCCGCCTCATTGAGGCGGCGGCCCAGTTCACACCCGATGGCGTAGTAAGGGTGGTCCTCGGCGACACGGGCGGAACCCCACACGGTGACAGACTTGGGAAGTTCGGCCAGTGCCCCGAAGCCTTCCACGAACTCCGACTGGATGCGCATCACTCGCCACGGGTCGGAGTGCAACCAGTCGGTGTTCGGCTGCTCATCGAGGAGACGCTGGTCCGTCGTGGACCGCGGGTAGGGGGTGTTCGGGTAGACCCCGTCGATGCCGCGTCGCACCACCGGTCCCTGGAACGTGAACGGCTGGGGATTCTCTCTGCTCACCGTGCTTACCGTGCCTTTCGTGTCAGGTAGTCGATCAACTGCTCACTCACCGTCTCGATCATCTCCACCGGGCAGTTCTCCTGCGGGGTGTGGCACAATCCCGGATCGCCGGGCCCGAAGTTCACCGCGGGGATCCCCAGGGCGGAGAACCGCGCGACATCGGTCCAGCCGTACTTGGCCCGGACGTTGCCACCCGTGGCGTCCACCAGGGCGAGCGCCGCCGGCTGGCTCAGCCCCGGCAGCGCGCCGGGCGCGAGGTCGTCGACCTCCACACTGAAGCCCTCGGCCGGGGCGTCCGGCGTCCCCACGCCGAGGACGTCGAGGGTGTGGGCGAGCGCCTGCTCGCCGGAGCGGTCCGGGGCGAAGCGGAAGTTGACGAACATCCACGCCTCATCGGGGATGGTGTTCGTGGCGACCCCGGACTCCAGGTGCACCACGTTGAGCCCCTCCCGGTAGGTGCAGCCGTCGATGGTGATGTCGCGCGGGGTGTAGTCGCTGATGCGACCAATGACCCCGCCGAGCCGGTGGGCGGCGTTATCGCCCAGCCACGCGCGCGCCGAGTGCGCGCGCGTGCCGTGGGCGGTCACCCGCAGCCGCAGCGTCCCCTGGCACCCTGCCTCGATAACCGCGCCGGACGGCTCGCCCAGCAGGGCGACGTCCCCGGCCAGCCAGTCGGGGTGCGCGGTGACGAGGTGGCCCAGCCCGTTGTAGCGGGTGGCGACTTCCTCACCCTCGTAAAGCACGAGGGTGAGGTCGTGGGCCAGGTCCGGGGAACTCGCCAGCGTCGCGAAGGCGTGCAGGTAGACCGCGTCGCCGGATTTCATGTCCACCGAGCCGAGCCCGTGGATGGCGTCGCGGCCTTCCCCGTCCGCCCGTCGCACCGAGGGGATGTTGTCTGCCACCGGGACGGTGTCGATGTGCCCGGCCAGGATGACGCGGGTGGGCAGGCCCCGGTTCGTGCGTGCCACCAGGGTGTTGCCATGGCGGTCCACGGTCACGTGGTCGTGCTGGTCGGCGAGTTCGCCCAGCACCCGCTCCAGGGCGTCGGCGATGTCCTTCTCCTCGTGGGAGACGCTGGGGATGTCGACGAGCAGTCCGGTCAGGTCCACCGGAGAGCCGGTGAGGCTCGCGACGGTGAGCGTGGTCAGGTCGGTCGGTTGATCGGTGACGGGGGGAGTCGAATTGTTCATCGTGCCCTCACTCTAACGACCTGTGCCGAAAACCGCCTGCCCAGTGTGCGAGAATTTAAACCCATGAGTACACAGCACGCCGGTTCCCCCGCCGGCCAACCCTCCGATCCGCAGGGGGCCGAACCGGCCGAGGCCGGTAACAGGGACCTCGGGCACAGCCTGAAGGTCCGGCACCTCACGATGATGGGCCTGGGCTCCGCCGTCGGCGCCGGCCTCTTCCTCGGCACGGGGGTGGGCATCAAGGCGGCCGGACCGGCCGTCCTGCTGTCCTATATCGTCGCCGGCATCATCGTGGTGTTCGTGATGCGCATGCTCGGCGAGCTCGCCGCGGCACGTCCGGCCTCCGGGACCTTCGCGACCTACGCGAAGATGGCCCTCGGCCCCTGGGCGGGGTTCTCGACCGGCTGGCTGTACTGGTTCATGCTCATCATGGTGATGGGCACCGAGATCACCGGTGCCGGGGCAATCATGGGCAACTGGTTCGGCGTGGACGGCTGGATCCCCGGCCTGATCTGCGTGGTGCTGTTCACCGTGATCAACCTGGCCTCGGTGCGTGGCTTCGGCGAGTTCGAGTACTGGTTCTCCTTCGTCAAGGTCGCCGTCATCGTCTTCTTCCTGGTCGTCGGCGCGCTGCTGATCTTCGGCCTGTTGCCCGGCCACGAGGCCGTGGGTGCCGATAACTTCACGCCCTTCGCCCCCTACGGCATCTCCGGCATCGCCGCCGGTCTGCTCGCTGTGGCCTTCGCTTTCGGCGGCATCGAGATCGTGACCATCGCCGCCGCGGAGTCGGAGAAGCCCAGCGAGGCGATCACCGCCGCGGTGCGTGCCGTGGTCTGGCGCATCTCCGTGTTCTACCTCGGTTCGATCCTGGTGATTGTCGCATTGCTCAATGTCTCCACCCTCGACGAGGCCGACAATGCCGCGGACTCCCCCTTCACCCGGGTTCTGGCCATGGCCGACATCCCCGGTGTCGTCGGGTTCATGGAGGCGATCATCGTGCTGGCGCTGCTCTCCGCCTTCAACGCGCAGATCTACGCGACCTCCCGGCTGACCTTCTCCTTCGCCCACCAGGGCAACGCCCCGAAGATGTTCCGGAAGGTCTCCTCGCAGAAGGTGCCGACCACCGCGGTGGTCTGTTCCCTCGTCTTCGCCTTCATCTCGGTCGGCCTGCAGGTCTGGGGCCCGGACAACCTGATCAACATCCTGTTCAACGCCGTGGGCGGTTGCCTGCTGGTGATCTGGTTCATCATCGTGCTCAGCGAGTTGCGACTGCGCCCGCAGCTGGAGGCCGAGGGCAGTCTGAAGGTGCGCATGTGGGCCTGGCCGGTGCTGCCGATCATCACGCTGGTGGCGTTGGTCGGCTTGGCGGTACTGATGCTCTTCGACGAGACCGCCCGCGACCAGGTGATCACCGTGGCCATCGCGTTCACCGCGGTCAGCCTGCTCGGACTGTATGTGACCCGCCATCACGCCCGCACGGAAGCAAACGAGGCGAACGAGGCGAACGAGGCGAACGAGGCCCACGGGGCCGACTCCTAGCAGCGTCCGGGCGGCGGCGGTCGCCCCACCCGGGGCCGGGTAGACTCACTGACCATGACTGCCGCTTACGGAACCGGAATCGCGACACTGACCGCAGACGACACCGTCCTGGACGTGTGGTACCCCGAGTTCGGCCTCGGGGCCGCACCGGGCACCCCCCTGGACCTGACCCACCTCGAGGGCGAGGACGCCGACCGTGGCGTCCGGCGCACCGTGGTCTCCACCGTCATCGATGACCTGGACGCCACCCCCGTCGACACCGCCGACGTCTACCTGCGCCTGCACCTGATCTCCGGGCGCGAGATCCGCCCGCACGGCTGCAACCTGGAGGGCATCTTCGGCAAGCTCGCTAACGTCGTGTGGACGAACTTCGGCCCGTGCGCCGTCGAGGGCTTCGAGGCCACCCGCGCCCGCCTGAGCCGCCACGGCCGGGTCACCGTGCTGTCCGTGGATAAGTTCCCCCGCATGGTCGACTACGTGGTCCCCACCGGTGTGCGCATCGGCGACGCCGACCGCGTCCGTCTCGGCGCGCACCTTGCCGAGGGCACCACCGTGATGCACGAGGGCTTCGTGAACTTCAACGCCGGCACCCTGGGCTCCTCGATGGTCGAGGGCCGTATCTCCGGCGGCGTCGTCGTGGGCGATGGCTCCGACGTGGGCGGCGGCGCCTCGATCATGGGCACCCTGTCCGGCGGCGGCAAGGCCGTGATCTCCGTGGGTGAGCGCTGCCTGCTCGGCGCGAACTCCGGGCTGGGCATCTCCCTCGGCGACGACTGCGTGGTCGAGGCCGGCCTGTACGTGACCTTCGGCACCAAGGCCGTGGTCTCCGGCGACGTCGCCTCCGCCCTCGGCGTCGAGGACGGCGCCACCGTGAAGGCCTCCGAACTCTCCGGTGTCTCCAATGTGCTCTTCCGCCGCAACTCCGTGTCCGGCGCGGTCGAGGCCGTGGCCCGTCGCAGCGGTTCGGTGGAGCTCAACGAGGACCTCCACAAGAACTAAACCGGGAGGGGCTACCTCTCCCCTCTCCGCTCGCCTCCCTCTCCCCTCTCTCCTCCAGGGCCGTCGGCGGCCCGGAAAGCTCTCCTCTCCATGGGACTCCCCGCAGCCTCACCTGCCCGCCTGCTCCCCACCCTCACCCGCCCCCGATGAGCGCGGCGGCCACCGTCCTGCGGCTGAGCACCCGCGGGCTCCGCGCCCATCTCGGTCGCCTGGTCCTGACGGTGCTGGCGGTGGTACTCTCCACCGCCTTCATCTCCGGCACCGCCGTGCTGTCCGGGGTACTCAATGACTCCGTCGACCGCCTCCTCTCCCCGGGCCACGGCCGCGCCGAGGTCGTGGTGCTGCCCGGCGACGGCCATCTCGTCCTGCCCGACGACATTCCAGCCCGACTGCAGGACGACCCGCTGGTCGACCGGCTCACCGTGCTCGACCGGCGCAGCGTGGTGCTCACCCGCGGCGGCGCGGACAACGGTACGACGCTCGACACCGGCGGCGTCCCGGTCCGCCCCGGCCCCTGGGACGACGCATCCACCGCCCTGGACCCGGACACCCGCATCGTCGAGGGCACCGAACCCGCCCCCGGTGAGGTCGCGATCGGTGCCGACGTCGCCGCCACCGCCGGGCTCGACGTCGGCGACGAACTCACCGTCAGCCACGCCGCCGGCGACCTGCAGGTCACCATCGCCGGGTTCTACCGCGGCGACGGTGACGGGGGTAGTGCAGACGGCACCGTCCGCATCGCCCTCAATGAGGACGACTACCGCAAGGAACTCGCCGCCGACGGACTTCCCGGGCTTGGCCTCACCATCGCGGGGGGCGGGTCCTCCGGAGACGTCGCCGAGAAGCTGGACGGGGAGCTCTCCGGCCAGGACGACTCCCCTGTCGTGCGCACCGCCGCGGACCTGGCCGCCCAGGAACGCTCGCCCGCCACGTCCGGCCTGGCGTTCCTGCGCTACACCTTGGCGGTCTTCGGCGCGCTGGCCCTGGTCGTCGGCATGTTCATCATCGCCAATACCTTCGCGATGACCGTCGGCCAACGCCTGCGCGACTTCGCCCTGCTGCGCGCCCTGGGCATGTCGCGGGTGCAGGTCGGCGTCTCCGTACTCGCCGAGGCCATTGTGCTCGGCGTGCTGGGCTCGATGCTCGGTGTGCTGGCTGGCCTCGGCGCGGTCGTGGCCGGGCTCTGGGCGACCGCGAAGGTGACCTCCGGACTGCCGCTGCCCGACCCGGCCGAGGTCGCGTCCTCACCGGGTGTGGCGACGGTCCTCGTGCCGTTGGTGCTCGGCACCCTCACCACCGTGGTCTCGGCGTGGGGTCCTGCCCGACGTGCCGCGGTCGCCTCACCCACTGTCGCCGACGCGCAGGACGCTGCGACACCGCTGGCCCGACGCACCGTCGTCGGCGTCGTCCTCGCCGTGCTCGGTGCCGCGGCGACGGTACTGGCCGTGCTGACCGGGAACTGGGACACCAGCGTGCACGGTTCCCTCTGCGCGGCGGGGCTTCTGGCCGTGCTGCTGGGCACCTACCTGCTCTCCCCGGGGGTCTCGACCGTGCTCGTCCCGGTGCTGGGACGCTGCCTCGTCGCGCTGCTCACCCTGGTCCCGGGGCGTCCTTTCCGCGTCCCCGGCAGACTCGCGGTCCGCAACGCAGGACGCACCCCGCGCCGCACCGCCGGCACCGCTTTCGCCCTCACCCTGGGACTGTGCCTGGTGACGGTGACCGGGATGACCGGGGCGTCCACCGCGGCGTCCATGCGTGAGGTCATCAACACCGAAGTCACCGCCGACCGGGTCGTCGCCGCCCCGGGCGGGGCCGTCGACGTCCCCGTCCCCGGGGAAGCGGTCAGCGCGGTCCGAGAGACCGACGGTGTGGGATCCACCTTCACCGTGGCCAAGGCGTTGGCGATGGTCGGCGACCCCACGCAGCGCGACAGCAGCGCTCTGCCCCTGGTCACCGTGAGCAATGGCGATCCCAGCACTGTCCTCGACGTCGGACGCACCCACGGCGACCTCGATCTCGGCCGCGAGGACGGTGTCACGATGTCGGCGTCCTACGCCGCGGACAACGGGTGGCACGTCGGCGACATGGTGCCCGTCGCCGCGCCCGGGCAGGGCCGCTCGGTGACGATGCCGCTGAAGGGCACCTACGAGGGCTCCCGGGTGCTCGGCGACGTCGTTATCGGTGCCAGTTCCTACTGGCGGCTGGCACCGGGCGCGCAGGGGCGCGGCGGCCACCGCGTGCTCGCCGTCTTCGTCGCCGGTGACGGCTCGGTCGGCCCCGACGAGCTGGACGCCCGGCTCACCGCCACCCTGTCCACCACCCCGGCAGCCGGCGTCCTGACCCCGGACGAATACGCCGGCGAACAATCCCGGCTCATCGATCGGGTCATCGTGGCCGTCTACGCCCTGCTCGCCCTGGCGGTCATCGTGGCCGTCCTCGGGGTGATCAACACCCTGGCCTTGTCCGTGGTGGAACGTCGCGGCGAAATCGGTGTGCTGCGCGCGGTGGGGGTCACTCGTGGGCAGGTCCGCCGCATGGTGGTGGTCGAGTCGCTGCAGACCACCCTCTATGGGGCGGTGCCCGGAGTACTTCTCGGGCTGGGTGCCGGGTGGGCGGTGCTCAGCGTGCTGTCGGACGTGGGACTCACGGCGATCAGTGTGCCCTGGGAGCTGATCGGCGCGGTCCTCGGCGGCTCCATGGTGCTGGGTGTCGTCGCCGCGGTGGCCCCGGCCGTGCGGGCGGCCCGGGTACCGCCGCTGGACGCCGTCGAGCCGCGGTAGGGGCTACTCCGCCTGCCCGGCCAGTCGGCGGGCGGCAGTGACGATCTGCTCATCGGTGGCGGTCAGCCCGATACGCACGTGCTCGGCACCGGAGGGACCGTAGAACTCGCCCGGGGCGACCAGGATGCCGAGCCCGGCGAGCCGGTCCACGGTCTCGCGGCAGGGGCGGCCTTCGGTGGCCCACAGGTACAGGCCCGCCTCGGAGTGGTCGATGCGCAGCCCGGCGACTTCGACCGCGGCAGAGAGCAGTTCCCGACGCTTGCGGTAGCGCTCTTTCTGCAGGATCTCCTGGCCGTCGTCCTCGAAAGCTGCCACGCTGGCGGCCTGGATCGGGCCGGGCATCATCAGCCCGGCGTTCTTGCGCACGCTGAGCAGCTCGGCGATCAGGTCACGGTCGCCGGCGAGGAACCCGGAGCGGTAGGACGCCAGGTTCGAGGTCTTCGACAACGAGTGCACCGCGATGAGGTTGGTGTGGTCACCGTCGCAGACCCGCGGGTCCAGCACGGAGACCGGCGCACCAGAATCATCGCTGTTCCAGCCGAGGCCGAGGTAGCACTCGTCGGACACCACGACCACGTCGCGCTCACGGGCGAACTCCACGACCTTGCGCAGGTGCTCGACGCCGAGCACCTTGCCGTGCGGATTGGCCGGGGAGTTGATGAAGATCATCGCCGGGGCCTGCGGGCCGAGCGCCACGAGCGAGTCGCTACGCAGTACCTCGGCACCGGCCAGCTTCGCGCCGACCTCGTAGGTCGGGTACGCCAGCTCCGGGATGACCACGGTCTGCCCGGGCGTCACGCCGAGCAGGAACGGCAGCCAAGCGATGGCCTCCTTGGTCCCCACCACGGGCAGGACGGCGTCCTCCCCGACGCCGGTAACGCCGAAGCGCCGGCCCAGGGCCGCGACAATTGCCGCGCGCAGCGCCGGGGTGCCGACGGTCTGCGGGTAACCCGGTGCCCCGGCACTCTCGGCCAGAGCCAGCTGGATCGACGGGGCGACCTCATCCACCGGAGTGCCCACCGACAGGTCGACCATGCCGTCGGGGTACGCCGCGGCCGTGGCCTTGGCGTCGGCCAGCGAGTCCCAGGGAAAATCCGGGAGTTCTGCGGAGAGCGTTCGGCGGGTGGTGCGCGGCATGCGGGATCCTCTGACTGTGGTGGTGGTTTCTAGTTGTCCTGTGCTAGTCCTGGTTTTGCGGCGGGAGGTTCGTGATGCCCTCCACGTCGAAGTCCTGCGGGCCGAGCTTGGCGGCTCCGCCCGGATCACCCAGGTCGTCGAAGAAGGCGACGTTGTAGTCGATGTAGTCTTCCCACTCGTCCGGCAGGTCGTCTTCGTAGAAGATCGCCTCGGTCGGGCACACCGGTTCGCAGGCGCCGCAGTCCACACATTCGTCGGGGTGGATGTACAGCGAACGCTTGCCCTCGTAGATGCAGTCGACGGGGCATTCTTCCACGCACGCCCGGTCCATCACATCCACACACGGCTGCGCGATCACGTAGGTCATCTCGTTGTCACCTTCTGGAGTTCGTCACTGTCAAGGAATATCGGGGTCTTGTCTTGTGGTCTAGCTCGGTGGGTCCCGGAGTCACCGGGGCCCGGTGGCCCGCACCCGTCAGGTATGCGCACCGCAGTTGTGGCTGTAGTACTGCCGTTATCTTGCCTCTGTCTTGCCGTTCGTCGACAGTGATCATCTCACTTCAACCGCAGTAATGCCCAACCACCCCCGGCTGCCCCCAGGCCGAGCAGCAAAACCGCCCATACGGTACCGCCAAGGGGCGTGTCGCCGCCGCTGCCCGGAAGCACCGGCCAGAACAGCAGGACGCTGTACGTCGCCAGCCACACCCACAAGGGTGTCGCAGCGACCCGACGATTGTCGGTCCACAGCATCGCCGTCCTGACCAGCACAAAATTGAACCAGGGTGCGACAACAACGGGCCAAGGGAACGGGACCGAGACTTCACCGATGGTGATCCTCGACCCCAGGTACAGCGCCGAGAGCAACGTGGCAATCACTGCGCCGATGCACAGCCAGACGATGCCGGCCACCCGCTCGGAACGTGAGGTGTCCCGACGGACTTGCGAGCGTTCCGGGTCTCCCCAGTGCGGCTCGGCGGTGCGAGACGTATTCGTCCCGTCCTGTGCACCCATCGGTCTCACCTCCCTTCGACGAATAGACAGTCTAGTCTGTTCACTGTCTCCTGGGAAACACCGCCCCGGACTGGGAACTCCCCGCCGAGCGTGTAACTTTCGGTGTCCAGCAGCGGCTGCGCTATGAGGTTCGACAGGCAGTAGGCGATCGTCCCGGCGCTGTCGGCGGTCCCGGTACGAGCGCGGTCGTTGACGTCGGTGACCGAGCCATCCGCAACCCAGATCTGCGTGGCGTGGGCGACCATCGCCCGACGCTTCGCCGTCAGATCCGCTTCACTCCCCTCGACTCGCGCGTCCACCACTCGCGCCGGCACCGTGGCCAGTTCGCCGGGGGCAGGACGGCGCCAGCCCTGCGGCGGCTCACCCTGAGTGTCGAGCTCGCGCAGACCTGCTTCGACCCGCTCACGTTCCTGGGCGGTCCAGTAGATCCTCGCCGGGACCCACCGGCCGTCGCCTGCTTCTTGTTCTGCCTGTGCTGCCTGTGCTGCGGCAGCATGGGTGATCTCGTGGGCACGGATGTGGTCGGGGTGGCCGTAGCCACCGTCCGGACCATAGGTAATCACCACATGGGGTCGCAGCTCGTCGAAGATGTCAGCGAGCTGGTCGACCGCCGTCTGTTCGGAGTTGACGAAGGCGCGCGGGTGCTCGGCAGCCGGTGTACCGACCATGCCGGAATCGCGCCAGCGTCCGGGCCCACCGAGGAACCGGGGGCGTCCCAGCCCGAGTTCGCCGAGGGCCCGTTGCAGCTCGGCGATGCGGTACCCGCCGAGAATGTCGTACTTGTCGGCTACGAGGTCGGCGTACTTGTCGCCGATGACCTCACCCTCCTCCCCCAGGGTGCAGGTCACCACGGTGACCTCCGCGCCGCGGCGGACCCAGTTGGCCAGTGCGAGGCCACCCCAGATGGACTCATCGTCAGGATGCGCATGGACCGCGAGGATCCGCAGTCCGGCCAGATCGCCGGGCTCAGTCGCTTGCTTAGTCGTCTGTTCAGTCATCGTCTGCCTCATTCGTCGTATCGTCCTCCCCGTCAGAGGCTGAGTCGGACTGGAAACCGGCCCGGAACCACTCCGGGATGCTCACGAAGGGCCCCGTTGACTCCCCGATCGGCCAGTCGGCGATTCTGCCTGCGGGGCCAGCGAGTTCCGCTGCGCGTCCAACGACCACCGAGTCCCCCATCAACGGCAGCGAGAGAGCCAGCTCGGAGAGGTGGTCGGCGATCTGAGCGTCTGTTCCCGCGTCCAGCAGGGTGTCGAGTTCCGGGTCGCAGATTCCGGAGACGTTCGAGGCGCGGGCGATCAGCTCGCTATCCCCCGGTGCCGGGCTGGTGGTCGCTGGTTCGGACGACTCGGACGTCTCCGACGGTGCCGAGGATTCTGATGACTCGGTACTTTCGGGTGTCTCGGACGTTTGCGGCAGGTCGGATTCGGTGGGCAGGGAGCGCGACGGTGACATCACCGGTCGGTCCGCCTCGTCGCAGGCGAAGGAACTGCGCAAGTCAGTGCGCGAGCGGTCCCGGTCCTGCCACGCCAAGACGACGTCCACCTCGCCGCGGGGAAGGAAGGCGGAGTACAGGTCTGACGAGGATGGGGTGACCACCGTCGAGGGAATCCCCGCGGCAGTCAGTTGGTCAGCGACGCGTCGCGCAGCCTCCACCGCTTCATCGTCCAGGGTGTCCGCAGCGATGCGCAGCGGGTCGGCAGTGCTCGCCCCGATAATCGCCGCAGCGTCCACGTCTCCGACGCCTCCGCTGTAGGCGCCGGTGACCCCGGACGGCGCCGTGGCGTCCGGCGACCCACTGACCAGGCGTGCAACCTGGTCAGCGTCGACGCTACCCAGCAACGCCCGACGCGCAGCCGAGGATTCCATCCGCCCGGCGGCCACGTTCGGCACCAGGTCGAGCCGGGTGTCCAGGTCCACGGTCCTGGCGCCCACCGTGGGCACGGTGCCCACGGACTCCGAGGTCACCGCGCCGCTGCGGGTCGTCAGCATCTGGTACTGGCCCGCGCGCAACATCTGCGTGGACGTGTTCAGGTCGGCGGACTCGGAGAAGACCACCCGGTCGGTGCGTGCCGGGGACTCGCCCCAGTAGCGGGTGTTGCGCTCCAGCACCAGGTTGCCGCGCGAGGGGTCGAACTGGCGCACCGTGTACACCCCGCCGGACGCCGCGGGCAACGACCCCAGCAACGTGGTGAAGTTGCGGCCTTCTGCTCCGTAGATGTGACTGGGGAGCAGGTGGGAGAACAGTTCGCGCCAGTCCTCCTGCGGTCGGGTGAAGGACACGGTCACCGTGCTGCCACCGGCGGAGACGGCAACGTCGTCGATGTCTGCGTAGCCGGCGATGTCGGTGGTCCCCGGCATGGTCACGACCTGTTGCCACAGGTAGTGGAAATCTGTGCCGCTGATGGGTGTGCCGTCGGACCACTGTGCCTCATTGGCCAGGGTGTAACGCACCTCGGTGGGGGCGTCCTCCTCGCCGTCGGTCACCTGGGCGGAGTCCAGCAGATCGGTATTGAGTACGGTGCGGTTACCGTCCTCGCCAACGGTGAAGGCGCTCGGCAGGGTGAGGTCGGCGACCGTCGAGGTCAGCATCGACCGTGATCCCACCAGGTGCGGATTCAGGTCCGCGGGGATGCGGTCCACACCCACCGTGATGGTGCGCAGCTCCTCGGGCACGGAGGACGTCCCGGTGTCCTCGTCTCCCTCACCGTCGGTGGAGTCGCCGGCATCCGTGTCGGTGTCGGGGTCGTTGGCGTCCTCGACCGTCGGCGCGTCACCAGGGTTCGCCTGGCAGGCAGACAGGACGAGACCACAGGCCGCGAGGGCAGCTACGACCGACGGAAGCCGCCGCCGGGGACGACTGATCTTGTTCACCTGGCGACGGCTCCTCTTATACGTGCTGCGACTCGGGTCGGGCTGGGCCTACTTGTTGCGGGCCTTCATGCGCGACAGCGCACGGCCACGCTCGTTGGCGCCGAGGATGACCTTGCGCACGCGGATGTTCTCCGGGGTGACCTCCACGCACTCGTCGCCACCACAGAACTCCATGGCCTCGTCGAGGGTGAGGTTGCGCGCCTTGGCCAGCGTCACGGTGGCGTCCGCGGTGGCGGAACGCATATTCGTGAGCTTCTTCTCCTTGGTGATGTTGATGTCCATGTCCTCGTCGCGGTTGTTCTGTCCGACGACCATGCCCTCGTAGGTCTGGGTGCCGGGCTCGACGAAGAACTCACCACGGTCGCCGAGCTGAGTCAGCGCGTAGGCGGTGATCTGACCGGTGCGGTCGGAGACCAGGGAGCCGTTGGGACGGTCCTTGATCTCGCCGGCCCAACCCTCGTAGCCAGCCGAGTAGTGGTTGGCGATACCGGTGCCGCGGGTCTCGGTCATGAAGATGGTGCGGAAACCGATCAGGCCGCGGGACGGGACGGTGAAGTTCATCCGGATCCAGCCGGTACCGGTGTTGTCCATGCCCTCCATGCGGCCCTTGCGGGCGGCCATGAGCTGGGTCACGGCACCGAGGTGCTCCTCGGGCACATCGATGATCATGTGCTCGTAGGGCTCCTGGAGCTTGCCGTCCACGGTCCGGGTAACGACCTGGGGCTTGCCCACGGTCAGCTCGAAGCCTTCGCGGCGCATGGTCTCGACCAGGACGGACAGGGCCATCTCGCCACGCCCCTGGACCTCCCAAGCGTCGGGACGCTCGGTGGGCAGCACGCGGATGGAGACGTTACCGATGAGCTCCTGGTCCAGGCGGGCCTTCACGACACGGGCGGTGAGCTTGTCGCCGCCGCCACGGCCGGCCATCGGGGAGGTGTTCACACCGATGGTCATCGAGATCGCGGGCTCGTCCACGGTGATGCGGGGCAGGGCGACCGGGTGCTCGGGGTCGGCGAGGGTATCGCCGATCATGATGTCCTCGATACCGGAGATCGCGGCGATGTCGCCGGCGATGACCTCCTCGGCGGGGACACGCGAGACACCGACGGTGCGCAGCAGCTCGGCGATCTTGGCGGTCTTGGTGTGCTCGACGCCATCGGCGTCGTAGTGGATCCAGCAGACCTGCTGCCCCTTGCGGATCGTGCCGGCGAAGACACGGATCAGGCCGATGCGGCCCAGGAAGGAGCTGGAGTCCAGGTTCGTGACGTGGGCCTGCAGCGGGGCCTCGATGTCGGCGGAGGGCTCCGGGAGAACGTCGTAGAGGACGTCGAAGAGGGCCTGCAGGTCCTCTGCCTCCGGCACGTTGCCGTTGCCGGGGTTCTCGGTGGAGGCCTTGCCGGCGCGGCCGGAGGCGTAGAGCACGGGCAGGTCGAGGAGGGTCTCGGCGGCGGCCGCGGCCTCGTCATCGTCCAGGGCGGAGGCGAGCTCGAGCAGCAGATCCTGCGCCTCGGTGACGACCTCGTCGATCCGGGCGTCCGGACGGTCGGTCTTGTTCACGCAGATCATGACCGGCATCTTGGCCTCGAGGGCCTTGCCGAGCACGAAGCGAGTCTGGGGCAGCGGGCCCTCGGAGGCGTCGATCAGCAGAACGACACCGTCGACCATGGACAGGGCACGCTCGACCTCGCCACCGAAGTCGGCGTGACCGGGGGTATCGATGACGTTGATGACCAGGTCACCGCCGTCCTTACCCAGGCCAGCACGGCGAATCGCCGTGTTCTTGGCCAGGATCGTGATGCCCTTCTCCTTCTCCAGGTCCCCCGAATCCATGACACGGTCCTCGACCTCGCCGTGGGCATCGAAGACCCCGGACTGACGCAGCATGGCGTCGACGAGGGTGGTCTTGCCGTGGTCAACGTGGGCGACGATGGCGACATTGCGGAATTCAGTCAGTGACACAGATCCTTCAGCTTCCTAATTGAGAATGAGTCGAGGTCGGGGGGACCGCAGGACGACTCGGGGTTCAACGACGGTCCAGGGTACTCGACAGCACCCCGTTTTCTCTCATCGAGACTATCGTGTGGCCCATTTTATCGCGCGGTGAACGTTCATCACTGTTATTGTAGACAAAAGCGCCACTTGGCCCACCCTGTTACGCATGTTACGGTTGTGACTCATGTGACGTTTGATGTCCCCGTACGCCTCGTTCGCGGGACACCATTCCAGACCACCCGAGAGGCTGACAGTGCTCCCCCAGCTCCCCCAGCTCACCCACCCCGCCCGCCCGGCCCGGGCAGGACGCACCGACCGCGCAGGACGCCCCACGCGCCGCGTGGCGCGCACCGTCGTCGCCGTCCTGACCGCCGCCGCGGCGTCCGCCGGCATCTCGCTTGCCGCCGCCCCGGCGGCGCAGGCCGCTCCCGCGATCCCCGGGTTGCCCGACCTGACGGCCATGCCGGACCTGCCCCTCGACAACCTCGGACGTCCCACTCCCGAACTGCTGCAGCAGATCGAGGACGTCGCCAACCGTCCCGAGATCCCCGAGGAAATCTCCGGCGTGCTCAAGCGCGTCGTCAGCTTCTTCCGCGGCGACGGGGAACCCGGTGTCGACCTCCCGGAGGATGCGCCCGCGTTCACCCAGTTCGGTTGGCCCACACTGGCCCAGAACTGCATCGGCGGCACCAGCAACGCCGTCGGCATGGCCATGGGAGTCCCCGGCCCCGCAGCACTCCCCCTCCCCGGCGTCCCCGAGGGCCACGTCTCCTTCGTCTTCACCGCCCTGGGCACCGGTCCTGTCGCCGAGCACCAGAACGAGGGCATGCGCGTGCACTGGGTCAACATCGACAACGGACGCATCGGCCAGACCCCACTGGCCTACGGCGGTATCAACCCCGACGGCCCCGCCACCATCAACGGCCTTGCGGACACCGGCCCCGGCAACGTCCTCACCCTGCTCGAAGGCGGCGTGACCACCGACGAGGACGGCGCGCAGGGCAACTGCACCTTCCTGCCCACCGCCGGCATCTTCAACGTCCGCTAGCGTCCTGCACCATCCCGGGAGCCGAGATGAGCGACCTGCACCCGCCCAAGGTCGAAACCTTCGACCTCGTCAATGACACCAACACCGACCCCAAGGGCTTCCTGCGGCCCGTGGACCGCTGGTCGCAGACCGACGGCATGCTGTACATGGCCCGTCCCGCCGACCACCCGCGCTTCGGCTACATCGAGAGCTGGCTCATCCCCGATCTCGACCTGCGCGTGAACCGCTTCCACTTCCGGGAGGGCGAAGGCGGACGCTTCGATGGTCAGGACCTCTACGTCGACATCGCCCTGGTCGAGGACCGCGGCGACACCTGGCACACCACCGATCTCTACGTGGACCTGGTGACCTACGCCGCCCGGAAGTGGGAAGTCCTCGACCTCGAGGAGCTCGGCGACGCCCTGCTCGCCGGGTACCTGGACGCCGCCACCACGCACCGCGCACTGCACTCCTCCCAGCGTCTCATCAACGGCATGCTCGATGCCGGCGGCGTGGAATCCTGGCTCGATGGTGTGGGTTTTCCCCTGAGTTGGGCCACCGACGTGCATCTCGCCGCCCCCTGCGACACCGCTACGGGAACTTCTACTGACGCTCCAGCGGGATGACAGCTTTCCCCAAGATCACGGTCGTAGATTGATGTCAGTGCCGCCGAGAAAGGTGGCCGAGCGACACGGACCCCACCGGAAGGACACCTCGTATACGGCAGCTGAGCATTCTCCTCTTGAAACGTCAGCAGTGCGCCCCCGGCCCTTTCGGTCCGGGGGTTCACTGTGTGCGGGGACATGTGGGGCCGGGGCGAGTGCTCATTGTCGCGGGGGCCGGGGTACCAAGTTGGACCTGGCGGCGCTGAGTTGGCCAACTCACACATCCCACGTCCAACTTGGTACCCCTCTCGCCCTCTCCGCCATCACGCAGCGGCGCCACCTAGTCGCACCCTTTTCCTTCTCTGAAACTCTCAGTGTGCAAAGCTAATCGCCGGTGCCTATCCGACGTAGGCGGAACGAAGAGGAGTCCACACTGAATACCCGGCGAAGTCTCTGCGCAGTCATGTTCGCTGTCCCCCTGACGTTGACCGCATGCGGCAATGCTGACACGGGGCCAAGTTCAACAACCCCTTCAACATCCACCTCTGCCTCCGCACAGCCCTCCGTGACGGAGTCGACACCGAACTCGGCCGCCGACACATCTCCAGCGCCGTCCCCCGCTGCTGATGATGAACCCGCAGCGCCCACCGAGGAACCTGCCGTGACCTACACGTGCCCGGACTGGCACCTGTACGAGCTCGGCACGACCTTCTACTCGGACGGGACCAGCGGCTACACCGACGACTGCTACTCGCAGATGCAGTCCGACATGCAGGCCAGCCAGCCAGACCTTTCCACGATCCCAATCCCCGACGGCGGAACCTGCCCCGCCGCGATCTGCGGCTACGGGCACGACGAGGACGGTAACCCGAATCCCTCGTCCGGTGAACTCCAGACGCAGAACGGCTGCGAAGAGGGCTACATCACCGATCCCGACCTCTGCGCCGCCGCAGGCCGCCCACTCAACTGAACCTCACCAGGGCCAGAACCAACCAACCTTTAAGCCACAACAGCTTTAAGCCACGACAGGAAAACGATGCGCCTCCGACACGTTATTGCCACGGCAATCCTCACGCTCCCGCTCGCCCTCACCGCATGCGGAGGTGACGAGGATCCGGTTGATGCAACTACCTCCTCGGCCACATCATCGGCCGCCTCCTCTGCGCAGTCCTCCTCAGCGTCAGCTGCTGCAGGCTCCGACAACGAGCAGAGCGATGGTTCGACGGCCGATCGCCAGCAGCAGGACGGTCAGGGCTCAATCCAGGACACTGATACCGGAAACTCCTCGGGGAACGAAAACGGTGGCGCACCGGGCCGGACGGATACCTCGAATCCGGATCGGCAGGCACCCGCCCCGGACGAGCGAACCGAACAGCAGGAAACTCCGGACGAGACCACCACTGCGCCCGCAGAGACGACGACCCCGTCCGCCACTGCGACGACCACCGCGACGCCCACACAGACCCAGGAGCGCAACAACCCCCGGGATTACATCCGACCGCACTACTACTGCGAGGAACTGGGCGCGACGGCGCAGGACACCGTCACCGACGAGGACCTCGTCTGCGACTACCGGGATGAGGCGATGGACGACCTACGCTGGCTGCCCGCCTAACTACCGCGCCCAAGCGCGTCGGGACCTCAGAGGGGCAGAAATCGAGCGTGGGATGGTTGAATACGGTGATTCAACCATCCCACGCTCGATCTTGGCTCCTGGCGCCTGGCTAACCGCCTACTTCAGGATCTGGCGGCCCATCACCATGCGGCACACCTGGTTGGTTCCCTCGTAAATTTGCGTGATCTTGGCGTCACGCATCATGCGCTCCACCGGGAAGTCACGGGTGTAGCCGTAGCCGCCGAGCAACTGCACGGCGTCGGTGGTGACCTCCATGGCAATGTCGGAGGCGAAGGTCTTCGACCCGGCAGCCAGCAGGCCGAGCTTGTCGCCACCCTCGGCGTAGCCACGCTCGGCGTTGGACGCAGCGGTGTAGATCATCAGCCGCGCGGCGTCGATCTTCATCTTCATGTCCGCGAGCATGAACTGGGTGTTCTGGAATGCTGCGATCGGCTTGCCGAACTGCTGGCGCTCCTTGACGTAATCCACCGCGGCGTCGAAGGCACCCTGGGCGATGCCCAGCGCCTGCGCACCGATGGTGGGGCGGGTGTGGTCCAGCGTCGCCAGGGCGGTCTTGAAGCCGGTCCCCTCCGCACCGATGATGCGGTCGGCGGGGATGCGGCAGTCCTCGAAGTACAGTTCGGCGGTCGGGGACCCCTTGATGCCGAGCTTGTGCTCCAGCCCGCCGACGCGGAATCCGGGGTCGTCCTTGTGCACCATGAACGCGGAGATGCCGTTGGCACCGGCGTCCGGATCGCTCACGGCCATCACGGTGTACCAGGTGGACTTGCCGCCGTTGGTGATGAAGCACTTGGAGCCGTTGAGGACCCACTCCTCGCCGTCGCGCACGGCCTTGGTCTTCATCGCTCCGGCATCGGAGCCGGCCTCGCGCTCGGTCAGCGCGTAGGACGCCATGGCACCGTTGGCAATGTCCGGCAGGACCTGCTGCTTGAGTTCCTCGGAGCCGGAGAGGATCAGCCCCATCGTGCCGAGCTTGTTCACCGCCGGGATCAGCGAGGACGCGCCGCATACGCGGGCAACTTCCTCGATGACGATGACCGCGGCCAGCGAGTCGCCGCCCTGTCCGCCGTACTCGTCACCGACGTGGATGGCGTTGAATCCGCTGTCGTTGAGGGCCTTGAGCGCCTCCTCCGGGAAGCGCTCGTCCTCGTCGACGGCGGCGGCGTAGGGGGCGATTTCCTGCTCTGACAGGCCGCGGATGCTGGCACGCAGTTCGCGGTACTCTTCCGGCAACTGGAAGAGGTCGAAATCGGGGTTGAAAGCCATGGACGTCAGTCTCCTGGGGAAAATCGTGGGCAGTGCTCGCACGGGACGTTACCCCGGTAGCGCGGTCCCTCGTGGAGGTACCGTGAACCCGGTGTTGTGATTCAGCCTACACTGGGGGTCATGTCTACCGAGTACCCGTCAGACGCCCCGTCCACCCCTCTCTCCACCGCCGGACGCCCCCGCGACCTGCGCAGACGCGGTAGGACGCCCCGGCGCGCTGCCGGGGTCGCCTGCGCGCTCGGCGCGGCCAGCGTTCTGACCGTGTCCGTCCTCGCCGGGTGTTCCGACGGTGACGGGACCTCGTCCGATGCCGGTTCGGACGCCTCGACGAGCACGAGTACGCCGACGCCCGTGGCCACCGGCGAACCCGGTTCCACGGGCACCACCGACACGCCGGACGATGCCGATGCGTCCGGCGACGACGGGCGCTGCACCACCGGCGACCTGGACGTCACCGCGGGTCAGACGCAGGGCGCGGCGGGCAGTATCCTGCTGGACGTGGAGTTCACCAATACCTCGGATGGCTCCTGCACCCTCACCGGCTTCCCCGGGGTCACCCTCGTCGACGAGTCCGGCGAGCCCGTCGGCGCGCCGGCCGAGCGTGAGGAGAACCTGCCGTCCTCGGTGGTGGATCTCGCCGCGGGGGCAACCGCGACGTCGGCGCTGAGCATCGGCCGGGCGGAGAACTACGACGAGGCCGCCTGTGGCCCCACTCCGGCCGGCGGCCTGCAGGTCATCGTCCCCGAGGAGGAGCAGACCACCATCCTGGATATGCCGGACCTGACCGCCTGCACGGACGACGCCGTGTCGTTGCTGACCGTCCAGCCCCTCACTGACGGCGCGTGAAACGGGGCCTGTTCCCGGTCCTGATTCTGGCTGCACTCCTGGGGCTGCGCGGGTGGCAGCTCAGCCAGCGGACCTTCTACTGGGACGATCTGGTCATCCCACCGTCCTTCCGTGACTCCGGATTGTGGGCCCCCTACGACGGGCACCTGATGCCCGGCTCGGCGGCGCTGCAGGTCGCCGTGGACTCCCTCGCGCCTCTGCAGTGGTGGCTGCCGTGCGTGGTCACCCTGGCCGCGACGGCCCTGGCCGCCGTCCTATGGTGGATCCTGCTCGGCCGCCTCACCGAGCGGTGGGGGTTGCGGGTGCTGGGGTTCACTGCCCTGGTGTTCTCCCCGTTCCTGGGTGCCGCCACCGGGTGGTGGTCGGCGGGGGTCAACGCCCTGGCCTGGCAGCTCACCGCCGCTGGTGTCGGTCTGGCGCTGACCGCCTCGCGCGGGGTCGTGCTGCGCACCACGCTCGCCACGCTGGTGCTGCTGGGCGGGCTACTCATGACGGAGCGAGCGCTGACGGTGGTGCCTGCGGTACTGGCCGTCGCGCTTGTCCTCCGGTTGCGCCGGGGCCCGTCCGGCGACCGGCTGGTGCTCGTGGTTCCGGCGCTGCTCACCCTCGCATGGGCCGGGGTGTACCTCGCAGTGGTCGGACGCGGTGACGGTGGCGGCGATGCGCCGGGTCTGCACGGGGTCACCTCCGCGCTCGGATCCTCGGTTCTGCCCGGAGTGTTCGGCGGACCGTGGAGCTGGGACCGGTGGAACCCCTCCCCTGCGTTCTCCACGACACCGAGCCTGGTGCAGGTGATTCTCGCCGTCCTGCTGGCCGCACTTCTCGTGTGGACGCTGGTGCGCGCACGCCGCCGCCCGGCGGCGAGCATCGCGGCGCTGGCGGCGTCCTGCGGGTACCTGCTGGTCGTCCTGCTGCTCCTGCGTGAGGGACGCACCGGCGACGGGGCGTCCGACCTGCTCGCCCGCGGCATGCACTACTACGCCGACTGGTGGACGGTCACCGTGGTGCTCGTGGTGGCCGCGGCACCAGTACTGGCGCGCACCTGGACCGCGGCGCTGGCCGCCGTCCTGTTCGCGCTGAGTTCCACGGTGTCCACGGTGACGTGGGTGTCCGCGTGGTCGGACGATGAGACCGCCGCGTACCTCGCCGGCGTGCGCCAGGCCGCGTCGGAGGCGCAGGACGTCGGCACCGTCCTGCTCGACCAGAACACGCCGCTGGAGGTGCTCACCCCGCTGATGTCGCCCTACAACCGGGTCGGCGCGCTCGCGGCTGGCGTCGGCGACGTGAGCACCGCACCCACGGTCGTCCTGCCGGACGGACGCGTCGCTGAGGCCGAGGTACTCGACATCTCACGCAGCGCCCAGGGCGACGTCCCCGACTGCGGCGTCCGCGTGGACGCCGGCCAGCCACAGATCATCACCGTGGAACCCGCCCTACCCTTCGGCGACTGGACGTGGGAGTTCACCGCCACCGCCGACCAGGAGCTGACCGTGCAACTGTCCACCCCCAACGGACTGGAGGACGAGGCGCAGTGGCGGGCGCGTGCGGTGGACGTGGACGTGGACACCGACCTGGTCACCAGGTGGGTCAACCTCTCCGGCGGCGGTGGCACGATCATGGCGGAGATCGACGGGCCGCCGGGATCGCATATGTGCGTCGGAGCCGGAGCTGTGGGCGCGCTCACGGCCCGCTAGGCTGGGGAGACCAGCGACGTAATAATGCCCTCGACGAAAGGCACCCCACACCATGTACGACATCGTCATCATCGGCGGCAACGGGAAGGTTGCCAGGCTGACGGCACCGATGCTCGTCGAGGCGGGCAATTCGGTGACCTCCGTGATCCGCTCGCGCGACCAGTTCAACGACGTGCGCGAAAGCGGGGCCACCCCGACGGTGTCGGACATCGAGACGATGAGCACCGACGCCATCGCCGACCTGCTCGAAGGCCATGACACGGTCATCTGGGCCGCCGGCGCCGGCGGCGGGAACCCGGAGCGCACCTTCGCCGTGGACCGCGACGCGGCGATCCGCACCATCAACGCCGCCGAAGAGGTTGGTGTCACCCGGTTCATCATGCTGTCGTGGTCGGGCTCCTACCTGGACCACAGCTTCCCGGAGGACAGCGACTTCTACCCCTACGCCGAGTCGAAGGCGGCCGCCGACCAGCACCTGCGCGATTCCGAACTGGACTGGACGATCATCGCACCGAGCCGGCTGACCGACGACCGCGATCGCGGCGGCATCGAGATCCTCCCGGAGGGCGACGGCCGCACCGACGCCACCGAGGTCCCGCGGGAGACGGTGGCCCAGACCATCGTCGCCGCACTCGAATGCCCGCAGACCTCCGGGCGCACGATCCGGTTCAACGCCGGCAACGAGGACCCCCACGAGGCGCTGCGCGGGGTCGAGTGGTGAGCGACACCTCCGCACTGGCCGCGCCCGACGTCGCCCTGATCTTCGAGGGCGGCGGCATGCGCAATAGCTACACCGCCGCCTGTGTCAGTGCTCTGATCGAGCATAAGGTGCAGGTCGGCTGGGTCGGCGGCATCTCCGCCGGGGCCTCGCACACCGTGAACATGCTCTCGCACGACGCCGAGCGCGCCCGGCAGAGTTTCGTGGAGTTCGGCGCCGCCCCCGGCACCGGCGGCATCAGCTCCTTCCTGCGTGGCGACGGCTACTTCAACGCCGAGTTCATCTACGAGACCTCCGGGCTCCCCGGCAATGAGTTCCCCTTCGACTGGGACACCTTCACCGCCGACCCCACCCCCTTCCGTGTCGGTGCGATGCACGCGCGCACCGGCGAGACGGTCTACTGGGGACGCGAGGACCTCACCGACCTGCCGTCGCTGATGAAGCGGGTGCGGGCGTCCTCGACGATGCCGGTGTTGATGAAGACCCCCATCGTCGACGGCGAACCCTACGTGGACGGCGCCCTGGGCTCCTCCGGCGGCATTGCGCTGGAAGCGGCCGAACGTGACGGGTTCGAGAAGTTCCTGGTGGTCTGCACCCGCCCGCGCGACTACGTCAAACCCGAGGTCAAGTACCCCGGCGCGGTGCGCCGGGTGCTGCGTGACACCCCGGCCGTCGCCGAGGCGGTGATCACCCGTCCTGCCCGCTACAACGCCACGAAGCGTCGTCTCCTGGAACTGGAGGAGCAGGGCCGCGCACTGTTGTTCTTCCCCGAGCACATGCGCATCTCCAATACCGAGCGCAAGATCGACAAACTGCGCACCTCCTACACCGACGGAGAAAACCAGATGCGTGACGACTGGTCACGCTGGCAGGACTTCCTCACCGCCTGACCCCCAACCTGAACCCCGACCTGAACCCCGACTGCCTGAACCCCGGGGAGTGTCGTGCATACCGCGCCGATTGCGGGAAAGCACTGTACAGTTCCCATCATGTACGTCAGGTCCAGCGGGGACGGTGGTCTCCGCCCGTCCGACCTTCCCCGTGTTCTCGCGCATCGACGCGCGTTGACGGCCCGTCACGTGGTCTCCGAGGCTGACCTCGCCGACTCCACCTGTCAGCTGCGCCGGATCGACACGATGATCTCCCACAACGAGGAGCGCTCCCAGTCCCCCGCCTCCGCCGTGGGCTGGTCTGTCGTGGTCCTTGTCCTGGCCGTGCTGCTCGTGGGCGGTGGGCTGTGGCTGTTCACCGTCTCCGGCGCGGTCGTGGCGCAGGTAGCCCTCCGGGTGCTGGGCGGGGTCCTGGTGCTCGGCGGAACGGTGAGCGGCACCATTTCGCTGGTGTACCTGTGGTCCGGGGTGCTGCTGCACCGACGCGCGAGCCATCAGGACCGTGACTTCCGCAAGGCGGTGGGCGCGCTGCTGCCCGCAGCGTCCGGCGCGCAGTCGCGCAGCGAACTGGTCGACCTGCTCCACGACAGCGACGTGGCCGACCTCAGCGGCCGCACCCGCCACGACACACCCCACTGAGTTAGCCCCTCAGAGTTAGCCCCTCAACCCTACGGAGAACACCATGGCCGGTGGCCTGTTCGCACTACTCGACGACGTCACCCTGATCGCACGCAAGGCCGCGGCCAGTACCGGTGACGTGGCCCGCGCGGCCGCCACCACCAGCACCAGGGCCGCCGCCGTGGTCGTCGACGATGCCGCAGTGACCCCCGGTTTCGTCGAGGGGGTCACCCCCGCCCGTGAACTGCCGATCATCTGGCGAATCACCAAGGGCTCGCTGGTGAACAAGATCATCATCATTCTGCCGGTGATCCTGCTGCTCAGCTGGCTTGCGCCGTGGGCGCTCACCCCGATCCTCATGGTCGGCGGCACCTACCTGGCCTATGAGGGTGCCGAAAAAGTGTGGCACGCCGTCGCCGCGCAGCGCGGCGGGAAGGAAAGCCACGCGCAGGACGCACCGGACGCCGAAGCGTCCTCCCCCGACGGCCCCGACGGCCCTGAAGGCCCTGATGATGAGGAGTCGCTGGTCAAGGGCGCGGTGCGCACCGACTTCATCCTCTCGGCAGAGATCATGGTCTTGTCACTCAACGAGCTGACCGACCGCAGCGTGCCGGAGCGTGCCGCGATCCTGGTCGGGGTCGCCCTGATCATCACCTTCGCCGTCTACGGTGTGGTCGGGCTGCTGGTGAAGATGGACGACGTGGGCCTCGCCCTCGCCGACCCGGAGCGCGACCGGCCCACTATCGTGCGGCGTGCCGGACGTGGTCTCGTTGCTCTGATGCCGAAGATCCTGACGACCTTGTCGGTGGTCGGGACCGCGGCGATGCTCTGGGTTGGCGGGCACATCCTGCTGGTCGGCACCGACGACCTCGGCTGGCACCTGCCCTACTCGGTGGTGCACCACCTCGAGGAGTCTGTCTCCAGCGCCGGCGGGGCCGTGCAGTGGCTCGTGGAGACCGGCTGTTCGGCGGTGGTGGGCCTGCTCGTCGGCTCCGTGGTCCTCGCCGTGCTTGCCGGTATCACCGGCGTGCGCTCGGCCGTCAGCTCCGCTCGTCCGGGGACTCCTCGCCCCGGGAATTGATATCGCCGCCGGGCGAACGGTACTTACATCCAGTCGCTACGGCGGAAGAAGTAGTAGAGCAGCACCGCCACCCCCAGCATCATGCCGAGCGCCATCGGGTAGCCGAGGGCCCAATGCAGTTCGGGCATATCATCGAAGTTCATGCCGTAGATCGCACCGACCAGGGTCGGCGCGAAGAGGATCGCCGCCCAACCGGAGATCTTCTTCATGTCCTCGTTCTGCCGTTGCGCCACCAGCGTGGCGTTGACGTTGAGGATCTGGGCGAGAGCATCGCGGTGGTCGGACGCCATGCGCCCGGCGCGGGTGAGGTGGTCGGCGACGTCGTCGAGGTAGGAACGCAATTCCTCGTGGATGTCGTACTTCACGAAGCCGGCGCGCAGGGAGTCCAGCACCTCGGTCATCGAGGCGATCGTCTGCTGGACGTCGATGACCTCCTGGCTCAGCCGGTAGATGCGCTCGGCGACGGCGGCGTCGCCGCTGAAGACCTGTCGTTCGATCTCTTCCTTGTCGATGGCGATGCCACGCAACACCGACGGGTAGCCATCCACGATCGCGTCCAGGATGCGGTAGACCACGGCCTCCGGACCGAGCCGCAGCAGGTCACGGTTGGCGAGCATATCGCCTCCGCGGGGGTCTGGGTTGTCGAGCCGTCCGACGGACGACGCGGCGAAAGCCTTGCTGTCCGTGCCATCGATCCACCGTCCGTCCTGGCAGAGCACCGCAACGGAACCGTCGCGCACGAGGATGTGGAACTCCGAGAAGGCGACGTCCTCGGCGGCGTCGTTGTAGCGCGCCGAGCGGGCCACCAGGAAGAGAACGTCGCCGTAGCGTTCCAGCTTCGGACGTTGGTGGGCGTTGACGAGATCCTCGACCAACAGTGGGTGCAGGTCCCACACCTCCACGAGTTCGCCGAGGCCCTCGCGCCCGGAGGCGGGGTACAGCGCCATGAGCATGCGCGCATCGTCCTCAGCGGCGGACGCTGTGGCATCGGCCAGCGAGACGTCCTGCGGGACGGCATGGGCGACGCCGTCGTCGACGTAGGTGAGCACCGGCGGCGTGGACGCCGGCACGGCTATCAGCCCCACCTCGCGGCTCTTTCCGCGGGTCAGCCGGCTCATTCTGCTGTCGTTCGTCCTACGGTTTCCCATGAGGTTACTTTATCCCGCTCGTACCGCCGGAAGCTCAGGCGGTCACCATGGGGCCCTGCGCAGAGAGGGCGGTGACTGGCAGAGCCGCCCGGTTCAACGACGTGCGCACCACGATCGGCAGGTGGTCGGACCCACCCTGCGGAAGGACATCGACCTGCGCGGGGCCAAAACCACGGGAGACCGCGAAGTCGTAGTTGCCACGCAATACGCCGTAGCGCGAATACGTTGCCTTCTGACTCCTCGACATCTTGTATCCCTGCGTCCCCAACTCGCGCTTCAGCCCGCGCTGGAACAACGGATAGTTGAAATCGCCGACCATGACCGACGGCAGTCCGGCACCGATCTGCTGGAGGGCGTCAAAGGAACTGCGGATCTGCTGACGGCGCAGCGAATTCGTGGCCGTCAACGGTGCCGCGTGGAATGATGCGACGACGACCTCTCGGTCGTGTTTCGCATCGTGGGCGCGGACCATGACCAGGCGCTCTGCGGCCGGTTTCATGACCCGGTCGTGGAAGGACTTCTCCAGAGCGATCACCTTAAGCTCCCTCGCATCAAGACGACTGGTGCGCAGGTACACGGCCAGGCCGAGTCGGTTCTCCGAGGTTGCGTGAACGAGGTCGAGGTCGCCGATATGGCGGGGCAGTCGGCGGGTGTCCGCCTCCTGGACGCAGAGGGCATCCGGGGCGTGACCGGCCACCAGCGGGGTCAGCTCGGTGACGGCGTTGTGTTTGTGCAGGTTGTAGCTAATCAGCTTCATTGATCATCAACCTTAGTACACCGCAGCACCGCTGAAATGTGCATATCCGTTGACATCGGTGGGATATTCCTCAGCTTTCGCTCGCCTCCCGGCCTTTCAGCGCATCGCTTTCACTCTTCCATCGACGCCCTGACCTGCTACGATCACGAGATGGAGCATAATGCGGAAACCGGCCCGTTCTTCCACGGCACGCGGGCGGAATTCGCGGTCGGTGACCGGGTGTGTCCGGGCCATCGGTCGAACTACAGGCCCGAGATCGTCATGAACCACGTCTATTTCACCGCCCTTAGTGACGGAGCCGCACTGGCGGCCGAGATCGCCGCCATGCTCGCCGGCGAGGACGCGCAACCCCACGTATACCGTGTCGAGCCGACCGGCACTGTCGAGGACGACCCGAATGTCACGGACAAGAAGTTCCCCGGAAACCCGACCCGGTCCTACCGGACGGACGCCCCGTTAGTCGTCGTCGAGGAGGTGCACGACTGGCCCCGCCTGTCGCCGCAGGATCTGGAGGCGTGGCGGGGACGCCTGACGGCGTTGCGCGACGGCGACGCCGAGATCATCAACTGAGCATCCCGGTACGCGTTCCCGTCAGTACACGTCACCGTCGATGTAGTACCAGCGACCCGACTCGCGGACGAAACGCGACCGCTCGTGGAGAGTGTCGACTCCCCCGGCTTCGGCAACGTAGGTTGCGCGGAACTCCACGATCCCAGCGGTGTCCCCTGCCGCTCCATCGACGACGTCAACGATCTGCAGGCCACGCCACCGTGGGTTGTCGGACAGGTCCAGCGTGCCGGGACGCGTGGAGGGATGCCACGTCCTGAGCAGCCAGTCAGCGTCCGCCCTGCGGAAGGCGTCGAACCGGGAACGCATCAGGTCCTCGGCGGTGGCAGGTTCCGGTGCGTCCACTACTGCAGGACCTCACCCTCCCACGCGTCGGAGTAGAACTCCGCGGACCGTGAGCCCAGCAGTTCCCGGTAGACGTCCGGGTCGAGGCTCTGTGCAGAGCCCGCCGGGATCTTATCGGAGAACGCCGAGACACCCAGGCCGGCCTCCCGCCCCTGCAGCCGGATACCTGCGGCCTCGAGAATCGTCGGCATCATGTTGACCTGGTCGACGCCGTTGCGCATCGTCGAGGTGAACTTGTCGTCGCCGGGAACCCAGACCCGGTTGAAGATGGTCCGGTTCGGGTTGTCGCCGAGCTCGTCACCGAAGGCATTGCTCGACCCCATGTGCTTGAGATGGTCGCCCATGATCACCACCGCGGTGTCGTCCAGATAGCCCTGGGCCTCCATGTGGTCGACGAAGCCTGCAACCTGCTCCATGGAGCACTGGTACGCCGAGATCAGCTCTTCCTCGGTGTCTACGTTGCAGTAGTCGTAGATATGCACCGGCTCGTGGGTGTCGACCGTGAGCATGGACAGGTTGAATGGCTGCCCGGTCTCCTCGGACTCGGCGTGGAGCTCATCAACCTTGTCCTTGGCGTTGGCCATGAGGCGGTTGTCACTGAGCCCCCAGTCATCGCGGAACTGATTGTCCGGCTCGCCCTGGGCGCGCCAGTAGTTCAGGTCGTAGAGCTCGTCGTAGCCATGATCGGAGAGGAACTGGTCTTTCGCAGCGAAGGAGCCGTTGGCTCCTCCCATGAAGACATTCTTGTAGCCTTCGTCGGCGAAGATATCGCCGCTGCAGGTCAGTCCGCCGAGGTAGTCACCCAGATCGCCACCCAGCGAGTTCAGCCCGGACTTGCCCGTCACGATGCCGTTACCCTTTAGCGGGATACCGCACTGCGTGCTGGCCAGGCCGGACATGGTCCAGCCACCGCCCTCGTACTGCTGGAAATCGTCGACGCTCTGCCACCCGTCGTCTTGCGACGTGGCGTCCTTCAGCGGGATGTAGGGGTCCTTCTCGAACAAAGTGGTGTCCGAGAGTGTCTCCTCCCCGGACTCCAGGTAAATCGTCACCAGGTTGCGCTTGCCTTCTGCGGACTCCACCTGGGGTGCGGTGTAGTACTGGTCAATGGTGTACTCCGAGTTCACGGCCTTGATGTACTCCCCGACGTGCACCGAGGAGCTGAAGGCCGTAGAACCCACGACCACCACTGCGGTGACCATCACTGCCGACACCGTGCGCGTGACCCACCGGGGTCCAAGAGTACGGACACGTGTTGAATCGTCTTCCGCTTCGTCGGCGGAGGTCCGAGCGGACCGAGTACGCACCTTGCGAACGTGACGGTAGTGGAAGAACCCGACGCCCAGGGTGATGAGAACAGGAAGCACGCCGAAAGCGAGGACTCCGGTGATCACCAGGGACCCGCCGCCACCGTCCGTGTCCGTGGCGACGAGGTTCATCAACATCTGGTCGACGCTGATCGGTCCCCACAGCATGCGAATTCCGATGCCGGTGACGAGCATGAAGACACCGGCCCAGATGAGCACGTACATGGCGACGTACCCCAGGATTGAACCGATTCGCTTGGCGGCGGTCACACCGGTACCAGACAATTGAGCATCTCACCTTTCCGACACCGAGACTGTGACGCATACGCTGGCGCGGGCTCCGGTCAGGTGCAGAACGGATCGCTTCCAGGTAGAAAATTCATTGACAGATCATAAAGTATTCAATCATAGTTCACCGCCTAGCCGCGAGAAGTCAAGTACAATCCGGCGTCTGTGGGTGGGGCCACTACGACGGGAATGAGCGGGCCAACGGGGTGGCTGCTGCCCGCTAATCGCGATACCGGTGGAGCAGTTCTGGTGGTAGATGGCAAGAATCCCCTGGGCATCGATCGAGCCGGTGCTGGTGCTCCTCGGCGCTGCGGACGTAGTTCGTCAAGGGCAGCACCTCGACGGCGATGCGCGGGGCGTCCTCGCGGGCCGCAAGGTAGTCGCGGGCCTGTTCGAGGTGTCGCGGATCCTGCGAGTACAGCCCAGTGCGGTACTTCTCCCCCACGTCCGGGCCCTGCGCATTGACGCTGTAGGGATCGATGATCTCGAAGAGGTACCCCATCAGTCCGGCGACGTCGACGATCTGCGGGTCGAACCTGGTGCGCACGCACTCGGCATAGCCGTCGTACTCCCCCACCAACGACCTCCCCGCACCGTTCGCCCGACCTGCCTCGGTGTGGGTCACCCCAGGGATGGTGGAGAAGAAAGCCTGCACTCCCCACAGACAGCCACCGGCGATGAACACCTCGTCGGTGGTGGCGGTGACTTCCCCGTCGGCCGGTTGGCCCGACCACTCTGTCGCTCGTTGGGAGTTCATCGAAGCGATGGTACTACCGCGGTTGGCTACAAACCTCTCAACGGAGAGATCGCTGTGACCTACTCGCGCGACGTCCTGGGTTCCAGCCGAAGTTCGTAGTTCGACTGCAGGGTCATCCAGCACTCCTCGGAAGTACCGAAGTACCGCGCCAGACGGATCGCCATGTCAGCGGTGATCCCCCGCTTGCCGTGCACGATCTCGTTGATCCGACGCGGCGGCACCCCGATGGACACGGCAAGCGTGTTCTGTGTGATCCCGAAGCCCTCGATGAAGTCCTCCATCAGGATCTCCCCCGGGTGGATCGGCTCGATCAGATCTCGCTCAGTGGTAGTCGACGAGTTCGACATCTTCTGCACCTCCCCCTCTCCAAACGAAGCAGAGACGCCATTCCACACTCACGCGGACTGCAGCGGGGCGATCGCGGCGACCTGCTCGCCGACGAGCTCCCCCGCAACCTCCAGCTCGAATCGCGTCTGCAAGTTGAGCCAGAACTGCGGATCCACCCCGAAATAACGACCCAGACGCAGGGCGGTGTCGGCGGTGATGGCCCGCTTGCCGTGCACGATCTCGTTGATCCGACGCGGAGGCACGCCGATGGACACGGCGAGCTTGTTCTGCGTGATGCCGAACCCCTCGATGAAGTCATCCATAAGGACCTCGCCCGGATGAATCGGCGAGTAAAGCTTCTCGGACATCACTCCTCCTCAGTGGTAGTCCACGATCTCGACGTCCTCAGCACCGGCATCGGCCCAGCGGGAGCAGACACGCCACTGGTCATTAACGCTAGACGTTAAATTTGAAGTCCACGACGTCGCCGTCCTGCATCACGTACTCCTTGCCCTCCTGGCGCACCTTGCCGTGGTTACGAGCCTCGGCGACGGAGCCGTACTCGTCCAGGTCGGAGAAGCCGACGATCTCGGCCTTGATGAAGCCACGCTCGAAGTCGGTGTGGATCACACCGGCGGCCTGCGGGGCGGTCGCGCCCTGCGGGATCGTCCAGGCACGCGTCTCCTTGGGCCCGGCCGTGAGGTAGGTCTGCAGACCCAGGGTCGCGAAACCAGCCTTGGCCAGCGTCGCCAGTCCCGGCTCGTCCTGCCCGACGGACGCGAGCAGCTCGGCGGCCTCCTCGTCGTCGAGCTCGAGCAGCTCCGCCTCGGTGGCGGCGTCCAGGAACACGCAGTCCGCCGGCGCGACGAGGTCGCGCAGCTCCTGCTGCCGGGACTCGTCCGTCAGCACGGCCTCATCGGAGTTGAAGACATAGAGGAAAGGCTTGGCGGTCATCAGGTGCAGCTCGCGGACCGCAGCAAGGTCGAATTCGCCGGAGACCGAGGCGGAGTACAGCGTGCGGTCGTCCTCCAGGATCGCCTGGGCCTTCTTGGCGGCCTCGGCCTGCTCGGCCTTGTCGCGATCCTTGCGCCCCTCCTTCTCCAGGCGGGGCACCGCCTTCTCCACGGTCTGCAGGTCGGCGAGAATCAGCTCGGTTTCGATGACCGAGATATCCGTGGCCGGATCGACACGGCCGTCGACGTGAATCACGTCGTCGTTCGAGAAGGCACGCACGACCTGACAGATCGCGTCGGCCTCACGGATGTTCGCCAGGAAGGCATTGCCCATCCCTTCGCCCTCGGAAGCGCCCTTGACGATGCCGGCGATGTCCACGAAGGACACCGTGGCCGGCAGGATGCGCTCGGAGGAGTAGATCTCGGCGAGCCGGGTCAGACGAGGGTCCGGCAGTTCGACGAGGCCGACGTTGGGCTCGATCGTGGCGAAGGGGTAGTTCGCGGCGAGGACGTCGTTGCGGGTCAGGGCATTGAACAGCGTGGACTTACCGACATTGGGCAGGCCGACGATTCCGAGAGTAAGGGTCACGGCGACCATCCTATCCGGTCGACTCCCCACCGGGCAGTCCGCCCCTCGCCCCTGTCACCCCAGCCAGCACTCCCCCGACCATCCACCCTGCCCCGCACAGGACGGCACAACCGCCCGGGCCGTAAGCTCTCCAGAAACTGTCCGTTTCCTGGAAGACCAGTGGGAATCTAGGATAGATTCGATTTCCTCACTTCCCCTGCCGCAACAAGAGACCCCGGAGGCTCACGCACATGTCTGCAGACGCTCCCGCCGGGCCGCAGGTCGGATCAGACGGCAAGGACGGAAAGGTTACCCGCGACACGTTCAACTCGCGGCTCCTGTTCCTGTTCGCTGCCATCGGTTCCGCCGTCGGTCTCGGCAACATCTGGCGATTCCCCTACGTCGCCTA
Source organism: Corynebacterium sp. AOP40-9SA-29 (assembly GCF_052377405.1). Taxonomy (NCBI): domain Bacteria; kingdom Bacillati; phylum Actinomycetota; class Actinomycetes; order Mycobacteriales; family Corynebacteriaceae; genus Corynebacterium; species Corynebacterium sp. AOP40-9SA-29. Next base: position 46,023 of record NZ_JBQSWR010000006.1, on the reverse strand, counting down.
CGAATCAGGCGGCGGAGCATTCCTCGTCCCCTACATGATCGCCCTGCTCACCGCGGGCATCCCGCTGCTGTGGATGTTCTTCGCGCTGGGCCACCGGTTCCGGGGCTCGGCACCGCTGGTCTTCCGCCGGATCCACCCGCGCGCCGAGATCCTGGGCTGGGCCCAGGTCGGCATCTCCTTCTTCATCGCCGTCTATTACGCCGCGATCGTCGGGTGGGCACTGCTCTACACGATGAAGTCCTTCACCAAGGGCTGGGGAGAGAACCCCGGTGACTACTTCTCCGGGGAGTTCCTTCAGGCTGACACCGAGTCGGTGTTCTCCGGCACCTTCGTGATGCCGATCCTCATCACGATGATCGTGGTGTGGATCATCGTCCTGGCAACTCTCGTGCTCGACGTGAGCAAGGGCATCGGACGACTCAACATCATCTTCATCCCGCTGCTGCTCGTGCTGTTCATCGTGATGGTCGTGCGTGCGCTGTTCCTCGACGGTGCCTCCACCGGCCTGGACGCCCTGTTCACCCCGGACTGGAGTGCGCTGACCGACTCCTCGGTGTGGATCGCGGCCTACGGACAGATCTTCTTCTCGCTGTCCATCGGCTTCGGCATCATGATCACCTACTCCTCTTACCTGAAGCCGCGCTCGAACCTGACGAGCACCGGCCTGGTCACCGCCTTCGCCAACTCCTCGTTCGAGGTTCTCGCCGGCATCGGCGTGTTCGCCGCGCTCGGTTTCATGTCCGCGGCGTCCGGCGTCCCGGTCAGCGAGGTCGCGACCTCCGGCATCGGCCTGGCGTTCGAGGCGTTCCCGACGATCATCAACCAGATGCCCGCAGGCGAACTCTTCGGCATCCTGTTCTTCGCCAGCCTCGCGATCGCCGGTGTCACCTCTCTGATCTCCATCGTGGAGGTCGTGTCCTCTGCCGTGCGAGACAAGTTCGACATGTCCCGCCGCGCCGCCGCCCTGTCGGTCGGCGTGCCGATGGCGGTCCTGTCGATCCTGGCCTTCTCCGCCACCAGCGGGCTGGTCACTCTGGACGTCATGGACAAGTTCACCAACAACGTGGGCATCGTGCTCGCCGCCCTGGTGGCCATCATCGTGGTCGGTGTGATGACGATGCGTATCAACGAGCTGCAGCAGCACCTCAACGCCGTGTCCTCGTTCAAGGTCGGCGCCACCTGGCGCACCTTCCTGATGTACGTCACCTCCGTGATCCTCACCTTCACCCTTCTCAGCGAGGTCGCGACCCTGCTGGACGAGGGCTACGGCGGCTACGAGGACAGCCAGGTCTTCACCTGGGGCTGGTTGGTGATCATTGTCGTCCTGGTGGCGGCCATCATCATGCACCTGATCCCCTTCACCCGTCAGTCGATGGTTCTCGACGGGACGCCCGGCTCCGACTTCGGTGTCCCGCCCGGCGGGCGGGCGCGCGGCGCCTCCAACCCCCTGGCCAACGCCGGCAACGCGGCGTCCGAGAAGCAAGGAGCGAACCGATGAGCACCACCGCGATCGTCATGATGGCCCTGTTCATGGTCTTCCTGTGGGGAGGCCTGCTCGTGGCCACAATCAACCTGCGCAACCACTCCGACGAGGAGTCCGGCGACTTGGGGACCGCCCCGGGTACCACGGACGAGGACCTGATCTTCCACGCCTCATCCCACCCCGCGGGGTGAGTCACCGGGCTACCCGGTGACGAACACCCCACCATCGTGCACAATGGGTGGGGTGAGCAGCGATTCAAACAACACCAACGGGTCCTCGGGGAGCAAGAAGCCCGACGGACAGAACAGTCCGAACAACCCGGACCCGCGCGATGTGGTCGACGGGCGGGACTTCGCCGACATCCTCATGGGGTCGGGCCGCATGGACCCTGAGTCGTCACTCCCGCTGCCTGGGGAGGAAACGGCCGCGGTCCGCAGCCCGAAGGAGGCCTCCGAGGGGTCCATCTTCTTGGAGGGTGACCCGGCTATGCAGGAGCCCGACGACAACGCCGAGGCTCTGCAGTCCGACGACGAGGGCACTCCCGGCAAGGAGATCCGCGACCGCGCCGAGGTCATCGGCACCTCTGCGCGCTGGACGGCCGGATGGAGCCTGCGCTTCCTCGTGACCGCCGCGGCCCTGTGGGTCCTCTTCTACGCCCTGTCCCGTCTCTGGGCGGGCATCCTTCCGGTCATCCTGGCCATCATCGTATGTACCGTGCTCTGGCCGCTGGTCCGCCTCTTCCGCAAGTGGCACTTCCCCAACGCCCTGGCGGTCCTGTCGACGCTGATCCTGTTCTTCGCTGGGTTCGGCGGCATCATCGCCGCCATCCTGCCGAGCGTGTCCAGTCAGATCCCCGACCTCGTGGACCGCGGCGCCGCGGGAATCGAGCAGATCCAGAACTGGGTCGCCGGCCCCCCGCTGAACCTGCAGAGTGACCAGATCGACAACATGATCGACCAGGCCACGAGCTGGGTGCAGGACCAGACCGCCCAAATCACCCAGACCGCGATCACCGGGGTCTCAGCCGTCACGTCAGCGGCGATCACCCTGTTCGTGATGCTCGTGCTGATCTTCTTCTTCCTGAAGGACGGCGATAAGTTCCTGCCGATGGTTCGTCGCATCGCCGGACGCCGCGTCGGCTGGCACCTCACCGAGGTGCTGACCCGCTGCTGGAACACCCTGGGCGGCTTCATCCGCACGCAGGCGATCGTGAGCTTCATCGACGCCTTCTTCATCGGCCTGGGTCTGGTCATCCTCCAGGTTCCCCTCGCCCTTCCGCTGGCGATCATCACCTTCTTCGGTGGTTTCATCCCGATCGTGGGTGCCTTCACCGCTGGCGCCCTGGCGGTCCTCATCGCCCTGGTCACCCAGGGTTTCACCACCGCACTGATCGTGCTGGGTGTCGTGCTCCTCGTCCAGCAGCTCGAGGGCAATGTGCTGCAGCCTGTGCTGCAGTCCAAGGCCATGAAGATGCACGCGGTCATCGTCCTGCTCTCGGTGATCATCGGTAGCGGCATGTTCGGCATCATCGGTGCCTTCCTCGCCGTGCCCGTGGCAGCGATGATCACCGAGATCTTCCGCTACATCGGCGATCTCACCGACTTGGCTACCGGCGAGAAGCATTCCGCCGACATCAGTTTCGCCACCTCCGCCGGTCAGCAGACCGGTGAACAACGCGAGCAGGCCGCGCAGCGTTGGCAGGACTGGCGCAAGTCCCTGAAGAGCGACGAGTCCGGGGAGCCCAAGGCATTCAGCCGGTTCCTCGCGCCGCTCCTGCCCGATGATAAGTCCGAAAAGACCGAGAAGGACGAGAAGGACGACAAGCCGAGTGACGACTCCACCTCAAAGCGGTCCTGAGCTTCGGGTAACATCAGCCGCCGTGACTTCTGAGACCACTGACGAGCCCGCCCCGCTGAACCGCCGGGGCCTGATCCCGGTATGGGCTCCCCTGCTGGTGATGGCGGCTGTCATCCTCACCGGGGTCGTCCTCAGCAGCGTAGGCACCTCCTATGTCGTACTCTTCGCTGTGGCCGCGATCGTGTGTACCGCGCTGGTGGAACTGCGCGGCCTCTTCCTCACTGTCGTGCTCCTGCCGGTCTACTGGTTCTTCGGTATCACCGGGGTCGGGCTGATCAGTGCCGACTCCGGTACCGCGGGATCGAACTTCAAGACGAGCTTGATCACCGCCGCGTATCCGGCGATCGAGAAGTTCCTCTGGCTGGCGGTGACCTTCCTGATCTGTCTGGTGATTGCCATTGGACGACAGCGCATCGACGCCGCCGTGCTCAAGGCCCAGCACCGACGGGACCGCTCACGCCGTCGGCAGATGACGGACGCCGAGGAGAGCAACCAGCGTCTCAACGCCCGCTACCGCGACAGCGACCGGCCGGCCGGCGATCGCGCCCCCTCCCCGCGCCAGCGACCTGAGCGCACTGAGCGTCCTGAGCGCACCGAACAGCGGCCGGCGTCCTCCCGCCGCTATAGCGACCGCCCCCGCGGTGATTACCCGCGCTACCCGTCGCAGCGCGACGAAGCGTCCCGCGGCACGCAGGACTCCCCCGCCCCGGACGAGCAGGAGCAGCCGGAGACCCGTACCCGCACCGCCGCCGAGTTGCGCGAGGCGAGCCGGCGCCGCCGCTCGCGGAGCCAGGACCGCCCGCTCGACATGGAGTGAGCGAGTCGCAACCGGCACCGCACGACGAAGGGGCCGACCCAGGAAATGATTCCCGGGTCGGCCCCTTCGTCGGTGCCGCTGAGGTCAGCTGGCGTTGCGTGCCGGGCGCAGTTCGCGCGGCAGGGAGAACACCAGGTCCTCGGTGGCGGTGGTGACTTCCTCGATGCTGTTGAAGCCGTGCTCGGCGAGCAGCTCCAGCACACCGCGCACGAGCAGCTCCGGCACCGAGGCACCGGAGGTCACGCCCACGGAGGTCACACCCTCGAACCAGGCGGGGTCGACCTGCTCGGCGTAGTCGACCAGGTGGGATTCCTTCGTGCCGTGCTGGAGCGCGACCTCGACGAGCCGCACCGAGTTCGACGAGTTCTGGGAACCGACGACGATCATCAGCTCGACCTTCGGCGCAATTGCCTTGACCGCGACCTGGCGGTTCTGGGTGGCGTAGCAGATGTCGTCGCTGGGCGGGGTCTCCAGCTGGGGGAACTTCTCGTGGAGGAACTTCACCGTGCGCATCGTCTCGTCCACGCTGAGCGTGGTCTGCGACAGCCAGATCAGCTTCTGGTCCTCGGGGAACTCGAGGGCGTCCACGTCCTCCTTGCCGTCGACGAGGTGCACCACGTCCGGGGCCTCGCCTGCCGTACCCTCGACCTCCTCGTGACCGTGGTGGCCGATGAGGATGATCTGGTAACCCTGCTTGGCGAAGCGCTTAACCTCATTGTGCACCTTGGTGACCAGCGGGCAGGTCGCGTCGAAGGTCTTGAGCTTGAGCAGTTTGGCGTCCTCGTGCACCTTCGGCGAGACACCGTGTGCGGAAAACACCACGTTGGAGCCCTCTGGCACGTCCATGGTCTTGTCCACGAAGATCACGCCCTGCTCCTCCAGGGTCTTCACGACGTGCTTGTTGTGCACGATCTCCTTGCGGACGTAGAGCGGTGCGCCGTGCTTCTCGAGGGCCTTCTCCACGGTCTCCACGGCGCGGTCGACGCCGGCGCAGTATCCGCGGGGGGCGGCGAGCATGACTCGCTTGGCGGAACGGGCCGGGGTATCGCGTTCGTCACGGTCGATGGTGGTCGTCGGGGCAGTTGTGGTGAAGTTATCCACAGGTGAAGCCTCAGTCATGTCCCCCATGCTATCGGACCTCTACAATCAGAGCCATGTCAGATGCCTCGCCCGCCTCGCCGACCGCTGCGACCGGTTCACCACCGTCGCCCACCTCTGCAGAGGCCCCCTGGCCGGTTCATGTCGTCAACGACAAGGTGAAGGGGTGGATCGAGCGTCTCGGCCACCTGTGGGTTGAGGGGCAGATCACCCAGGTCAACATGAAGCCGTCCTGGAAACTGTCCTACATCACCCTGCGTGATGTGGAGATGGAACAGTCCGTCCCGTTGACGTGCTCCACCTCGATGCTGCGCGCTATGCCGACGCCGCTGAAGAACGGCGACCGGGTGGTGGTCTACGGAAAGCCGGCGTTCTACTCCGGCCGCGGTTCCTTCTCCCTGTGGGTCTCCCGGATCCAACACGTGGGTGTCGGCGAGCTTCTGGCCCGAATGGAACAGCTCAAGCGCGCGATGGACGCAGAGGGGTTGTTCGACCCGCGGCTCAAGCGTCCGTTGCCGTTCCTTCCGGGGCGTGTCGGACTCATCACGGGACGCGGCTCGGCCGCCGAGCGCGACGTGCTCGCCGTCGCGCACGACCGTTGGCCGGCGGTGCAGACCGAGGTGATCAACACCGCGGTGCAGGGCCCACAGGCCGTGCCGCAGGTCATCGCCGCCCTCCAGAAACTTGAGGACGACCCGCGTGTGGACGTGATCATCGTGGCGCGTGGTGGTGGTTCGGTGGAGGACTTGCTGCCGTTCTCTGAGGAGGCGCTGGTGCGCCAGGTCAGCCGGATGACCACACCGGTGGTCAGCGCCATCGGGCACGAACCGGACAATCCGATCCTCGACAACGTCGCCGACCTGCGGGCGGCCACGCCCACCGACGCCGCCAAGCGGGTCGTGCCGGACGTTGCGGCGGAGCTGCGGCTCGTGTCCGAACTACGGGACCGCGCCGCCAGTGCCCTGCGTTCCTGGGTGGCCAATGAGCAGCGTGGCCTGGCGACGGTGCGCTCGCGTCCGGTCCTGGCCGACCCGTTGCTGCCGATCCGGCGTCAGCAGGAACTGGTCACCGAGGCGCGCGGCCGCAATGACCGTGCGCTGGGGATCACGATCCGCGACATGCGCTCCCAGGTCGTCTCCCTCAAAGCCCAGGTCAATGCGCTGGGCCCGTCACAGACCCTGCGGCGTGGCTACTCGGTGGTGCAGGTCCTCCCCCGCGACCACTCCCCGGCCCAGGTCGTGACCACCGTGGACGACGTGACCCCGGGTTCCCAGCTACGCATCCGCGTATTGGACGGCTCGGTCACCGCCGCGGCAATGGCCGTGCAGCACTCCGAGGCCGCGCCCGAGAAGCCGGCGCCTGAGAAGACAGAATCAACCGACGCAACCGACGCCCCCGAGAACAAGGAGACCCCGAGCGATGAGTGACACCGAGAACACCCAGACCTTCCGTCCGCTGGACGAGCTGAGCTACGAGCAGGCCCGCGATGAGCTGGTGGAGGTCGTCAAGATCCTCGAGCTAGGTCAGATGAGCCTGGACGAGTCCCTGAAGTACTGGGAGCGCGGCGAGGAACTGGCCGCCTACTGCGAGCGCTACCTCGACGGTGCCTCGGAGCGGGTGGAGGCTGCACTGCAGAACCGCCGTCCCGATGGGGAGGACGGCGGCGAGTAGTCCCGGGGTCGCCCGGGGTAGTTACACCTAGCCGGTGACGATCGGGTCGGTGGTCACGACCTTGTCCGCCAGCGTCTCGTAGATCTCCCCGGTGGCGGTACCCGACAACATCACGGTGGAGTCTCCCAGGTCTGCGGCCCAGACCGTCCGGGCGTCGTCTCCGGTGAAGATGCGCCAGGTGACCGTGTCACCGGCGGTCTCGGCGGTGACCCCGGATGCCGAACTCTCCCGCGAGTCGGTCTCCTCGCGGTACTCGTCGTCCACGTCGGCGACCGCGTCCTCCAGCTCGACGGAGGTCTGGGTCAGCCCGATGTAGTAGCGCTCGTCAATGACCCAGCCGGCGATGGAGGAGGGTTCCCGGTCGATCGTGGTGCGGCGACCGGAGTTCGCCTGCCAGTCGTCGGGCACGTCCGGGTTGCGCACCGGGAAGTTCAAACTGCGCGCTTCCGAACCGAGGATCGCATCGATGTCGACCTCGTTGACTGGGCCGGTGGTCTCCGCCGGGCCGGGATTGTAGCTGCACAGGCCGGTGAAGCCGACGGAAAACGCCATGACCACACCCAACACGCCCAGCGATATCAGCAGGTCACGGGTGGAGGTGAACATGCGCGGTTTCTCGAGTTTCACGCCCCCGATTATTGCAGACAGGTACCCCGGGGGCCCTAACCGTCACCCTCTGAACGACCGCAGCACGCACCGGAGGGTGGCTCGTGGAACAATGGTGGGTACCCCCGACGCCCGATAGCAGAAAGCTGGTCTTCCATGACTTCCGGATCCGACTCCGTTCCCACCCCGCCCGAGGCCCTCCCCGCCTCTTCCCCGGACCGCAACCTGGCCATGGAGCTCGTGCGCGTCACTGAGGCGGCGGCCCTGGCGTCCGGCAAATGGGTGGGACGCGGCAAGAAGGAATCCGGCGACGGTGCCGCCGTCGACGCTATGCGCCGCATGATCAACACCGTGCAGATGAACGGCACCGTGATCATCGGCGAGGGCGAGAAGGACGAAGCCCCGATGCTGTTCAACGGTGAGTCCGTCGGCACGGGCGAGGGCCCGGCCGTCGACATCGCCGTGGACCCGGTGGACGGCACCACGCTGATGGCCGAGGGACGCCCGAACGCCATCTCCGTGCTCGCCGCCGCCGAGCGTGGCTCGATGTACGACCCCTCCGCCGTGTTCTACATGAAGAAGATCGCCGTGGGCCCCGAGGCCGCCGGCAGCATCGACATCCAGGCACCTGCCGCCCACAACATCAACGCCGTGGCCAAGGCCAAGGGCGTTCACCCCTCGGACGTCACCGTGGTCGTGCTGGACCGTCCCCGTCACCTCGACCTGATCGCGGAGATCCGCGCGGCGGGTGCGAAGGTGCGGCTCATCGGCGACGGTGACGTTGCCGGTGCCGTGGCCGCCGCCGGCGAGAGCCACGCGGTCGACCTGATGATGGGCACCGGTGGCACCCCGGAGGGCATCATCACCGCCTGCGCGATGAAGTGCATGGGCGGCGAGATCCAGGGCGTGCTGGCCCCCACCGACGACACAGAGCGGCAGAAGGCGATCGACGCCGGCCTGTCGCTCGACACCGTCCTGGGCACCAATGACCTGGTCTCCTCGGACAACTGCTACTTCGTCGCCACCGGCGTGACCAACGGCGACATGCTGCGCGGCGTCAGCTACCGTGCCGGCGGCGCGACCACCCGCTCGTTGGTGATGCGCGAGCGTTCCGGCACGATCCGCAGCATCGAGGCCACCCACCAGCTGCAGAAGCTCAAGGACTACTCGGTCCAGGACTACATCTGATCCTCCCCCACCCCCGCAGGCACACCGTCCGGAACGCCTGCGGGTACCCTTATATGTCAGTCGTCACAATAATCAGGAAGGACACGACAGTTCATTATGAGTGAGCAGGAATTCCGCATCGAGCACGACACCATGGGTGAGGTCAAGGTCCCGGCCAAGGCCCTGTGGCGTGCACAGACCCAGCGTGCCGTGGAGAACTTCCCGATCTCCGACCGACCCCTGGAGGCCGCGCAGATCCGTGCCATGGGCCTGCTGAAGGCAGCCTGTGCCCAGGTCAACAAGGACTCCGGCGCGCTGGACGGCACCAAGGCGGACGCCATCATCGCCGCCGGCAAGGCCATCGCCGAGGGCACCTACAACGACGAGTTCCCGATCGACGTCTTCCAGACCGGTTCGGGCACCTCGTCGAATATGAACACCAACGAGGTCATCGCCTCGCTGGCCAAGCAGGACGGGGTTGAGATCCACCCGAACGACGACGTGAACATGGGCCAGTCGTCGAACGACACCCTCCCCACCGCCACGCACGTCGCGGCGACCGAGGCGGCCGTCACCAGCCTGATCCCGGCGCTGAAGACCCTGCACTCCTCCCTCGCGGCGAAGGCCTCCGAGTGGAAGAACGACGTGAAGTCCGGCCGCACCCACCTCATGGATGCCGTCCCGGTGACCCTGGGCCAGGAGTTCGGCGGCTACGCCCGTCAGATCGAGCTGGGCATCCAGCGCATCGAGGCCACCCTGCCGCGTCTCGGCGAGCTGGCCATCGGCGGCACCGCCACCGGTACCGGCCTGAACACCTCCGCCGACTTCGGCGCGAAGGTCACCGAGGAGCTCAAGAAGCTCACCGGTGTCGAGGAGCTGACCGAGGCGGAGAACCACTTCGAGGCACAGGCCGCCCGCGACGCACTCGTGGAGTTCTCCGGTGCGATGCGCACCGTGGCCGTCTCGCTGAACAAGATCGCCAATGACATCCGCATGATGGGCTCCGGCCCGCTGACCGGTTTCGGCGAGATCCACCTCCCCGACCTGCAGCCGGGTTCCTCGATCATGCCCGGCAAGGTCAACCCGGTGCTGTGCGAGACCGCCACCCAGGTCGCCGCGCAGGTCATCGGCAACGACGCCGCCATCACCTTCGGTGGTGCACAGGGCCACTTCGAGCTCAACGTGTTCATCCCGATGATGGCCCGCAACGTGCTGGAGTCCGCCAAGCTGCTCGCCAACACCTCCACGGTGTTCGCCGAGCGCCTGGTCGACGGCATCGAGCCGAACAAGGAGCGCATGCGCACCCTGGCGGAGTCCTCGCCGTCCATCGTGACCCCGCTGAACTCCGCGATCGGCTACGAGGCCGCCGCGAAGGTCGCCAAGACCGCGCTGGCCGAGGGCAAGACCATCCGCCAGACCGTAATCGACCTGGGCTTCGTGCCCGAGACCCTGTCGGAGGAGGAGCTGGACAAGCGCCTCGACGTGCTCGCCATGGCGAACACCGACCGCGACTAGCAGCTCGAGCAGTCCCCGCCCTGAGGGGCAACTGGATAAGAGAGGGGCACCGCGACATCACCGTCGCGGTGTCCCTCTCTTCATGTCCGTGGCGTGTGGGACGATACCTTGCATGACGATCACCGCAGCCGCTGACGGCTCCGCCCTCGGAAACCCCGGCCCCGCAGGCTGGGCCTGGTACATCGACGACGACACCTGGAAGGCCGGCGGCTGGCCGCACGGCACGAACAACATGGGCGAGCTCAAGGCCGTCCTGGACCTGCTGGAGACCACGGCCGCGCACCCGGACGCCGCGGGCCAGCACCTGCTGATCCTGTGTGACTCCCAGTACGTGATCAACTCGGTGACGAAGTGGATGCCCGGCTGGAAGCGCAAGGGCTGGAAGAAGCGCGACGGCAAGCCGGTGCAGAACGTCGACCTGATGAAGGCCATTGACGCGGCGATGCAGGGCAGGGATGTCGCTTTCGAGTGGGTGAAGGGGCACGCCGGGCACCCGATGAACGAGGCGGCGGACAAGCGGGCGAACGCCGCGGCCACCGCCTTCTCACAGCGCCGCTCCCCCGAGACCGGCCCCGGCCTCGACGGCGCGCAAGGGCCAGCCGTACCGGCGCAGGACGCCGCAACGTCCGGAACGTCCGACGCGTCGGGCACGTCCGGAACGTCCGACGCGTCGGGCACGTCCGGAACGTCCGATGCGACCGACGCGGCGCAGGACGCAGAGGACGCTGCCGCCCGGGAGCTGGCGCTCTACAGCGACGAGGTGCGCGGTAACCGTGAGTTCGCCGAGGCGCTACTGCACCCGGACCTGCACGTCGTGGACCGAGATGGTCGAGTTCTCGACCGCGACGGATTCTTAGACTCACTGGCACCCTTGCGCGGCTTCGACCGGCTGGAAGTTTCCGACGTGGTGACCGAGGCAGTGGGGGGCGACGCAGTGCTGGTGCGGTCCACGGCGACGGGGGCCTACGGGACCACGGTGCGCACCTCGGTGTGGGTACGCGCCAGCGGAACCGACGGGGAGGGTGATGCTCATCTCATTCTGCGCCATCATCAGCAAACCGTGCGGGGCTAACCACCCCCATAAGGGGGTTAATGATATTGTTGCATTGCGTGCAAGTTTTCACCGGGTGTAGACCTGTCACGTGACTGAGACAAGGAATGAATCCGCAACGGGCGCCGACGGGTGTGGCCTCCGCGAGCGAAAGCGTCGGGAAACCCGGCTCCGCATCGAGGACTGCGCCACCGAACTCATCCTCGCCCGCGGATTCGACCAGGTCACCATCGACGAGATTTGCGAGAAGGCCGACGTGAGCCGCCGGACCTTCTTCAACTACTTCGAGTCAAAGGACCAAGTCGCCGCAGGACGCGGCGTCCCCCCACTTCCGCCAGAGGTGCTGGACGCCCTCGCCGCGACCGACTCCCCGAACATCATCCGCGACATCCTCGACTTCATCGGACGCTCGCTGGACGACGACCCCGAGTCCTCGCCGCGATTGTCCCCCGACCCGGGGATCAGCATGAAGATCAAGGAACGGCGACGCCAGATCATCCAGGAGACCCCGCTGCTGACCGTCGCGGGAATGCGCCGGTTCGACGAACTCGCCGGGGACATCCTCGCCGCGATCGACGACTACCTCTCCCGCTACCCGCAGCGTCGGCATCTCCCGGACCTCACCGTCCACGAGGAGGCCCTGCTACTCACCGGCCTGGTCCGCACCAGTTTGGCCACTGGCGGCCTGTTCCACCGCGACCAGCCGGCGAAGGACCGACGCGAGATCCTCACCTTCGCCGGACGAAACCTCACCCAACTGTCGGCGGCCTATACCACCGGTTGGGACTGACTTTTCCGTCCGGCACCACCGTCACACCCTGCACGACTACTTGCGTAAGAAAGCACGAGAAGAGATCCTCCATGAGCCCCGTTGAGAAAGTAGAGTCGTCGCCGACGACTCCAGAGGCCACCACCGCCTCGAAGAACAACATCCCCCTGGTCTTCGCCAGCCTCATGCTCGGCATGTTGCTGGTCTCCCTGGGCCAGACCATTTTCGCCACCGCCCTGCCGACCGTCGTCGGCGAGCTCGGCGGCGTGGACCAGATGAGCTGGGTGATCACCGCCTTCCTGCTGGCCCAGACCATCGGCCTGCCGATCTACGGCAAACTCGGTGACCAGATCGGCCGCAAGCCGCTGTTCATCTTCGCCCTGAGCATGTACCTGATCGGTTCGGTCGTTGGTGCGCTGGGCCAGAACATCTGGATCATCATCGTCGCCCGCGCCATCCAGGGCCTCGGCGGCGGCGGCATGATGGTGCTGTCCCAGGCCATCATCGCCGATATCATCCCGGCACGTCAGCGCGGCAAGTACATGGGCCTGATGGGCTCCGTCTTCGGCCTGTCCTCCGTGCTCGGCCCGTTGCTCGGTGGCTTCTTCACCGACGGCCCCGGCTGGCGCTGGGCCCTGTGGTTCAACGTGCCGCTGGCCCTGATCGCCATCGCGATCGCCGTCTTCGCCATGCACCTTCCGGCCCGCGGCAGCGGACACGCCAAGCTCGACATCTGGGGCACGGTCTTCATGGCCGGCTTCGCCACCTGCCTGATCCTCTTCCTCAGCTGGGGCGGCAAGGACTACGACTGGGATTCGGTCACCATCATCGGCCTGATCATCGCCACCGTGGTCTGTGCAGTGCTCTTCGTCTTCGTCGAGCTCAAGGCGGATGAACCGCTGATCCCGATGACCCTGTTCACCAACCGCAACTTCGTGCTGTGCACCCTCGCCGGCCTCGTCATCGGTGTGGTCATGCTCGGCACCCTGTCCTACATGCCGACCTACATCCAGATGGTCCACGGGATGTCCCCGACCAAGGCCGGTCTGATGATGATCCCGATGATCCTCGGCATGATGCCGACCTCGATCGTGGTGGGCATCATCGTCAGCCGCACGGGCAACTACAAGTGGTACCCGGTCGTCGGAATGTTCGTCACCGCCGTGGGCCTGTTCCTGCTCGGCGGTCTGGAGACCCACGACAGCCTGCTGCACCTGGGCCTGGTGCTGTTCGTCTTCGGCTTCGGCCTGGGCTGCGCCATGCAGATCCTCGTGCTGATCGTGCAGAACGCCTTCCCGGTCAGCATGGTCGGCACGGCCACCGCCTCGAACAACTTCTTCCGCCAGATCGGTATGTCCGTCGGCTCGGCCGTCGTCGGTTCGGTGTTCACCTCGCGCCTGCAGTCGCTCATGGGTGAGCGTGTCCCGGGGGCAATGCAGGAGATGGGTTCGGACGCGGCAGACTACGCCGACTCCTTCTCGGACTCCGGGTCGCACAGCATCACCCCGGACATGGTCAGCCACCTGCCCGGCGCCCTGCACGAGGCCGTGATCACCAGCTACAACGATGCACTGGTCCCGATCTTCACCGTGCTGATCCCCCTGGCGGTCATCGCCGGCATTGTCCTGATCTTCACCCGTCAGGAGAAGCTCAAGGACACCGTCGACTAGCCGCCCACGCGTTCCCGGTACTCCGGGTACGCGGGCCCTCCCTCGAGGATCTTTTCCAGCAGGAGGATGTCGCGCCAGCGACCCTCCATCGGCCCGTAGTTCATACGGGCCATCGTGTGTGCCACGCCGATTTCGGTGAAACCACGCGAGAGGTGCAGCTTCAACGATCCCTGATTCTCCGGGAACACCGTGGAGTGCATCGCCCAATATCCGGCATCGGTCGCCGCCTGGATCATGTGGTCCAGTAGTGCCCCTGCTACGCCGCGTCCGGCGGCGTCCGGCGCAATATAGACCGAATCCTCCACCACCCCGGCGAATACCTCGCGGCGCGACGCTTTGGCCGCCGAGACCCAGCCCAGGACGTCCCCGTCCTCGTCGGCGACGAACATGAGGTCACCGATCTTGTGCTCGGTGAAACCGTCCCAGGTGGGGGCCTCCCCCTCATAGGTCGCGTGCCCGGTGTCCATGCCCGACTGTTGGATGCGCGCCACCTGGGCGTAGTCGTCCCTCCGCATGGGACGAATCTTGAATGTCATGCAAGGCATTGTAAACGTGCCGGGACCTCCGCGCAGCCGTGCAGCGCATCAGCCCTTTTCCAGCAGGCTGGTGACCAGTTCTGCCACGGCTGAACGCTCGGATCGAGTCAGGGTGACGTGCGCGAACAGCGGGTTGCCCTTGAGCTTCTCGACCACGGCGAGCACACCGTCATGGCGTCCCACGCGCAGGTTGTCGCGCTGGGCCACGTCGTGGGTGAGCACCACCCGAGAGTTGCGTCCCAGCCGGGACAGCACCGTGAGCAGCACATTGCGTTCCAGCGACTGCGCCTCGTCGACGATGACGAAGCTGTCGTGGATGCTCCGTCCGCGGATGTGCGTCAGCGGCAGCACCTCCAGCAGGCCGCGATCATCGATCTCGTCGAGGACGTTCTCGCTGACCAGCCCGTCGAGCGTGTCATACACGGCCTGCGTCCACGGGTTCATCTTCTCGACGCCGTCGCCGGGCAGGTAGCCGAGGTCCTGGCCGCCGACGGCGTGCAGCGGACGGAAAACCACGATCCGACGGTGCGACTGGCGTTCCAGCACCGCCTCCAGCCCCGCGCACAGCGCCAGCGCCGACTTGCCGGTACCGGCGGAGCCGCCGAGCGAGACGATGCCCACCTCCTCGTCGAGCAGGATGTCCAGCGCCACGCGCTGGCGGGCGCTGCGTCCCCGCAGGCCGAATGCCTCCAGGTCCTGCGGGACCTGGCGCAACACCCCGTTGGACGCCACCCGCGCCAGCGCCGACTGGCTGCCGGCGGTCAGCTGGACGCCGCAGTGCACCGGCAGGTCCACGGCGTCCTCCACCTCCCCGGTGGCGTCCACCGCGCCGTCGGCGAAGAGCCCGTCGATGAGAGAGGCACTCACCTCTGCGGTGACCATGCCCTCGTAGCCGGTGAGGACGACGTCCTGCGCGCGGTACTCGTCGGCGTCCAGCCCCACCGCGCCGGCCTTCACGCGCAGCGGGACGTCCTTCGTGACCAGGGTGACGTTGTTGCCCTCGGCGCGCAGGTTCAGCGCGGAAGCGAGGATGCGCCGGTCATTGTCCGCGCCGTCGTCCGGGCGGGCGCGCAGCCCGGCGGGTAGGACGGACTGGTCGACGTGGTTGAGTTCCACGCGCAGCGTTCCGCCGTCCGGGGTGACCTCGATGGCGCGGTCCAGGCGACCGCTAGTGCGGCGCAGGTCTTCGAGCAAGCCGAGGGCCTGGCGGGCGAACCAGCCGAGTTCCGGGTGCTGACGCTTGGCCTCCAACTCGCTGACGACCACGATGGGCAGGACCACGCTGTGTTCAGCGAATTTCAGCAGCGCCCACGGGTCGGAGAGCAGGACGGAGGTGTCGATGACGTACGTGCGCACCGCGCCCGGGGTTCCGGAAGCGGCGGCGGTGGGAGTGGGGGTGGTTGAGGTGGCGACGGTGGCTCTGGTCATGCCCCCGAGGCTAGGAAGCACACGTGTAGATCACATGGTTGTGAGATGAAGTCTGGGTGAACTCACCGGGAGACTAGCGGGAGCTGGAAGAGCGCCGGCCACGGCAGATGCCGACGAACTGCTGCACGACGTCGTCGTCGCGCTCACGCAGCCATACCAGCGCGATGCGGGTCGGCGACTGCCCCGCCAGGCGCCGGTGGACGACGCCGCGGCGGTTCACCGCGCGCAGCAGCGGGCGCGGGGCGACGACCACACCGACATTGGACGCGACCACGTCGAGGTGCTCGCGCACCGCCGCCGGGTCCACGCCACGGTAGAGCACCATCTCACCGTCCATGTCGGCGGCGGTGACCTCCTCGTTCTCCCCCACGGCCTCCAGCACGTGCTCCTTAGGCACGGCGACGCCCGGCTGCTCGTCGTAGAGGACGACCCGGTGGAGGCCAAGACGCTCCATCGCTGAATCGTCCACGTTGCTGTCCGCCATACCGTCCCAACCGTCGGACAAACGGACGAGGGCGATATCTGCCGCCCCGCTGAGGACGTAGGCCAGCGGGTCGTCCGCCGAGGCGGAAGCGGCCTTCCAGCCGTCCATGCGCTCGTCGAACCTGCCGAACCATTTACCGGGGACGGCACCGGGTGCGAAGACGACCTTCAGGTATTGCATGGTGACCATCGTATCCCCCACGGGTCGACCAGTTAGACTCTGCAGGTATGAGTGACCGGATGAAACCCCAGACCGCGGCAAAGAAGCTGAACATCTACCTTCCCGCGACCCCAGAGACCTTCCAGGAAGGCACGCTCGGCCACGACGAGTTCGTGGCCCTGCAGAACAACCCGCCCGAGTGGCTGCAGGACCTGCGCCGCGAAGGCCCGCACCCGCGACCGGAGGTGGCCCGCAAGCTCGGCATCACCATCACCGCGTTGAAGGCCAATGACATGGACAAGCCGCTGACGACCGCCGACATCAAGGCGCTGCTGGAGAACCAGCCTGACTGGCTGCGCAGCGCCCGGAGCTCCCTGGCGGAGAACCGCACGGCCGGTGACGCCGAGGCCGACTCTCAGGAGTAGGGGCCTTCCCGCCGCGCGGGGCGCAAGGGGCGCGGGGCGCAAGGGGGGCGGGGCGCAAGGGGGGGCACGAAGGGCCAAGATCGAGCGTGGGATGGTTGAATCTGCGGGTTCAACCATCCCACGCTCGATTTCGGCCCCTGGCGGGGGTTCGCAATGAAAAAAGTGAGGGCCCCGTCCTCCCGGGTGACGAACCGGGAGGGCGGGGCCCTCGTGGAGAGCGCGAGCGCCGGGTGACGAATCCGGTGTCGCGAAGTTTCTCCGCTGTGCCGCGACGGGCAGGTGAACTGCAGTCCAGGGCAGCGCGTTGGAGGTGCCGCAGCCCGAGCGCGTCGATCCGGTGAGAAGAGGAAGCCGGATCGCGCGGATTCGGACTGAACCCTGGGTTCCACCTGCCGTTGCGGCTGATCCACAACTGCAGTGCGTCGAGGTGACTAGCCTTCGACACATCCATGAGGTTAGCGAGACCTAAACCGGTGTGTCAACAATTAAACAACATTCGCGTGATGTAATTCGTGAAAGCCTGCCCTAACTTGTTCTGACCTGCCATTTTGCCCGTCAGGCTTTCCGCCCACAGCACCACCCCCACCCTCTGCCCCCGCGGTCGGCGGCCTATGCCCTCGAACCTCGGGGCCCCTCCGGGACCTCCGCTCGCCCCCTTCCCGAGCTCACTGTGATCCGGTACTCGCTGTCGACGATATTGTTTCCCACCCCACAATCCTCCCCCAGGTTGGGCTGTCATTACCCCTTTCTCCACACGATGGTTAATATGAATTTGTAACATCTAAGAGACGTGGATCACATGGACAAGGTTATTGCCCCCTCCACGGCCCTCGGCTCCGATCCGGAAGGACGCAATGAAGAACTACCTCCCCCGCACCATCTTCGACGAGGAACACAACATGTTCCGGGAGACCTGCAAGGACTTCGTCAACGCCGAGGTCCGCCCCTACGTCGACAAGTGGCACGAGCAGGGTTTCAGCGACCGCACCATGTTCAAGGCGGCCGGCAACCTCGGCCTGCTGGGCATCACCTCCCCCGAGGAGTTCGGCGGCGGCGGAATGCAGGACTACCGCTTCAACGCCATCCTCTCCGAGGAGCTCGCCGAGGCCGACTGCGGTTCGGTCATCGTCTCCCTCCAGGTCATCAATGACCTGGTGATCCCCTACCTCGAGCGTTTCGCCAACGACGAGCAGAAGGAGAAGTTCCTCCGCCCGCTGTGCGCCGGTGACAAGATCGCCGCGATCGCCATGACCGAGCCCGGTGCCGGCGCGGACCTCGCAGGCATCCGCACCACCGCCCCGCGCGACGAGGACGGCAACTTCGTCCTCAACGGTTCCAAGACCTTCATCTCCAACGGCATCCAGGCCGACTTCACCATCGTCGTCGCCATCACCGACCCCGCCAAGGGCCGTGCCGGTGTCTCCCTCCTGATCGTCGAGGAAGGCATGGAGGGCTACACCAAGGCTGCACCGCTGAAGAAGGTCGGTCTGAAGGCGCAGGACACCGCCGAGCTGTCCTTCGAGAACGTCAAGGTCCCCGCCGAGAACCTCCTCGGCGAAGAGGGCGCCGGCTTCGGCTACCTGCGCACGAACCTGGCCCAGGAGCGCGTCTCCATCGCCGTGGGTTCCATCGCGACCTCCCGCCGCGCCTTCGACCTGGTCTACAAGCACTCCCAGGAGCGCAAGACCTTCGGCAACCGTCTGGTCGACCACCAGGCCTACCGCTGGGAGCTGGCCAAGATGGCCACCGAGATCCAGTCCGCGCAGTCCTTCGTGGATGCCGCCGTGGCCGCCAAGGTCAAGGGCGAGCTCGACGAGACCACCGCATCGATGGCCAAGTACCTGACCACCGAGCTGCAGATCAAGGTCGTCAACACCGCCGTCCAGCTGCACGGTGGCTACGGCTTCATGCTGGAGTACCCGATCGCCACGCACTACCTGGACTCCCGCGTCCAGCCGATCTACGGCGGCCCCAACGAGATCATGTTGGAGATTATCAGCCGCAAGCTGGCCAAGGGCGAGAAGTAGTACCCACTCCTCCCCCTCACTCTCCTGCATGACTCAGCAACCCGGGAGGCTGGTTCGACCAGCCTCCCGGGTTACTGTGCTTCCGATTGGCTCACGCCACGGTGACCCCCACATAGGCCATCTGCTCCACGGCCACCGCCCCTCCGGTCACGGTCACCGGCGAGCACAACTCACTGAGCAGCTCCACCGTGAAGCCCTCCGCCACCGCGTCGAGGGCCGTGGCACGCACACAGAAGTCTGTGGCGATGCCACACACCGTCACCTCCGTGACGCCGCGCGAGCGCAGCCACGCCGCCAGGGTGCTGCCCTCCGCAGCACCGGCGTCGCCCTCCCCCGAGCACTAGAACCCAAGACTTAGCCGCTTTTCCGGTTCGCTTGGAGAGCTTTGGAGAGGCAGTTGGAGTGCACGTCCTACTCACTCGGTCCGGCCACCTCCAACATGCGTAGGCGATACAGGGAACCCCTTCGACCTACGTCGTAGGCGTCGTAGGCCTTAGCCCACAGTCGTCCAGGACCTTCGATATGGGATTCCCGATCTCACTCATATCCTCAGCGCTCACGCGAGGTGTCGCTGTCGGCAGAGTGATCTTCTGATAAGCGAGCACTTGGCCCTCGCCCTCGGAATCGCCGGCGCTGAAGACTTACCACGCCGGTAGTCGCGACGCCTTTCTCCTCGCACACCTAGTGTCGCGTTTCGTTAATTCATTAATGGTTCGTGGTGTGGGAGAATGAACCATGCCCAACAACCCCGCACCTGCACTTTCCTTACGCGACGGCGACAAAGAGATTCTGGAGTCCTGGGTCCGCTCCACAACCATCAAAGCCGGGCTGGTGCAGCGCGCGAGGATCATCCTGCTCGCCGCCGAGGGGATGGCGAATGCGCATATCGCAGAAACCATCGGCACCACGACAACCTCGGTGTGGAAGTGGCGTAACCGCTACCGCGATGCCGGGGTCACCGGACTCGATGACGCGGCCCGCTCGGGCCGACCGAAGCAGGTCAGTGACCTGGATATCGTGTACGCAACACTCACCCGCCCGCCGAAGAAGTACGGGGTGACCCACTGGTCATCCCGACTGCTGGGCCAGCATCTCGGGCTAGGAAATGCGACAGTATCGCGAGCGTGGCGAGCCTACGGGGTACAGCCATGGAAGGCCGAGACCTTCAAATTCTCCACTGATCCTGAACTCGTCGGCAAAGTTACCGACGTCGTCGGGCTATATCTGGATCCGCCGGACAACGCGATCGTATTGTGCGTCGACGAGAAGTCCCAGATACAGGCACTGGACCGCACCGCACCGATGTTGCCGATGCGCATCGGTGACGCTGAGAAACGCACCCACGACTACAAGCGACATGGTACGACCACACTGTTCGCCGCATTGGAGGTCGCCACCGGGGCGGTCACCGGGGCTGTAAAGCCGAAGCACCGTCGGCAAGAGTTCTTGAGCTTCCTACGCCAGATCGACCGCGCCTACCCGGATCAGGATCTACACCTGGTGATGGACAACTACGCCACCCACAAAACCCCCGAGGTACGGGACTGGCTGGCGCAACATCCACGCTTCCACGTGCATTTCACCCCGACGTCCGGGTCGTGGTTGAACCTGGTGGAGGTGTGTTTCGGCATCATCGACCGCCAGGCAATCAAGCGGGGCGTGTTCACTTCAGTCAAGGATCTGAACGCGAAGATTCGGGCGTTTATCACCGGGTGGAACAAGCGTAAGCACCCGTTCGTGTGGACGAAAACGGCTGATGAGATCCTGGCGAAAGCGAACCGTCAACCTACTTCAGAAACGCGACACTAGGAACACGCCTCAATAATTGAGTAAACGCACGACTGAGCCTTCTTCCAGATGACGACGTTGGTCAGCGCGATGTCAATCGAAACAAGGTGCTTACTAGGGCAAATAGGTTACGCCTAGGGAACTTCCCTGGCCGCCTCCGAAGCCCGGTCCTCGACGGCCTCACTATCTCCTTCATGCTTTGTGTTGGGTGCTAAACCTTGCATTCTTCGCCTTCAAGCGCTCGGCGGCCTACCAAGTGACTGCCTCGCCCTCTTGCTTCCCGCCCACACCCCTAGGCTCGCCCTAGCCTGCAACCAAACGGACTCAATAGAACGTCTTTCCATGAACTACGAGGCCATATCTCTGCTCCCAATATCCGCGAAAGCAACGTTCCCGAGCACTCCGCCTTTAGGCCAGAAGACTTCCTCCATTCCCATTCCTTTTACATCTGCACGGCAGCCGCCTCCAAGGTAGCCCTCACTACCGGACCGACCGAAGGGGGTAGTCTTCGCACGAGCTCTTCAGTGAGATCCCCAGTCTTGTAGTTGCTCAGGTAGGGAAGCTCTCTCCTCTTCTCCACCTCATCGACGTAGCCAGTGTCACAAAGCGCAACAATGGGGTCGATGCTTCTTCCCTTTGCTATTTGTATGACCCCCTCAGCGGAGATACGCCTACGCTGCTTGAAATTCATAAACGTCCGAGGATTCATACCCACACTTACCGCGAACTCTCGCGCACTCTCCGACCCTTGCACTCCGGAAAGCCAACTCATCTGCCGTTCCTCGATACTTCGCTCTTCCATCACACTAGCCCTCTTTACCGTAGCCTGAATAATTCCACTTGAACCTTATCTTGCGAGTAGGTGAACCATTCACCGCATTATAATTTCATACTATCCAATCCGCATCTACTCGAAGGTTCCCACTCCTTGACCAACGTGAAGTTTCATGTTGGGTCGCTCTCAAGCCGGCCCGATCGGAACCAACTAAGGCGGACCACTTACGACTAGATACACCTCGAGTTTCTTTCCATGAATGACACCACACAGACGGCGCAGACGTGACAGTGAAAAACTACGTTTCGGTATAAGCCCCGGAAGGGTACACGTCTGAATTCGTGGCCGAGACACGCGAAACAAGTAGGCAGAGGTCACATTGCAGAATATCTACGGAGCCATCCTGCGCCTAGTTTCTTCCGTCGCGAATCGCGGTGCGGTCCTCGGTGCGCCACCGGCGGTTACGCATGGCATTGGTGGTTAGGGGAACTCCGCTGCGACTCATCTCCGCGTACGAAATTTTGTGATTGTATGCGTCGAGAAAAGCGCGCCCGGTCATCTCTCGAGCCATCTCTAGACGCTTCTCTAATTCCGCCTCGACTTCGAGAAGGGTTAAGATTTCGGCCACCCAGTCTCCAACGGTGCGGTCGCGGAGGTCCTCCCCCTTTCGGTGCGCAAAGGCTTCCTCTTGTGCTTCATCCCAATCCATGTTGACGATTGTGCCAGATGCCTTTCCCTCTCGTGCAACGCCCCCAATCTTCAATAGCCCTGAAGCTGGGCAGGGTGATTTCACCTCGGCATATTGGCTACCTTCATGAGGTCAGAAGCCCACTGCTGAATCTTGCACCGTGACCGCTCTAGTGAAGATTGTCTTCTCGAAGGCCTTTGAACATCGCAATGCCCTAAGCTCAGGCTCAAGTTTAGCGTTTCAGCCAAAGAGGCGCCTACGCTCGAGTCTGACGGGTCAACCGAATAGGAATCGTCTAACTTCTCTCATGGGCCGCGAGCTCAGCAAGAGAGGCCATCGGCGTTGGCTGATCGCACCGATGTCATGCAAGTTACGATGACTGCGAGCAGACTCGGTGGTGTCGATCCAACTGAGGAAGAGTCGACTACGCTTATAGGGTGAGGAGTAATGCCCACCCATCCCCTCTCCCTTCATTCTCCTTCCAGCCTCCCGGGTTGCGGTGTGTCCGATTGGCTCACGCCACGGTGACCCCCACATAGGCCATCTGCTCCACGGCCACCGCCCCTCCGGTTACGGTCACCGGTGAGCACAACTCACTGAGCAGCTCCACTGTGAAGCCCTCCGCCACCGCGTCGAGGGCCGTGGCACGCACACAGAAGTCTGTGGCGATGCCACACACCGTCACCTCCGTGACGCCGCGTGAGCGCAGCCACGCCGCCAGGCCGTCCTCCCCCGCACCGTCCTCCAGGTGCCCTTCAAAACCGGAGTACGCCGCGGTGTACTCCCCCTTCAGGAACCACGCGTCCACGAGCGACGCGTCCAGCGCCGGGTGCAGTTGCGCCCCATGCGTACCGGCCACGCAGTGCACCGGCCAGGTCTCCTCAAAATCGGGTTCGACCCCGTCGGGCGCGAAGTGCCCGGCGGGGTCGATGTGCCAGTCCTTCGTCCCCACGACGACGCCGTAGCGCTCGCCGTGGGCACGCAGGTGTTGCGTGATCGCCGCCGCGACGTCCGCCCCCTTCTCCGTACCCAGGGAGCCCCCTGGGCAGAAGTCGTTCTGGACGTCGACGACGATCAGTGCCCGGTGTGCAGCGTTCATGACGCCAACACTAGAGCCGGGTTAGTTGATCTTCCAGTCCTCCAGCCCCGGGTACAGGGGGAAGTCCGCGGCAATCTTGTCGACGCGGGCGCGCAGCGCCTCGGTATCGGCCGCCTTGCCGGCGGCGAGGGCGGTGCCGATCACGTCGGCGACCTCGGTGAACGCCGCAGCGTCCAGACCGCGGGACGCCAGAGCGGACGTACCGATACGCAGGCCGGAGGTGACCATCGGCGGGCGCGGGTCGAAGGGCACGGCATTGCGGTTGACGGTGATGCCGACCTCGTGGAGCAGGTCCTCGGCCTCCTGGCCGTTGAGCTCGGAGTTGCGCAGGTCGGCCAGGACGAGGTGGACGTCCGTGCCGCCGGTGAGGACCTGCACGCCGGCGTCGGCGGTGTCCTTGGCGGTGAGGCGCTCGGCGAGGATCTTCGCACCCTCGAGGGTGCGTGCCTGGCGGTCGCGGAAGTCGTCCGTCTGGGCGACCTTCATCGACACGGCCTTCGCCGCGACGACGTGCATCAGCGGTCCGCCCTGCTGGCCCGGGAAGACTGCGGAGTTGAGCTTCTTGGCCCACTCCTGCTTCGCCAGGATCATGCCGGAACGCGGTCCGCCCAGGGTCTTGTGCACGGTGGTGGAGACCACGTCGGCGTAGGGCACCGGCGAGGGGTGCAGATCGGCGGCGACGAGGCCGGCGAAGTGGGCCATGTCCACCCACAGCTTCGCCCCGACCTCGTCGGCGATCTCACGGAACGCGGCGAAGTCCTGGTGACGCGGGTAGGCCGACCAGCCGCCGATGATCACGGCCGGCTTCTCCTTGATGGCCTGCTCGCGGACCTTGTCCATGTCCAGGCGGAAGGTCTCCGGGTCGACCTCGTAGGCGGCGACCTCGTAGAGCTTGCCGGAGAAGTTCAGCTTCATGCCGTGGGTGAGGTGACCACCGTGGGCCAGGGAGAGGCCCATGATCTTGTCGCCGGGGTTGGCCAGGGCCATCAGGACCGCGGCGTTGGCCTGTGCGCCGGAGTGCGGCTGCACGTTGGCGAACTCGGCGCCGAAGACGGCCTTGGCACGGTCGCGGGCCAGATCCTCGATGACGTCGACGTGCTCGCAGCCACCGTAGTAGCGGCGTCCGGGGTAGCCCTCGGCGTACTTGTTCGTCAGAACGGAGCCCTGCGCCTGGAGGACCGCACGGGGAACGAAGTTCTCGCTCGCGATCATTTCCAGGGTGTCCCGCTGGCGGGAGAGTTCGCCGGCGATGGCCGCGGCCACCTCCGGATCGAAGTCCGCCAGTTCAGCGTTGTGCTGGGACTGGTCTGGGTGGTTCGTCTGGCTCATGGGGTGGATCGCCTTTCACGTCGGGCCGCACTGGATCAGATCAATCACGAAACATCATAACCTGACACACCCGCGGGCATTGCTGGCGGGTGATTGGCCCCACATGGTGCCGGGGTAGCACAATAGCCTCCATGCCAGCCCGTAACTCCGACGAGTACTCCCCCTACATCGAGCTCGACCGGTCGCAGTGGCAGTCATTGCGACGCTCCATGCCCCAGGTCCTGAGCTCCGAGGAGCTCGAGGAATTGCGCGGTATCGGTGAGGACATCGACATGGACGAGGTCAGCGAGGTCTATCTCCCGCTGTCCCGGATGATCGACCTGCGCTTCGAGGCGATCCGGCAGCTCAACCGCGCCACGGAGACCTTCCTGGGCGAGGACATGCCCCATGTGCCCTTCATCATCGGCGTCTCCGGGTCCGTGGCGGTGGGCAAGTCGACGACCGCCCGCCTGCTCCAGGTCCTCCTGCAGCGCTGGGAGTCCCGCCCGCGGGTGGACCTGATCACCACCGACGGTTTCCTCTACCCGGCCGATGAACTCAACAAGCGGCACATGATGGGCCGCAAGGGGTACCCGGAGAGCTACGACCAGAAGGCCCTGCTCAACTTCGTCACCGCGGTGAAGTCGGGCGCACCTCGGGTTCCGGCTCCGGTGTACTCCCACGAGAAGTATGACCGGCTCGACGAGGTGCACGTCGTCGACCGCCCGGACATCCTCATCGTCGAGGGGCTCAACGTGCTGCAGACGGGGCCCACGTTGATGGTCTCCGACCTCTTCGACTTCTCGGTCTACGTGGACGCCGCCCGCGGCGACATCGAACGCTGGTACGTGGAGCGCTTCCTGAAACTGAAGAACACCGCCTTCCGCAAGCCGGACGCCCACTTCCGCTACTACGCGGCGTTGAGCGACGATGACGCGTTGGTCGTCGCCCGCGAGATCTGGCAGACAGTGAACCTGCCGAACCTGGTGGAGAACATCCTTCCCACCCGGGTGCGCGCCTCCCTGGTCCTGCGTAAGGGCCCCGACCACCTGGTGGAGTCGGTGCGGATGCGCAAGATCTAGGCGCTATTTTGCGCGTCCTACTTGCCGTAGCGGCGTTCGCGCACGGAGAAGTCGCGCAGCGCGCGCAGGAAGTCCAGGCGGCGGAACGCCGGCCAGTAGGTGTCGGTGAACCAGATCTCGGAGTACGCCGACTGCCACAGCAGGAAGCCGGACAACCGCTGTTCGCCGGACGTCCTTATCACCAGGTCCGGGTCCGGTTGGCCCGAGGTATAGAGGTGGTCGCCGATAGCGCCGTCGGTGATGTGCGCGCTCATCTCCTCCGGCGCGATCCCCTTGCTCGCGAGCTCGTCGACGAGCTTCTGGACGCCGTCGACGATCTCCTGCCGTCCGCCGTAGCCGACGGCGATGTTGACGTGCACCCCGGTGTGGTCGGCCGTCCGCGCCTCGGCATGACGCATGCGCTCGCGCAGCTCGTCGGGGATGAGGTCGAGCCGGCCCATGACGTGCAACCGGAAGCGTCCTTTGGCGGCGGCGAGTTCGTCGGAGACGTCGCCGATGATCCGCATCAGCAGACCGAGCTCCTCGGCGCTGCGCCGCAGATTCTCGGTACTGAGCAGGTAGACGGTCACCGACTCGATGTCTTGTTCGTCGCACCAGTCGACGACCTCGACGATCTTCTTCGCCCCCACCCGGTGACCGTGGGAGACGTCGGTGAATCCGTTCTCGCGGGCCCACCGGCGGTTGCCGTCGCACATGATGGCGACGTGCTTAGGCCGCCGACGGCCCTTCAGCTCACGCTGCAGTCGTCGCTCATAGAGCGAGTAGAGAATCACCGCTGGTCGCCACCTGCATCTTCTTCGTCGGCGGGACGCCCGGCACGTTCGGCGGCGTTGCGGCGAGTGTTCTCCACGTCCGCTGCGTCCTCCTGGGCCATCCGCCTATCGATGGTGTCGATGTCGAACGGGTCGATGCCATTGGCCTCGGCGAAGTCACGCCGCTTGTGCATCTTGCGCATCCTGCGGTTGAACAGGTACCCCAGGGCGAGGATGACGACGAGCAGGCCCACGATCACCAGCAGACCGACGGGTGCCGCCTTACCGAACTCCGGGCCCTGCGGGCCGCGGTTGACCTGTTCCTGGGCAACCAGGGAGACGGTGGAGGTTAGGGACGGGGAAACCGTGATCATGTCTTCAGAGCCTATCGAAGGTAGCGGCCGTCAGCCTCATTCGGGCACGACGCCGGCGAAAAGGTCGTCCTCGGGCGGGGAGGTCTCCACCCGGGACTTGGCGAGCTCGAACTCCTCGGTGGTCCACACCTGCTGTTGCAGGGTGGTCGGCACAGCGAAGAACGGGCCCTCGGGATCGATCTGGGTGGCGTGCGCCCGCAGGGCGTCGTCCCGACGCTCGAACCACGGCGCGCACTCCACGCGAGTGGTCACGCGCGGCATGATGTCCGGCATATCCTTCCACCGGTCCAACGCCACGGTGGCGCTGTCATCGCCGGACTCGAGGCTGGCCTGTGCCAGCAACTCGAATCGGCGCTTGATGAAACCGTGCGTGTAGTACACCTTCTGCACCTCCCACGGGCGCCCGACTTCCGGGTGGTAGTCGGGGTCGGCAGCGGCGTCGTAGGCGCGCATGCTCACCGCGTGGGTCTTGATGTGGTCGGGGTGGGGGTACCCGCCGTTCTCGTCGTAGGTGATGACCACGTGCGGACGGAAGTCCCGAATCACCCGGGTGAGTTCCAGGGTGATCGCCTCGGTGTCCTCGAGTGCGAAGCAGCCCTCCGGCAGCGGGGGCAGCGGGTCGCCCTCCGGCAGCCCGGAGTCCACGTAGCCCAGCCACCGGTGGGAGACGCCGAGGATGTCGGCGGCCTTCGCCATCTCCTGACGGCGCACGTCGTTCATGTTGTCCACGACGCCGGGGACGTCCATCTTCGGATTCAGGATGCTGCCGCGTTCGCCACCGGTGCAGGTGAGCACCATGACTTCCACGCCTTCATCGGCGTAGCGTGCCATCGCCGCCGCGCCCTTGCTGGACTCGTCGTCCGGATGGGCATGGATGGCCAGGAGCCTCAGGCCCTGACCGGGACGGCCCTGGGCGGTTGTGCTGTCTGTGCTGCGGTCGGGAGCTCCTTCGCTCACTGGTCGCACCCCTTACGGTTGTCGTCTATGTGGTCTGTTTCGGTCAACTCTCCCATTCAACGCTTCCGGCCGGGGTGCGTCCAATCCGTCCGACTGGCTATTCCATGGTGGCAGGGCCTACGATTTGTGGAATGAGCAAGGCGACCTACGGTTCCTCCCGTCAACAGGGTGTGAGCGGCAAGTTCATCGTTATCGGCATCGTGATCCTGTTGATCGCGGTCGGTGTCTACGTGTTCTCGCAGTTCCGCAATAGCACCAGTGCCGAGGCCACCGGCGACGCCGCGGGCCACGAGCTCGTCGGCGACGACACCCTGCGGATGACCGTCGACATCACGCGCGACGATACCGACAAGCCCGCCTACTGCATCGTCACCGCCCTCGACCAGTCGCGCGCGGAGATCGGACGCCGCGAGGCGGTAGTCGCCGCCGGCGGCACGTCCAGCACCCGCCTGGTCGTCGACATCCCGACATCAGGACGTCCCGTCGCGCCCGACGTATACGGCTGCTCGACGGTCTTCCCCGACTACCTCGACTCCGAACACACCTCCGGCATCGACGAAGACTGACGAAGACTGACGGTGTTGTGACGGTAGCCTGACGGCACGGGGGAATCACCCGAATCCCCCTGGTGGTACACTGTGCCCCGACAACTGTGCCGTGGGGACTGCCCCGCGGCTTTTCCCGAACGACCTCAGACCCTGTCCGGCAAAACAGGCCGAACACTGTGGTCTACCTGCAGGAGGACGCGAACGCTCATGGCTGACAATCAGACGACCTGGCTCACCCAGGAATCCTTCGACCGGCTCAACGACGAGCTCAACGCACTGAAGGCGAATCGTCCTGCTCTGGCCGCCGAGATCAACGAGCGCCGTGAAGAGGGTGACCTCAAGGAGAACGGCGGCTACCACGCCGCCCGCGAGCAGCAGGGCCAGGAGGAGGCCCGCATCGCCTACCTCGAGGAGCTGCTGGACAGCGCCACCATCGGCGAGGCCCCGCAGGAGTCCGGCGTGGCCCTGGTCGGTTCCGTGGTGCACATCTACTACGACGGCGACGAGGACGACAAGGAGACCTTCCTGATCGGTACCCGTGGTCTGGAGTCCTCCAACCCCGACCTGGAGACCTACTCCACCGACGCCCCGCTGGGTGCCGCACTGATCGGCGCCAAGGAGGGTGAGTCCCGCGAGTACAAGAGCCCGACGGGTGACACGATCACCGTGACCCTGGTCAAGGCGGAGCCCTACGACCCGGATCGCGACGTGCCGCGCGCTGAGCAGTAGGACGCGACGGGCCAGTATCGGCCCCAGTGGCCACACACAAGAACCGCCCCACCGGAGAGGATCCGGTGGGGCGGTTCTTGTGTGTCACCCGAGGGTGACGCCGTGGCTGCTAGTCCCTGTTGAAGTAGGACAGCAGTCGCAGGATCTCGGTGTAGAGCCAGACCAGGGTGACGGCCAGGCCGAGGGCAACGCCCCAGGAGTAGCGGGACGGGGCGCCGGCACGGATCATCTTGTCCGCCTGGTCGAAGTCGGCGAGGAAGCTCATGGCTGCCAGGCCGATGCAGACCAGGGAGAAGATGATGGCGAGCGGGCCACCATCGCGAAGCATGCTGTTCTCGCCAGTGATCATGGCGTAGACGAAGTTACCGAGCACCAGCACCAGGACACCGACCATGGCGCCGAGCAGCATCTTGGTGAACTTCGGGGTCACGCGGATCGCGCCGGTCTTGTAGACGATCAGCATGCCGGCGAACACGCCGATGGTGCCGAGCACGGCCTGGAAGATCATTGCGCCAGCGTTGGCACCGCCGCTGAACTCCACGCTGGTGAACATAAAGGAGAAGCCACCAACGAAGAGGCCCTCGAAGGCCGCGTAGACCAGGGTGACTACCGGGGAGCCGTACTTCTTTCCGAAGGCGGAGATCAAGACGGCAATCAGACCGCCGACGGCGCCGACGAGGGTCAGCGTCATCGCCAGGCCCTGGTTGCTCTGCGCAATCATGAAGTTCACTGCGGCCATGACCACGATGACCGCCAGGGTGATGCCGGTCTTGGTGACCACGTCGTCGATGGTCATCGGGCGGTCAGCACTACCGGTCTGGGCACCGTAATTCGGGGACTGCTGGTAGCCGGGCTGCTGCTGGGTCTGCTGACCCTGCTGGCCCCACTGCTCCCCCGCGGACTGGTAGCCCTGCTGGTATGCGGCGGACTGCCCCTGGCGGCCCTGCCCGGAGCCCTCCGACTGGGCCAGCGAACTCATAAAGGGGTTTGAACTTCTCACGACGTCTTTGTCCTTCCGTCACATTCTCTATGTCTGTGTCCCCCGCGGCCCCACCTGGGCCGGCCGTCGTCGCCGACGCCGACGTCCCGAGTGAACGCGGTTACTGCTGTACACCATATCAACGTACAGACCCCGCCCCGTGTTCCCGTAGGCGTGATTACACAATTCCGCGACGTGCTCCCCCATTCTTCGATACTGTGCTTCACATGACGAAAAAGACCCTGGCAACCGGCCCCCTTCCCGACGCCCTGGCGTCCGAGCTCCGGGCCCTCACCGTAAACGCAGCCACCGGAAGCATCGACAACGGCGACCGCCTCGAGATCGAGGGCCCGTTCACCGGCGAGACCATCGGCTGGGTCGGCCGCGGCACGGAAGACGACGTCGACGAGGCGTTCCGTCGTGCCCGCGCGGCCCAGACGCGGTGGGCTCAGGTCGACCCGAAGAAGCGCGGGAAGATCCTGCTCAAGTTCCACGACACCCTGCTCAAGAACCAGAAGATGATGATGGACATCATCCAGCTGGAAACCGGCAAGTCGCGTGACTCCGCCTACGAGGAAGTGATCCACTGCGCGATCACCGCCCGTTACTACGGCAACCAGGTGCACAAGCTCCTCAAGCCGAAGCACCGTGCAGGTGTGATGCCGGTGCTCACCAAGACCACCGAGCGCCACCTGCCCAAGGGCGTCATCGGCCAGATCAGCCCCTGGAACTACCCGCTGACGCTGGCCCTGTCGGACGCGCTGCCCGCCCTCGCCGCCGGCAATGGGCTCGTCGCCAAGCCGGACTCCTCCACCCCGTTCTCCGCGCTGTACGCCTTCAAGCTCCTCTTCGAGTCCGGCATGCCCCGCGGTCTCGTGCAGCTGGTGACCGGCCCGGGCCGCGTGGTGGGTAACTCCATCGCCGAGCAGTGCGACCACCTCATGTTCACCGGCTCCACGGAGACCGGCAAGAAGCTCGGCGAGATCGCCGGACGTCGCCTCATCGATTACTCCGCCGAGCTCGGCGGCAAGAACCCGATGATCATCACCGGCGACGCCGATCTGGACAAGATCATGCCCACCGTGCTGACCGGCTGCTTCTCCAACTCCGGTCAGCTGTGCGTGTCCATCGAGCGCATCTACGTGCACAAGGATCGCTACGACGCCTTCGTCCCGAAGTTCGCCCAGGCCACCAAGGACCTGCGGCTCGGCTCCGGATTCGACTGGAACATCCAGATGGGTTCACTCAGCGGTGCCAGCCAGATGTCCACGGTCGAGAAGATGGTGGACGACGCGGTCGACAAGGGTGCCACCCTCGTCGCCGGCGGCAAGGCGCGTCCGGACCTGGGGCCCTACTTCTACGAGCCCACCGTCTTCACCGACGTCTCTGAGGAGGCGGACATCAAGCGCGGCGAGGTCTTCGGCCCCGTCGTCTACGTCGAGAAGGTCGATTCCCACGATGAGGCCGTGGAGAAGGCCAATGACACCAACTACGGCCTGAACTCCGCTGTCTTCGGCCCCTCGAAGACCGCCACCGGCATCGCCGAGCGACTGTTCTCCGGCACGGTGAACATCAACGACGGCTACGCCGCCGCCTTCGCCTCGGTGGACAACGAGATGGGCGGCACCGGCGAGTCCGGACAGGGACGTCGCCAGGGTGCCCACGGTCTGCTGAAGTACACCGAGACCCAGAACGTCACCGACGAGCGCGTCCTGCCGATCCGCGGCCCAGAGTTCCTCAAGCCGCGCGCCTACGCCGCGGTGATGACCGTCCTGCTGCTCGCCGGCAAGACCTTCAAGATCCTGAAGTAGCGTTCAGCAGTAAGTCTCAGCCGCGGACCGGGCGGACGGACACCTCCTCGATGATCGCCTCGTCGGTGGTGTCCACCGCCAGGCGAACCGCCGCGGCCACCGACGCCGGGGCGACGTAGCGCGTCCCGTCGTAGTCGATATTGCCGCGTCCCTCCTGAAGAGCCACCTGCATATCCGTGTCGACGCGGCCCGGGTGCACGGAACTGACCCGCACCTGGCCGCGTTCCTCCTCGCGGAGGGCGTCCGTGACGGCCCGCAGCGCGAACTTCGTCCCGGAGTAGGGGCCTTGGGCCGCCCCGGAGCGGAAGCCGGAACCCGAGTTGATCGCGACCACCGTGCCGCTGGCCGCCCGCAGTGCGGGCAGGAGCAGCCGGGTGAGCTCGGCGACGCCGAAGACGTTCACCGCGAACATCTTCTGCCAGGTCTCCCAGCCCGTCTCCCCGACCGTGGACTCGCCGGCCAGCCCCGCGGAGTGGACCAGCACGTCCAACCGGTTCAGCCCGGCCTCCCCTGCCTCACCGTCCTGCAGGCGCTCCACGGCCCGCGCGATCGATGCCGGGTCGCTGAGGTCCACGTCCGCACTGGACCAGGAGATCACCCGGTGCGTGCGTGAGAGGTCCTCGACGATGGCCGCCCCGATCCCCCGCGAGCCGCCGGTGACGAGGGCCAGTGGTCTAGTCTGTTCAGTTCCTGTCGTGGTGTCCATGCCCTACGAGAGTAACGGGCGTTACGTATGCTCGTAGATACCCCTGGGCACACCGCCCCACGGGGCTCGAAGTCTCAAGTTCACGCACCGTGAAAGGACACCGTCATGTTCGGTACCGCCATCACCACCCTGATCCTCGGCGCGCTCTCCGGCGCCGGTGCCTGGTTCGCCTGGGACCAGAATCGCAAGAGCCTGTCAGTGGCGCTGACCATCCTCACGCTCATCCTCGCGGTCATCGCTATCTCCACCGCTTTCGCCGGTGCCGTGGCGCTGATCGTCAAGCTGCTGCCGATCGTGCTGATCGTGCTCGTCGGCTGGCTCGGCATCAAGCAGCTGCAGAACAAGAAGTCCAAGCCCAGCGCCTGAGAATCACGCGGTCACCGGGGCGTCACTGCATCTGCGGTGTCTGCCCGCCGTGCCCGCCGGAACTCCCGCGTCCTGTTGGCCACGAAGGCACCGAGTGCCGTCCCGGTGCCGATCGCCACGCTCACGGTCATCGCGGACACGAAGTGCTCCGCCCCGGACTCCCCGCCCATCACCTCGAGGATTCCGGAGACTACCGCAATGCCGGGCAGGATCGCACCGGTGACTCCCATCAGCGCGAAGACGTGGTCGGGGTAACCCGTGCGTACCGCCATCACCACCGACAAGGCGCCCAGGACGGTCGCCGCCCCGGCGGCCGCCCACACGGTGGACGCACCGGCGACGACCAGGAGGAACTGGTTGACCACACCGGTCACCACGCCGATGGTCACCGCCGGCAACGCCAACCGCAGCCAACCGCCGTTGGCGAAGGCATTGGCCAACGCCCCGAGCCCGGAGAACACCAACGCCAGGTACCAGGGCAGCCCCGGAACATCGCTGATCAACGGGTGATCCATGTCCAACACCTCCCCGAGGGTGAACACGTAGACCCCGCCGATCGCCAGGCCGAACGCGGTGACCACCACGCTGCCTGCACGGGTCACCGCCGACAGGTAGTCGCCGTCGATAACGTCCGTCATCGCACCGATGACCTGGGGCAAGGGGATGATCAACAGCCAGTTCACCGCGATCGCCGCGGCTGCCGCCACCGGGTCGAGCACGTCGACAAGCACCAGTACGGTCGCCAGGGTGCCGGCGATCGCGGACTTGATCACGGTGGAGAACAACTCCGGCATCCGGAACTTCCCCAATGCCTGACCACAGAAGGCCGTGACCAACTGCACTCCGGCCGCGGCGAACCACGCTTGCCAGCCCACCCCGAGCTGCATCGAGATCACGAAGGCGAGCATGGTTGTGCCGCCAGCCACCGCCCACCACGGAGTGCTGATCGCCCGCAGCCGGGTGACCTGCTCGTGCAGTGAGTGGATGCTGCGATCGGTGGGGCCGGACCTGTCCTCCCCCTCCCCGATGATTTCCTCGGCCAGCCGGTGCAGCTGCCAGGAACGGGTGCAGTCAATGAGGTCCAGCGCCTTCGCCGAGGTCGTGACCGTCACCGTGCCGCTGTCCGGCAGGGAGGCCTCGACGATGACGAGGCGTCCGACGGTGGTGAAGTGGAACCCCACCAGCCCGCGAACTTCCGCGCACTGCTTCAGCGTCTCCCCGACCCGCCACCCGGGCTGCCCGGATTCCAGGAAGCCGCACCCCAGGTCGGCGAGCAGGCCTAATTGATCACGGATGTGCTTCGCGCCAGCACGGTCCGCCGGAGTTGTGTCCATG
Organism: Corynebacterium sp. AOP40-9SA-29; assembly: GCF_052377405.1. Lineage (NCBI taxonomy): Bacteria > Bacillati > Actinomycetota > Actinomycetes > Mycobacteriales > Corynebacteriaceae > Corynebacterium > Corynebacterium sp. AOP40-9SA-29. Next base: position 11,963 of record NZ_JBQSWR010000006.1, on the reverse strand, counting down.
GCTACGCAGTCTAAGCCACGCCGGGCACTTTCAGTCTTCGCTGCGCGGAGGCTTGAGTCTGAAGTAGACCCGACTGCGCACGCTGGCGACCACATCGCCCTTCTCGTCGGTGATGTCGGTATCGAACCAGTGGAGGTACTTCGAGCCGTCGGCGGTCTTCTCCCGGATGAGGTCGAAGGTCTCATCGTCGGTCCGCATGTCGGCGACGATCCGCCCGCGGCCGGGCTTGCGGTAGACCACGTGGGACTCCACGTCCCACACGTTGTAAGCCCCACCCAAGCGGGTCAGTCCCATGAACAGGTAGAACCCGTCCGTCATGGTCTGGATCGTGCCACCGAAGGCGGTACCGACCAGGTTCGCGTTGATACGGCGCGGACGGTGCGAGGTGATCACCCGGGAGCCGTCGTTGGCGATGTAGTTGATGCGAATACCCGAACCGAGGTAGGGCGGGAAGACCCCCAGGAGGGTCTTCAGTTGGCGCGGACTCGGCTTCAGCATGGGCCCTCCGTGGAGTGGTCGGTACAGTGCGGGATCCCGACGATGATAGAACGCCACACCTCCCCCGCGCGGGCGTTCCGCATACTTCAAGGAAACTACCGGACGTCCGCCGTCGCGTTACGCCACAGACCGACCCCGCCGAGGACCACAAACCAGCCGATGATGATCAGGTAGCAGACCGCCGGGGCGATTCCGAGGCCGAGCTGGTCGGCCCCGCTGATCAGCTGGTCCTGACGCTGGACCGGGGCGATCGCGGCGAGGGGCCGGAAGGCCTCGAACTGTTCGGCGGCGAAGCCCACCATGCCGTCGATCAGCAGGATCCAGGCGGCGGGCACGGCGACCGCGCCGACCTGACTACGGATCACGCAGGCCAGGCCCACGCTCGCCGCGGCGAACAACACCGAGCTGATCAGCGGCACATAGGCCGCACTGGCACCGGCACCGAGTTCGAGCCCGGAGCCCAGCACCGCGGCGACGCCAAGGGACAGCAGCACCCCCACCACGTAGAACACCGCGACGAAGACGGCGGTGACCAGCATCTTCGCCACCACCCATTGCCAGCGTCCTGCTTGGGTCACAAAAGCCTGGGCGTGCATGTGGTTCCGGATGTCGCCGGCGGTGGAGGAGGCGGCGAAGATCACCGCGATGAGCAGGAAGATCTGGTAGCCGAAGGTGATCGTCGCCCAGTCGAAACCGGGGCGGTCGCCGAAGACGCCCATCAGGGCGACTGGTCCGAACAAGGACCCTGCCATCAAGATGGCGTACACCAGCGTGGCCCGGACGCTGAACAGTTTGGTGGTCTCGGAGCGCAGGGATGTGAGCAGTGTATTCATGGGTGGTTCTACTTTCCGGTGGTCAGGAGGGTGGTCTCGGCACTATCGGTACCGTCGGCACTGTCGGTCCGATACTCCTGGGCGTCGGCGGTGGCTGCCAGGAAGCGCGACTCCAGGTCCTCGCTCTGCGCGTGCAGTCCGGTGACCAGGACGCCCGCGGTGAGGGCGGTCTCGGCGACGGCGCGTCGCACCACCACGTCGCCGACCCCGTCGGGGACGTCCACGGTGATCCGGGAGCCGGACGCCCGGTCGGCGTCCTTCCCCACGGCGTAGCCGGCGGTGAAACCGGCGGTAGCCAGCGCGGAGCACAGCGTCCTCCCGGCGCGGGCGTCGGTGGTCTCGACGAGCACGTGGGCGCCGCCGGCGAGGAACTCGTCCATCGAGTACTCACCGATCATGCGGCCCTTGCCGATCACGACCAGCCGGCCGGCGGTCTGCTGCATCTCGGAGAGCAGGTGGGAGGACACCAACACGGCCCGCCCCTCCCCCGCCAGGGCGCGGATGGTGTGTCGCATCCAGCTGACGCCCTCGGGGTCGAGCCCGTTGACCGGCTCGTCGAGAACCAGGTGCGCCGGGTCGCCCAGCAGCGCTCCGGCGAGACCGAGACGCTGCTTCATGCCGAGCGAGTAGCCGCCGACCTTCTTATCCCCGGCGGCGGTCAGGCCCACCAGCTGCAGGCATTTCTCTACGCGGGAATCGGGGATCCCCGCGCCGCGCGCCAGCACTTTCAGGTGGGAGCGTCCGCTGCGTCCGGGCGTGAACCAGGTGGCCTCCAGCAGGGCGCCGGCGGTGGCGGGCTTGTCGGCGATGCTCCTGAACTCCTGCCCGTCGAACTCGGTGTGCCCGGCGGTGGGGCGGTCGAGTCCGAGCATGCAGCGCATCGTGGTGGACTTGCCGGCACCGTTGGGGCCGAGGAAGCCGGTGACGGCGGCGTCCGGCACGCTGAAGGAGAGTTCCTCGATGGCCGGTGTACCGGAACGGCCGTACCTCTTCGACATCTTTTCTACTGTGATCATGGTTCCCAAGTCTTCTCCCCGGCCCCCTGCCGGCACATCGACCTGCGGGGGGATCTACGGGGACAGTTTGGGGTGCCGTACCTCATACCCAGGTATGAGCACGGGGCGTACTGTCGGCACGACATTTTCCCCGACCGAAAGGGTTCCCTGCGTGCCCACCACCCGACGCCGCCAGCGACGCCGCCAGTCGATGTTCGTCGCCGCCTTCGGCACGATCGTCGAGTGGTACGACTTCTCGATCTTCTTCTACGTCTCGGCGAGTCTGGCGAATACCTTCTTCAACGGCGACGACGGTTCCCTGCTGCTCACCCTCGCGCTCGGGGCGGCCGGCTTCGTATTCCGTCCCCTCGGCGCGATGGTCTTCGGGCACCTGGGTGACAGGATCGGACGCAAGTCGTCGTTGATCGTCTCGGCGTCGCTGATGGCGGTGGCGTTGGCGGGCATCGCGGTGATGCCCGGGTTCGACACCATCGGGATCTGGGGCGGGATCGGGGTACTGGTGCTGCGGTGCGTGGCCGGGTTCGCCGTGGGCGCGGAGTACACCGGCATCATGGTCTACCTGATGGAGTCGGCCAAAGACGGTCGCCGCGGGGTGGCGGCGAGCTGGGCGGCGGCGAACTCGGAGGTCGGCTCGCTGCTGGCGGTCGGTGGCGGCTACCTGATGGCGCGCTTCTTAAGCGCCGAGGACCTGGACGCCTGGGGGTGGCGCGTGCTCTTCCTCGTCGGTGCGTTGCTCGCCGCGGTGATGGTGCCGATGCGCCGGCTGATGGATGAGACGGAGACCTTCACCGAGGTCAAGGACACCGCGGAGAACACCGCGCGCTCCCCGCTGGTGACCGTGCTGAAGACCCATCCGCGTGCTGTGCTGGTGGCCTTCCTGGTGTCGTCGGTGGGTTCGGCGGCGTACTTCCTCAACATCACCAACGTGCCGACGTACCTGGAGACCACCGCCTCGATCGACAGTTCCACGTCCTTGTGGCTGGGCACGGTCGCCGCGGTGGTGGCGATCCTGGTGACGCCGCTGGCCGGTGTGGCGTCCGACCGTTTCGGACGACGCCCGGTGTTCATTCTCGTCGGCGTGGTCATCCTGGCCACGACGATCCCGGCGTACATGATGCTCGGCGGCGGGACGGGGTCGACGGCGCTACTCGGCGGCGCGCTGCTCGCCGTGCCGGCGGCGGGCTGGAGCGCGGTCGCCGCTTCGGCCGTCCCGGAGCAGTTCACCGCGGTGGGACGTTTCTCGGGCATGGCGATCGGCTACAACACCGCCACGGTGCTGTTCGGCGGGTTGTCGCCCTTCGTGGCGACGTGGCTGATGACGGTCACCGGTTCGCCTTACGCCCCAGCGTGGTACGCCGTGGCGATCATCGTATTCGCCGGGATCCCGATGCTGCTGCTCTTCCGGGACCGGGCGCGGGTGCCGCTCGCCGAGATCAACTCAGGTGCCGCGGACGGGTGACGTCGCCGAGTTCGGCGCCGGCCGCCCCAGTAGCCGCCCCGGTAGCGGCCCAGGACGCGAGCAACTTCATGGCGTCCTCAGACGGTGAGCCGGGTTCGGGGGCGTAGATCGTCCACGTCAGCCCGCGCTCGCCCTCCATGCGTAGCCCCTCGTAGGCCAGGGTCATCTCCCCGACTTCCGGGTGGTGGAAATGCTTGAAGCCGCTGCCGTGGTGACGCACGTCGTGGGCTCCCCACCGGGTGCGGAACTCGTCGCTACGGGTGCACAGTTCGCCGACGAGGTCGTGCAGCGCCTTGTTGTGGGGGTCGCGCGCGGCCTCGCTGCGCAGGATCGCCACGGTGATGTCGGCCATGCCCTCCCAGTCCGGGTAGAAGTCGCGGGCCCGGTCGTCGAGGAAGGCCTGCCGGGCGATATTCGGCGGGCCGGCGGGACGCCCCGGCATGTCGTAGAGCTGCGTGTAGAACGCCTTGGCCAGGGTGTTCGTGGCCAGCAGGTCCATCCGGCCGTTGCGCACGAAGGCGGGGCCGGCGGTCACGGCGTCCAGCGCCCACTGCAGGCCAGGCCCCGGCGTCCAGGTGCGCCCGTCGCGCCTCTTCGGGGGACGTGCCGTCGGCCCGGCGGCGTGGGCGAGGTCGAAGAGGTGGGCGCGTTCGGCATCGTCGAGGCGCAGGGCGCGCGCCAGGCTCTCCAAGACCTCGGGGGACGCACCGGCGACCGCGCCGCGTTCCAGTTTCGTGTAGTACTCCACGCTGACGCCGGCCAGCGCGGCAACCTCGCTGCGGCGTAGCCCCGGCACGCGCCGGTTCGTCCCCGCCGGAAGCCCCACCTCGCCCGGCGTGACCTTGGCTCGCCGGGTGGTGAGGAACTCCTTGACCTCCGCCTTATTCTCCATACCCCGAGCATAGGGCCCTCCTCTCCGCTGAGGGAGGTACCGCTGGTACCCCGCCCGGCAGGCTCTCCCACAGCCTCGCCGTAACTGGTTGACTCGACGGACAGTAAGGAAGACACGAACCTTCACGATTGGAGACCACCTTGCGTGCAGTCATCATGGACGCCCCCGGCCAGATCCGCGTCGGCGAGCGCGACGACCCCCGGATCATCGACCCGACGGACGCCGTCATCCGCATCACCGCGACCTGCATCTGCGGCTCGGACCTGTGGCCCTACCGGGGCGTGGAGCCGGCCGACCACCTGCACATGGGCCACGAGTACGTCGGTGTGGTCGAGGAGGTCGGCGACGCGGTGACCACCGTGGCACCCGGGGACCACGTGGTCGGCTCGTTCGTGATCTCCTGCGGCGAGTGCGAGATCTGCCGGTCCGGCTACCCGTCGAAGTGCGTCCACGCCGAGTTCGTGCACGGCGGCATCGGCACCCAGGCCGAGCGCGCGCGGATTCCCCACGCCGATGGCACGCTGGTGGCCACTCCCGGCGAGCCGGACGCGGACCTCGTTCCGTCCCTCCTGGCGGCGTCGGACGTCCTGGGTACCGGGTGGTTCGCCGCGGACGCCGCGGCCGTCGGCCCCGGCAAGACCGTCGCCGTGGTCGGCGACGGCGCGGTCGGCCTGATGGGTGTGCTGGCGGCGAAGGAGATGGGTGCCGAGAGGATCATCGCGATGTCGCGGCACGCTGAGCGCCAGGCGCTGGCGCGCGAGTTCGGCGCCACCGACATCGTCGAGGAGCGTGGGGACGCCGGGGTCGCGAAGGTCCGTGAACTGACCGGCGGCCTGGGCGCGCACAGCGTGATCGAGGCGGTCGGTACCCGCGAGTCCTTCATGCAGGCCATCCACTCGGCCCGCGGTGGCGGGCACATTGGTTTCGTGGGTGTAGCCCACGAAGGCGTGGACCTGCCGATGGATCAGGTCTTCTTTGCCGAGGTCCACCTGCACGGTGGCCCCGCCCCGGTGCGGCGCTACCTCCCGGAGCTCATCGCCAAGATCTGGGCCCGAGAGATCAACCCGGGCAAGGTCTTCGACCTCTCCCTGCCGATGGAGGACGCCGCCGAGGGCTACGCCGCGATGTCCGAGCGGCGTGCGACCAAGGTGATGCTGACGCTATGAGGGCCACCGACAGTGTGATCCTTCTTGTGATTTGAGGTGTGATACCCCTTGCACCTCGATCGTCGGGCCAGGATAATGGGGCACATGCAACCTCTACTCACTCCCGACGAGGAGATTCGTGCGCACGGCAGCGCCAATAGCCGCCTTCCGCGGGCTGTGTCGCGCCTGCGCGATCTTCTAGGTGCCAAATTGGTCGCCTACCTCGGAGGAGTCAAGGAGACGAGGGCTGTCACCCAGTGGGCAACCGGTGTTCGTGCCCCCTCGGCATCAGGCGAACGCCGAATTCGCGATGCCCTGCAGGTCGCAGAACTCATCGTTGAACATGAGGACCCCGGTGTCGCCAGGGCATGGTTTCAAGGTATGAATCCGCACCTGGATGACGTGGCTCCGGCCCGGTTCCTGAGGGAATCACCCGGCGGACAGGGCGGGCCCACCGTCTTGGCCGCGGCACGGTCGTTCCTCTCGAACCGATGAGTGACGAACGTCCACAGCTTGCGATCCACCAGGAGGACCGGGCGGTGTGGCGCGTGGGCCACCGCCCGGATCCTTGGGCGTGGGCACCCTGGAAGTACGCCGTCCGCGGTCGGTTCGGCGGCCGCTGGGATGATCCAGATGGCACATTCCGCACTGTATACGCAGGTGAAAGTCTTCTCGCTTGCCTATTGGAGGTCTTGGCCTGCTTCCGTCCGGATACGGCACTGTCAGCAGAACTGGACGCCATCGAGGACAACGATTCCGCCAAAGATCCGACACCTCGCCCGGGAGTAGTGCCTCGAAGCTGGGCACTGCGTCGATGTGTGGCAACGGCCCAGATGACGGGCCAATTCTGCGCCGTATCCCACTCGAAGAGCATCTCGGCACTACGAACTCTGTTTCTCGCAGACGCACGGAAATTGGGCCTGGACGATTTCGATGCTGCAGCGCTGCGGGATTCCCGTCCGCGAGAATTGACCCAGCGAGTCGCTGCACAGCTGTGGCAGACCACCGATCTCGATGGCGTCAGATACTCCTCACGCCACGGAGACGACCACATGCTGTGGGCTGTTTTCGAGCGTCATGACGATGGCGAGATTGCTCGGTGTCTGACCAAACGCTCAACGGGTGATCTCACACCCGATGACCCGAGCCTCATCGAGGCGTTCAAGATCCATCATCTGTCCTGGGAGGATCCGCCCGAGGAATCCTCGACGGCACCCCGCACCTGACGAGCGCACAGTGGACTGCGCAGCGACGGCATCCCGTCCCACAGGGAGGCCCTCGCGGTACCCCCACCAACCTGGACTCCTCGTCGGCCGCGGAACATGGTGCGATGTATGGCGGTCGTCCTCACCCGTGGTTATTGCGGCGACCCGCACACATCCCATGACAGAAAGACCTCCTCCCCGCATGTCGAGCCCCACTCCTCCACCGTCCACCGAATCGCGCCTGCCGTTCGTCACCTACGTCCTGGCGTCGGGCGTCTTCCTCATGGGCACCACGGAGTTCATCGTCGCCGGGATTCTCCCGGAGATCGCCGAGGACCTCAACGTGTCGGTCTCCGACGCCGGTCTTATGATCACCGTCTTCGCCATCGGCATGATCGTCGGCACCCCGGCCATGGCGGTGCTCACGCTCCGGCTCCCGCGGCGCGTGACCCTCTCCCTCGCGCTCCTGGTGTTCGCGGTAGGCCACATCATCGTGGCGTTGTCGTCGTTGATGCCGGTGATCCTGGCGGCACGTTTCCTGACCGCGCTCGCGACCGGAGCCTTCTGGGCCGTCGCCGCGGTGGTGGGTGCGCAAGCTGCGGGCCCGTCCCTGTCGTCGAAGGCGTTGGGCATCGTGCTCGGCGGCGGGATGCTCGCCAACGTCGTCGGCGTCCCATTGGGTTCCTTCGCCGGCCAGACCATCGGCTGGCGCGGCCCTTTCTGGATCCTCGCCGTGCTCGCGGTTCTCGGCGCACTCATCATCTTCCGTCAGGTCCCGCCCGATCCGCAGGACGCACCGGCGCCGTCCTTGCGCGCGGAACTGCGCGCCCTGCGCGACGGGCGCGTGTGGCTCGTGCTCGCAGGTTGCGCGGTGGTCTGCGGTTCCTCGCTGGCGGTGTACAGCTTCATCGCCCCGTTGTTGACCGACAACAGTGGACTGCCCGCCAGCGCCGTGCCACTCGTGCTCGTCGGCTACGGGATCGGGGCGTTCATCGGCTCGAACGTGGGTGGCAGCATCGGCGCACGTCGTCCATTCGCCTTGCTGTTCTTCTCCGCGGCGGCAACGTTCCTGGTGCTCGTCGCGCTGTTGCTGTTCTCGCATAACGCAGTGGTGACGGTCATTCTCGTCGCTCTGCTCGGTTTGTTCGGCATGTCCACCAACCCAGTGCTCATCGGCATGGCCGTGCGTTACGCGGACAAGGCACCGACGTTGGCATCGGCGATGGCGACCGCGGCTTTCAACTTCGGTACGGCTGTCGGCTCCTGGATCGCCGGGATGACGCTGGCCACGGCCATGGGCGCGAGCGGACCGGTGGCCGTGGGTACCTGCGTGGCCGCACTGTACGTGATCCCGTTGACGCTACTGCTCCGCCGCGAGCGTGCGGATCTTCGCCGACCCACGGTCGAGCCACTTCCGGGCTGACACACGCGCCCGGCAAAGAGGGACCCCAGCATTACCGGCCCTGGACGCATTGGCCGGGAGCCAGGCACGCCTGAGGTAGAATCAACGCTTGATCAGCGCACCGGGGACGCTGAACCCCCATTACCCGACAACTATGAAAAATCCGGGCTAGAAGAAGGTACCCCATAGATCATGACAGCAACTGGATTATCATTGGCAGTAATCCTGATTGTCGCCGCGGTATGCCCGATCACCATATACATAGTAAACGTAGAGAAGAAGGACTGCCAGTATCGACGACCGATAGCAGAAGCTATTTTCTTCAACTCGGTAGCCACTCTACTCATGCCACTTCCCGCATCGTTACTCCTCAACGGCTCTTCAAAGCATGTAGCAGGTCTATGTTTCGGAACTATACTTATCTTTATCGCGATGAGGTTCCGACTGGGACTTTCTCCGATACCACCATCGCCGCGCTATATCTGGAACGCAGAGAAAACGCTGTATAATGTCATCCTCAAGAAGGACCACCCATGACCACGGATAATGTGGCTCTTCGCGATACGGAGTGCATAGCTGACGGTGGGGCTGCTGCGATGTGGCACAACATATAGAGGCCCTGGCCGGTACAAGAAGAGAGTTGCGAAGCAATCATCTGAACCGAACCAGGACCCTAGAAGTGCACACTACTGGCAACCTCGTCGCTGACACCATCTGCCGCACCGCTGAAATCGGATTGACCATCACTGACGCCGCGGACGCCGGCCCCTTCACCGTCATCGACGCCGCCCCAGTGTCCGTCGACGACGTTCCTGGTGCTCGTCGCCCTGCTGCTGTTCTCACACAATGCCCTGGTGACGGTCATTCTCGTCGCCCTGCTCGGCCTGTTCGGCATGTCCACCAACCCAGTGCTCATCGGCATGGCCGTGCGCTACGCGGACAAGGCACCGACCTTGGCCTCGGCGATGGCGACCGCGGCCTTCAACTTCGGTACGGCCGTCGGCTCCTGGATCGCCGGCATGACTCTGGCCACGGCCATGGGCGCCAGCGGACCGGTGGCCGTGGTTATCTGCGTAGCCGCACTGTATGTGATCCCCTTGACGCTACTGCTATGCCGCGAGCGTGCAGATCTTCGCCGGGCTACATCCGACGAAGAGTCTACGGAGACACAAGGGACGCAATGCCTGCCCTGGCGACCCTGAAAAGTGAGGACAGAATCAGGGAGGCCGCGATCGCCACTATTACCGGCTCCCCGATACTCGCGCCGACTCCCCTGGTACTGAGTACGTAATACAAGAGCGCTGCGCCTACCGCTGCAATGATCGACGACGTTATCAGTCGGTAGCGATCCACGAACACATCGAGGATTATGGATAGTAGCGCCGATAGCGCTCCACACACCAGGAACATCGTATTCCACAGTCCGCGATCATCCACGCCAGCACCGGAAAGAGCGCCAGCGGCACCGCTCACGCCGAGAAGCGCCACCACCAGTTCGAGAACAGGGAGGCGAACGATCAGGAAGGACAGGCGTTCGCGTGTCATTGTGATTGCTCCTTGAGATTGAGGACTAAAGCCTACTGCGTGGCATCGCCAACTGCCATGTTGGACAATTTGTTCGAACTGAATATTTCGGTGTCCGAAGGCGACAGTAGGTTATTCGCCATGCAAACTGACGAGATCAATTCGGAGACATTCCCCACGTGTATGACCTGTGACCAGCCGGTAGTTCATGACCGGCGTACCGGAAGCTGGTTTCACCTCGACAGCCAGGGGCATCGCCTCAGGCATCAGGGACATCCAGCGAAGGGGCCCTGCCGCACTCCTGGGAAGAAGCGTTACAGAACTGCCCGCGAGGCCGCCAAAGACCTCGACGGCTACCGTAGCGGCGGCGTTATGGAAGGCGGTCGTCCCTACTATTGCGGGGCATGCAGGAGTTACCACGTGACCTCTCAGTCGCTCCGGCCCAACGGAAAGAAAGGCCGAGCTAGCGGGACCCTGGTACATGATCCGAAGCTTCGCCAGTACTTAGAAGAACTGGGGCGGCAGCAGCGAGAGCGGGAGGGCCGATAGGTATCGCACCGTCCACCTACACCCTGCCCTTTCGCCAGGCGATGACCGCGCTCACCACTCCCACCACGGCGAGGAGCGGGAAGAAGGCCAAATAGATCTCAACTGGAAGTGGCCCAAATAACTGCCTGTACTGTTCGCTTGACAGGAACTGCAGGCCGGGGAATCCGTGGCCGTCCGGATAAGGCATCGCTAGGCCGATCGGGTCCTCATGCGAGTTGTAGATCGTCGAAAACTGCGCGTCCAGGACCATCCCGATCGTGGAGACAATCCCGAACACCGCCACGGGGTAGCACACCCAGAACCAGGGAAAAGCCAGGTTCCTCTGGTCCTTCTGCCGCGCCCGCCGCGGCAGAATCACCGCACCAGTCATTGCGACCACCAGGATGCTGCCCAGGAAGACCCAACTCATATGCGCTGCTTCCGCCAGGCCCAAACCGACAACGCGAAACCCGCCACAGCGATCAGCGGGTAGGCGATTGGCGCCCACGGCATCCTGAGCAGATTCGCGGCAGCGGCATCCGACAACAAGGAACTGCCGTAGCCTTCGTCGGCATCTGCCAGCGGCATGTACATCGTCCACCCGAAATCAGCCCCGGTGCCGGCAGTCCACGGTAGCCAGGCCGCGATCCCCAGGGCGATCGCGAACACCGTCAGAGGGAATACGAGCCAGAACCACGGAAACCCGGGACGTTTCTGTTCTTCCGGTTCCAAGCCCCGGTAGGCGGCGCGCCGTGGGAGAACGGCACCGCCGACAAGCAGGACCACCAGGGCGGCGAAGATCAGCAACCACGTCATTCGTGCAGCATAACAGCCGGGCGTAGCATCGGAACGCACGGGAAACCTCATCCTCACTCGAGGTTTCCGGCGACGAAAGGCGGCCCTGACATGAACACCCACACCTCGAACGCCGACGAACTCCTGAGCATCGGCGAGACGAGCCGACGCACCGGCACCGCAGTCTCGGCGCTGCGCTACTACGAGGACCTCGGGCTGATCGCCTCGGTGCGCACCGGCGGCAACCACCGCCTCTACGCACGTCACATGCTGCGTCGGATCTCCCTCATCAGCGTCGCGAAGAACCTCGGCATCCCGCTGAAAAGCGTGCAGGACGCATTCAGCAGCGTCCCGTTGGACCGGGCACCCACGCACAAGGAATGGCAGGTGGCCTCGCGCAGGTGGAAGAAGGAGCTGGAGGAACGGCGCCGCGGCCTCGAACGCCTCGAAAGCGAGCTCACCAGTTGCATCGGCTGCGGCTGCCTCTCGCTGAAGGCCTGCACTCTGCTCAACCCGCAGGACGCTCTGGGCGCCACCGGGCAGGGCGCGCGCCGTCTCTCCTGACGGCGCGCCGCGTCCGGCTTGACCTCAAGTGCACTTGAGGTAATAGCGTGGTCCGCAGATCGACACCGACGAGAAGGAGCACGAACCATGACTGTCTACGAA